>NZ_PJJW01000040.1:0-399370 GCF_002929675.1 Cryobacterium sp. M15
AAGACCATCTAACCCAGTGTCGGTGTCGCTATCGCTTCCGGTGCCGTTGAGGGGTGTGGTGGGTTCGAACCGTGGCGTGCGAGACCGGGCTGACAGGTAGGTGTCGAAGAGGGTGTCCATGATGCCGCGCAGCTCGGGGGTGACGTCGGCGCGCAGCGGGTATAAGCCGTGGCGCAGCAGCCCGAACGTCAGCGTGCTTTTCGCTTCGACGGTGTCGTCGTTGGGGGCGGTGCCGTCGGGATCGAGCCGGCCCTGCCACTCCACGGCTTGCGCCCGCAGCAGGTCGGGCGTGAAGCGGATGCCGGCTCCGGGTAGTCCGGCAGTTTCCGGGGTGATCGCCCCGGTCGCGGAGGCGACCAGGGCACGTTCCACACGGTCGAGGTCGTCCTGCAGCACTTTTCCGTGCAGCGCGGTCAACGTGCTGGCGATGATCTCTGCCGATTCCAGGCCCAGGTCGCCGCTGACCAGTGCTTCGGCGGCGACGGGGTACCGCGCTGGCACGGGCAGGCCCATCGGCGTGCGTTCCACGACGGTCTCGCCCAGCTTGAGGCGCCGTTGAGCTTCGCGGCTGGAGATGCCGGCGAGTTGGGTGATGAATTCAACCCGGTTACGGCATCCGTGTTGGTAGGCGAGGGACCCGTTGCCACGGTCGGTCTCAGCGCGCACGCCGATGTCGGCGGTGGCTCGTAGCCTGACACCATCGACCTTGCGGCCCAAACCCTCTAGAGCCACCATGACCGCGACAGCTTCGCTGTCATCGAGCTGCCCAAACTGCACCCCATCAAACGCCAAAGCCAGAATCGCACCGGCCTTTGCAACGGCCGCAACCCGAGAACCCTCAGGTTCCGGCACGGAGCCAGTTGCAGTGGGCGGGGCGGTGAGGGTCATGGCGTCAGTGCCTCCTTCACCCCCAACTATAGCCCGAATCGACCACTAAAGCGAGTAAATCTCAGCATAAAAATGATGTCAGATCAGAAGTTTCTTCTCATCTTCAAGAAGGCAAAAACTCGTCGTTTTAGTGGCCCAACGCAACTACTTTCGCATTCTCGAGAACAGTGGCCGGAAGGGGATCGTTTGGTTTACCGTGCCGACAGAATGTCGTCGCCTTCGCTGCCCATCTGCCAGGTGCGACCAGCCATATTTCTTGAATTGGGCGGGAGCACCATTTCTCGAGGATTGCTAGATTTAGGTATGCGAGAACTCCAGGCGCGAATCATCGCCGAACTCAACGTGTCACCCACTATCGACCCGGCCGCTGAAGTGCGCCGTCGGGTGAAATTTCTCAAGGAGTACCTGAAACGCACCGGCGCACAGGGCTTCGTGCTCGGCATTAGCGGCGGCCAGGACTCCACCCTCGCCGGCCGCCTTTGCGCCCTGGCGGCAGGCGAACTGACCGAGGAAGGGCATCCGGCCACCTTTGTGGCAGTGCGCCTGCCGTACGCAGTGCAGCGGGACGAAGTGGATGCTCAACTTGCTTTGAAATTTATCCGCCCGCCCTCGCAGGCTACTTTCAACATTGAACTCGCCGTCGATGGATTTGAAAGTGAATTCCTGGCGAGCCTCGAGGTGGCTATGACGGACTTCACCAAGGGCAATATCAAGGCTCGCTCACGCATGATCGCCCAATATGCCGTGGCCGGTCAGCTCGGCCTGCTCGTGGTCGGAACCGACCATGCTGCCGAAGCTGTGACCGGATTCTTCACCAAGTACGGCGACGGCGGCACCGACATTCTGCCCTTGACCGGGCTGACCAAACGCCAGGGCCGCGCCCTGTTGATGGAGCTGGGTGCGCCCGAACAGCTTTATCTGAAGGACCCCACCGCTGACCTGCTCGACCACACTCCCGGCCAGACCGATGAGGCCAACCTCGGTCTTCAGTACGAGCACATCGACGACTTCCTCGAGGGCCGGTCGGTCGAAGATGAAGTGGCCGAGGCCATCGAGGCACGCTATCTCAGCACCGAGCACAAGCGGCGCGTACCTGCGTCATTGTTCGACACGTGGTGGCACTCGTCGCCGACGCGGTAAACAAAACACGAGCCGGTCAGCGCTGAGAAAGCGCCGACCGGCTCGTCGGTTGTCTGAGAAGAGCGACTATAGGGTGGGGGCCGCCGAGGAGCGCGTGAGCGGGTCGGTGCCGCGCACCTCGAGCTTGTTCACGTCATCCAAAAGGCGCTGGGTTTCGGTCGAAGCGTCCGAAGCCGTCGAAGCGGACGAAGCAGTTCGGTTGACGACCGCCGGTGTGAGCGGCGCGGCCCGCATCGGAGTGGGCGCCGAATCGGTTGGGTTGTACTGGTCGTGGTGCTGCTGGGCCACCCACGCTTCCTGCTCTGCCAGCAGGCTCTTCTCGGTGGAGGAGTTCTGCAACTTCCATCGGTCGAGATCGCCCTGAAAAATCTTGCGTGCGCGGGCGGGCTTGTTTTGCCATTCGATCAGTCGGTCACGAAACTCCACCAACGCCGGCTCCAGCTGGTATCCGAACGTGGCGGAGGTGCGCTTGAGTTCGTAGAGTTCGTGGGCAGCCCAGTTCGCGGCGATTCCCGATCCGCGAATTGGCAGCAGCCGTACCTGAATATCGGCCTGGGCGACCGCTCGGTCGCTCATGACTTGTTCCTGCGGTGTGAGCGAATTCCACACGGATGCCTCGGTGGCGGCATCGACGAGGGTCGCGATAGCAGCCACCTTGATCTCGCGATCGCGCTGGGTAATGAGCCGTTTGATGGCTCCGCGCGAGATCAACGCGGCCAGCACGCTGGCAATGACGATCGCGCCGATGAACACGACCGCAGTGAAAATCATCGGTTGGGTGTTGACGTCGGTAAACCAGGCTACGAAGTTATTCCACCATTCCATGTGCAGGATTTTATCCGTGCCGAACCCTGTTCTCTGGGATCAGACGCGGCGTGCCCTCAGGCAAGTGCACTCCTTGCCCTCACGAGGGTGTACTTCTTAGTGCGTTACTAGCGAAAGCAGTCCACCGCATCGTCGATGCGACAGAACTCGCCGAGGTCTCGGGTGCGGGTCGCGAAGACGATTCTCCGGGCGCTATAGCGGTTGCCGTCGACATCGACGTGGTGTTCGATATACCCGATGACAGCGCCGGCTGGATCGACAATGCGCCACAGCCCGTCGCGCACGAGGATGAAGTTGCGGCCACGCACCGTGGGAAGTGCCGTTGCGGGGCGTGCTGTGATGGAAATTGCTGTGCGAAGAATCGGTGCGATGAGAGTGGTCATTTGTGCGCCTCCGTAATAATGCCGCAGTATCCCAGCCGCCCTGGGTGTTTTTTGAGCGTACGGGCGACCACCGACATCCGCTTTAGGCGAACAGGCGGCGTGAATGCCGGTTCGACCGGAGGCTGCAGCAAGCAAAGAGTTATACTGATACGGTGCAAACTTTTGTGGTCGCAGGTGGATGTTTTTGGTGTCTCGATGCCGTGTATCGGGTCTTACGCGGAGTAAGCGATGTCGTGTCGGGGTACACCGGCGGTACGACAACCAACCCGAGCTATGAAGCGGTCTGCACCGGTCATACCGGTCACGCCGAAGCCGTCGCGGTGACCTTCGATCCCGATGTCATTCCGGCCAGCGTGATTCTTGATGTATTTTTCACCCTGCACGACCCCACCCAGCTCAATCGCCAGGGTAACGATGTGGGTACCCAGTACCGGTCGGCAATGTTCTATACCGACGACGCGCAGAAGCAGCTGTTTGAAACGGCCCGCGATCGCGCGACCGAATGGTGGGGTGCCGGCATCACGACCACGATCGAGCCGCTTGGCGAGTACCACGAGGCCGAGGACTACCACCAGGACTTCTTCACCAAGAATCCCGGACAGGGCTACTGCATGGCGGTCGCCGTGCCCAAGGTCAACAAGATTCGCAAGTCGTACTCGGAGTACCTGGTCAGCTAGTTCCTCCTCCACAGTCGTTTCGCTACCCCGTTCTCCACTGATCGTGCGCAGCGTGCGCCGCGGCGTTGTTCCGAGCGGCACACTCACAGTGTGCGATCCGGGAACGGCAAAGAATGGCACGAGTTGCCGTTTCCGGGTCGCTTGCGCCGGGTGTTCGCTCGGCGGCTTACGTGCGAGTCCTCACGCGCTGACCGTGCCGGGAGAAACTATGAGCGACCACATCACCGTATCCGGAATCATCGGCACCGTCCCCCGCCGCAGTGTGGGCAAAAACGGCGCCCCGATCACGTCCTTTCGACTGGCCTCCCGCCAGAGTCATCTGGACCGCGCGAAAGATGAGTGGGTTGAGGACGAGAGCAGCTGGTACTCCGTCACGACATTTCGCCAGTTGGCCACAAATGCGGCGTCGTCGCTCAGTAAGGGCCAGCACGTCATCGTGAGTGGCCGACTGGTTATTCGCACATGGTCCAACGCCGAAAAATCCGGAATTGACGTCGATATTCTGGCCGACGCTCTCGGACACGACCTCACTTGGTACACCACGACGCCGGTGCGCAGCAATGCTTCCTCCAAAACCCCTGCCGAGCAGACCAGGCCAGAACAGGTAGAGCCTGCAGAGTCCGCCGAATCAGCCACCGCGTATGAAGCGGAAAGTAGGCAGATCGACCGTTCCGACGACGGCTTTGTTCCGATCGACATCGACGCTGATCAGGATGCGTATGCCCGTTTAGACTCGTAGCATCGTCCACGTGCGTGGACTGGGGGAGGCAAATCTTGGGCGTGGCGAAACCAGCATGGCAGAGTGTGGGTGCGAAAACAGCGCGGCGACGTGCACGCTGCCCGCGGTTCGCGCTGGGTATGGTGAGCGCTGGGCTGCTCCTCGGGGTAAGCCTGACCGCGTGCACCGGCGTCCCAGCAAAACCCCCCGCTAACGACACGGCGCCGTCCAACTCCGGTGCGCCCGAGCCGTCGGCCACACCGGCGCCTGACGCGACGCTCGTGCCCGACGGAACCGCGGCCGAGAACCTGGTGTACTTCAACTTTCTCGCCGCCGCCGTCACCAAAGCCAACCCCGCAGCCGACGGACGCGCCTACATCGATGCGCTCGTGGCCGGCGGGTTCGACCGCGCCGCAATGGAGGTGACCTTTGATCGAACCCAGGCCGACCTGGCCGCCGACTCCATCCAGTTCTCCGTACGCTTCGCCGGGGAATGCCTGATCGGCCAGATCGGGCCGGCCAGCAACGGCTTCCACAGCGTGGTCGCGCCAATTTTGTCGACCGGTTTGTGTCTTGTTGGGTCCACCCGGCAAATAGACTGGTAAACACTATGGCCGAATTTATTTACTCAATGGTCCGCGCTCGCAAGGCGATCGGCGAAAAGCTGATTCTTGACGACGTCACCATGTCCTTTTTTCCCGGCGCCAAGATCGGTGTGGTCGGCCCGAACGGTGCCGGAAAGTCCACCATCCTCAAGATCATGGCGGGCCTGGACACCCCCAGCAATGGCGAAGCGAGACTCTCCCCGGGCTACACCGTCGGTATCCTGATGCAGGAGCCGCAGCTTGACGAGAGCAAGACCGTGCTGGAGAACGTGCAAGAGGGCGTCGGACCGATTAAAGCCAAGGTCGACCGCTTCAACGAGATCAGCCTCGCCCTCGGCGAGCCCGACGCAGATTTCGATACGCTGCTCGCCGAAATGGGCGTGCTGCAGGAAGCCATCGATGCAGCGGATGCCTGGGACCTCGACTCGCAGCTGGAACAGGCCATGGACGCCCTGCGCACCCCGCCGGGAGACTCCGAAGTCTCCAACCTGTCCGGTGGTGAGAAGCGCCGGGTGGCCTTGACCAAACTGCTGTTGCAGAAGCCTGACCTACTGCTTCTCGACGAGCCCACCAACCACCTCGATGCCGAGAGCGTGCTTTGGCTCGAGCAGCACCTCGCCAAGTACCCGGGCGCTGTGCTCGCCGTCACTCACGACCGGTACTTCCTCGACCACGTGGCCGAGTGGATCGCCGAGATCGACCGCGGACACCTGTACCCGTACGAGGGCAACTACTCAACCTACCTCGAGAAGAAGCAGGAGCGTCTGCTCGTGCAGGGTAAGAAGGACGCGAAGCTGTCGCGTCGTCTCGCCGACGAACTTGAGTGGGTGCGTTCCAACGCCAAGGGCCGCCAGGTGAAGTCGAAGGCGCGACTGGCTCGCTACGAAGAGATGGTCACCGCCGCCGAAAGCACCCGCAAGCTCGACTTCGAAGAAATCGTGATTCCGGTCGGCCCGCGCCTCGGCGCCCAGGTGATCGACGCAACCAAGCTGGAGAAGGGGTTCGACGGGCGCATACTCATCGAGAACCTCAGCTTCACCCTGCCGCGCAACGGCATCGTCGGCATCATCGGCCCGAACGGAGTGGGAAAGAGCACCCTGTTCAAAACCATCGTCGGCCAGGAACCCCTCGACGGCGGCGAGCTCAAGATCGGCGAAACGGTGGACATCTCCTACGTCGATCAGGACCGTGGCGGCATCGACCCGAACAAAACCCTGTGGGAGGTCGTCTCGGACGGCCAGGACTATATCCAGGTCGGCAAGACCGAGATTCCGTCGCGCGCCTACGTGTCGACCTTTGGGTTCAAGGGTCCAGACCAGCAGAAGAAGGCCGGTGTGCTCTCCGGCGGTGAACGGAACCGCCTGAATCTGGCGCTCACCCTGAAGCAGGGCGGCAACCTGCTGCTCCTCGACGAGCCCACTAACGACCTGGACGTTGAAACTCTCGGCTCGCTCGAGAACGCGCTGCTCGAGTTTCCCGGTTGCGCCGTGGTGATCACTCACGACCGGTGGTTCCTCGACCGGGTGGCCACGCACATCCTCTCCTATGAAGGAACGGATGACAACCCGGCCAACTGGTATTGGTTCGAGGGAAACTTCGAGTCGTACGAGCAGAACAAGATCGAGCGGCTCGGCCCGGATGCAGCCAAGCCGCACCGCTCTGCGTATCGCAAGCTCACCCGCGACTAAACAGAACAGGTAAATCTGGTGAAGCTGCACGTACCGATTCGCCTGCGTTGGTCCGACCTCGATGCTTACGGCCACGTGAACAATTCTGAGATGCTTCGCCTGCTCGAGGAGGCGCGCATCCTGGCGTTCTGGGTGACCGAAGACGACGGAGCGATCGGAGCGAGTACGGCCGTGCTCGACGGTCGCCCCGGGGCGTCGACCCTGACGTTGATCGCGCGCCAGGAGATCGAATACCTCGCGCCGGTGCCCTACCTGCGCCAGCCCCTCGACGTGAGACTCTGGCTCGGCAAACTCGGCGGTGCCAGCCTCGATGTCTGCTACGAGGTATACAGCCCGGAGGGCGTCACACCCGAGGTTCTGTACGCCCGGGCGAACACCACCATTGTGCTCGTCGACGCGACGAGCGAACGCCCGCGCCGCATCAACGACACGGAGCGGGCGGCCTGGACGCCGTACCTCGATGCACCGATCGAGTTCGCGCGGCGGTGATAATCGCCGCACTCTGCGGCTAGAGTTCCCGTAATACCGGTACTACTGAACCACACACGCGTTCACCGCGTGTTAAGCAGGGGAGGTACTTATGGCCGATGAGCGCGCCGAACTCTTGCAGGCACTGCACGATGAACACGCACCGCTTTTGTGGCGCTATGTCGTACGGTTGACGCAGGATCCGGCCTTTGCCGATGATGTGGTGCAGGAGACGCTGCTTCGAGCGTGGCAGCGCCCTCGCCTGCTCGATCAGACCGAAGTGTCTGCGCGCGCGTGGCTGTTCACGGTGGCCCGAAACCTGGTGATCGATGACCGGCGCTCGGCCCGTGCCCGCCATGAGATTCCCACCGACCAACTGCCCGAGGTGCCCACCGACGATCAAACCGATGCCTTGCTCGATGCCTGGCTGGTCGCGGACGCGCTGCACGATCTCTCTCCCGACCACCGGGCGGTCATTGTCTGCGCATATTATCGAGGCCAATCCGTGGCCGAGACTGCGCGCGACCTCATCATTCCCGAAGGCACCGTGAAATCGCGGCTGCACTATGGACTGCGAGCCCTGCGACTCGCACTGCAAGAACGTGGAGTGACGGAGCGATGAACACTCCAGCAGATCTATATGCCGATTGGGACGGCGCGTATATGCTCGGCGCCCTGTCACCGGGCGACCGCCGGGACTACGAACGGCATCTCAACGACTGCGTCGCCTGCAGCCAGGCGGTCGCGCACCTCGTCGGCTTGCCGGGGCTGTTGGCCCAAGTCCCACTCGATCAGGCATTGCAACTCGGCCCGTCCACCGAGACGTCCACCGAGACCAGAGCGGATGCCGCGCACTCCGCCACCCTGTTGCCCCGCCTGGTGCAGGCGGCGCGGGCCAGTGTCCGGCGCGCCCGTCTGCTCGCCGCCGGAGCCGTGGTCGCGGCCGCTGCGATCGCGGCATCCGCTGCCCTCGTCGTACCGGGGTGGCTCGAACAGTCGGGCGCGAGCGTTACCGCACCGGCCGTGGCTATGGCCGCGGTGGTTCCCAGCCCGCTCACCGCATCCTTTCGCCTGGCCGGCGAAGACTGGGGCACCCGGATCGACGCGAACTGCAGCTATGCCACGAGCGCTAACGATTTCGGTCCGCAGGCCTACGCCCTGTTCGTGACCGACCGGGACGGGCAGGAGACCCTCGTCGCCAGCTGGATCGCTGGTCCCGGAAGCACGATCACCGCTACCGGCACCACGAGTGTGGCGGAGAACGATATCGCCAGTGTGGATATTCGCTGGATGCCCGACGAGCGGGTGCTGTTGGAATCCACACCGACCTGGTAGGTGCTCGAGTTACTCGAGGATGATGGGGACGCGCAGCATGCCCTCCTGCGCAACGGTGGCCAGGAGCACGCCGTCGCGGCTGAAGATACTGCCCGTGGCCAGGCCGCGGCCGCCCTGAGCGCTCGGTGAATCCTGCACATAGAGCAGCCATTCATCGACCCGACCGAAACGGTGCCACCACATGGCATGGTCAAGGCTTGCGACCTTGAGGCCGGGGGAAGACCAGGCGATGCCGTGCCGACGCATGATCGGCTCCATGATCGAATAATCGCTGGCATAGGCCAGGGCGGCGCGGTGCAGATCGGGGTCGTCGGGCAAAGGAGAAAAAGTCTTCATCCACACGGCTTGGCGAGAGGTGTGCTCACCGTTCACCTTGAGGTAGATCGGTGAGGGGACATGCCGCATATCGAAGGGGCGCTCGCTCGCCCAGTAACGGGCCACCGAATGATCGATGTGTGCAAGCGCATCGGATGCCGTTGGCAGGCTCTCCGGGTCGGGGATATCCTTCGGCATCTCGATGTGGTGCTCCAGGCCCTCATCGGCGTCCTGGAACGAGGCGATCATCGACAGGATGGGCACGCCCTCTTGGTAGCACTGCGTGCGGCGGGTGGAGAACGAGCGACCATCGTGAATGCGCTCGACCGAGAAGGTGATCGGCGCTTTGACATCGCCGGGACGCAGAAAATAGCCGTGCATGGAGTGCACGTGGCGTTCGTCGGGAACGGTGCGCATCGCGGCGACCAGCGATTGGGCCAGGACCTGCCCGCCGAACACGCGGCCAAGCGGCATCCACTGGGACGGACCGGTGAAGATATCTTCGCTGGTGCGGGCACCGGTGTCGGTCAGATCGAGAACGGCCAGGAGGCCTTCCATCGGCTTGTGCATGCTGTCTCCTCGGGCAAGTTCGCGACCGCGGCACGCGGATGTTTCGTATCTTGGTAGTTTAGGAGGTGATGAGCCAGTCATTCACTCTTACCGATTCCCAGTCCCTCAGCGATTTGATCGTGTTTCTCTCACGATCCGGCCGCGTCCTCGATGGTTCCGTGCGTCTCATGGCGTCCGAGGGCGTTCTCGCGGTCTACACCGCCATTTTCTATCCGCGCGGTCTGCTCGACGCGAGCCCGACCGTGCTCGGGCTGCGCACCTTCGCCCTGACGGAGCCGGTCGACCTCGACAAGGTCGTGCCGGTGCGGTCCCTGCTAGAACGCCTCAAACGCCTCGAATCCACCGCGCGTGACCTCACCGTGCCGGTGGTCGTGACCGTTCCGCTGGAGGTGAATACCGTGACCTGGACCGGCATCTCGCCGCCGAAGGGCGGCTGGGAACCACACGGCCAGACGCCGGCATCTCACCTCGAAGCGGCCGCTCGGAAGGGCATCGACGAGGTTGCCGCCGCCGTGCCGGAGGGCACCGGAGAGTTGATCGTTGAACGCGTGCGCTCTGAGGTCTGGGGCCGTCAGGTCGATGGGCTCGAATTCGTACCGACCGGGGCCGGTTTCGCAGCCTTCAGCCTGGGCTTTCTCGCCGACGACGAACCGGTGCACCTGTTCGAGTCGGGCCTGTGGACCCGCCTCAGCACGAGTCGCGGCCACGTTTTGGTGCGACGCAAGCCGTGGACTCTCAAGGCCTGACCGGCTAGAGGCTGCACTGTCGGTCGCGAGGACTCGATGGTGGCGGACTGCCGCTGTCGGCCGTCACCGGACGGCCCACATCATGGATTCTCCACAGGCCGGCGGCCTTGGTGGTATCTACGCCGTAACCCGCTTGCATCCGAAGTCACCACAGCAGCGACAGGGGCTGGTGCGTTGGATGCCCCTAGGCTGTGGGGCATGCCGATACTGTTGCAGCTCGATTCGTCCGCCGACCTCGTGACCTCGCGCTCGCGTGCGATTACGGCGACTTTCGCGGATACCTGGCGCGGTCTGAGCAATGAACACACCGTCGTTCACCGTGATCTGCACCGGGAACCGTTGCCCCACCTGACCGATGCCGCGCTGCACTTTCCAGCACGGCTCCGCCCGGAGGGCGCGCGCCCCAGCGCGGAGCAGGAAACGCTGCAGCAGCTCCTCATTGCGGAACTTGTCGCGGCCGACGTGCTGTTGATCGGTGTTCCGCTGTACAACTACTCGATGCCGTCGACCCTGAAGGCGTGGATCGATTACATTCACCTGCCGACGGTGACCGCTCCGTTCGACGACCCGACCAGTCAGCAGCCCCTCGCTGGTCGCCCGGCCGTACTCGTTTCCACTCGCGGCGCGGTCTACGACCCGGGAACCTCCACGGAGTTCGACGATCACGCGCTACCGGCGCTGACCCTGATTTTGGCGAATGCCTTGGGAATGACCGTCGAGACGATCGTGGCCACCCGCACTCTCAGCGAACGGTTCGGTGCGCCCGCCGACGAGGTCGACACGCAACACGAAGAGCTGGCCGCGGCGCACGAGTCCGCTGCCCGGGCCGCCCGCCGTCTGGGCTGACGGACGCCGCGACGACGTGACGCTGAGTGCAGTCGGCGTACATCCAGGGCTGCGCCGCAACGTCGCCTTCTGGCAGGCCGTGCTGTTGACCGGTACCGGCGCGGTGCTGGGCGGAATCCTCGGCCTGCTGGGGCCCACCAAGCTCGGGCTGGTCGGTCTGCTGCCTTTCGCACCGCCGTGGCACCAGGTTGCCCTGCTCGTTCTGGGGTTACCCGTGATCATCGCGGTCGGCAGCTGGATCCTCGCCCGTCCGGCCGAATTCGAAGAGCGTCTGCAGCGCACGCTGAACTGATCCTGGTCAGGATGCTGCTGGCCGACACCGCTCACGTTGATGCGTTGCATGGCGACGATTGCGGCCTGGCAGGCCTGCCCACCTGCGTCGCCCAGCGCGCTTACTTGGCGGCGAGCAGGCGCGCAACGCGGGGCTTGACCTCGGTGGCGAGCAGGGTGATGGACTCGAGCAGGTGTTCCTGGGGGAGCCCACCGTGGTCGCCCTGCAGAAAATGACGCATGTGGCCGAGGTGCCTGTGCAGCGCGACAATGCGTTCCGCGACGTCGTCAGGGTCGCCCACGAAGTAGGCGCTGGGTGCATCGACCTGAGCCAGATAGGAACTGCGCTGCGGCACCGGCCAGCCCCGCAACCGACCCATCTCCACGTTCAAGTTCACCCAGCCCGGATACATCCGCTCGACGGCTTCCTTCTTGGTCGGGGCCACCAGGCCGAAGGTCGCCACCGAGACCTTGATGTTGTCGCCGGTGTGGCCGGCCTGCGCAGCTGACTGCCGGTAGAGGTTGGCGAGGGGCGCGAACCGGTGCGGCTCTCCGCCGATGATGGCGTAGGCGAGGGGGAGACCGAGGCGCCCAGCACGAGCCGACGACGGCGCGCTGCCGCCGGTCGCGATCCAGATGGGGAGTGAGCCCTGCACCGGGCGCGGCACGACGTCGAGCTGGGGGATCGACGGACGTGCGGTGCCCGACCAGGTCACGTTTTCGGTGGCGCTGGTGTTGAGCGTGAGGAGCAGGTCGAGCTTCTGGGCGTAGAGCTCGTCGTAGTCGTTCAAGTCGTAGCCGAACAGCGGAAAAGTCTCGACCGAGGAGCCGCGGCCGGCGGTGATCTCGATTCGGCCACCGCCCGAGATCGCATCAGCGATGGCGAACTGCTGGAAGACCCGCACCGGATCATCCGTTCCGATGATGCTCGCCGCGCTGCCCAGTTTGATCTGACTCGTCGCGGCGGCGGCCGCTGCGACGATCGCACCGGGCGAGGAGGCTGGCATCGAGACGGTGTGGTGCTCACCGACACCGAAGTAGTCGAGCCCGGCCTTATCGGCCAGCACGATGGCGTCGAACAGGTTCCTGATCGCTTCCGCGGTGGAGCGTGAGCTGCCGTCGGGGTTGAGCTGAGTGTCGCCGAAGCTGTAGGCGCCGATCTCCATGGTGTTCTCCATTGTGTACGGGATAGTGAGGCGGCGTCCGGGAACGGGCGCGCCTTCTGGTGCAGAAACCCTCCGACGACCTCACGCGTCGTGCGCGAGTCGCCGTAGCTAGTTTCGCGCCTCTGTTGCCAATTCGCGCAGCCCTGTGGACAGGATGCGCGCGTCGCCCGGAGCGTGTGCGGGCTCTCGTTCTCGTGTCCGTGACGATGACACGCAGAAGCGATGTTGACTGGCTCTTCCGCGAGACTGGACGGGTACACCCAAAGTATATACAAAATGTATCAAAATAGTAGTATTATGCGGGTATGGGTTCACTGTTACAAATTCGGAACGTGCCCGATGAAGCGCGCCGGGCGCTGAAGGCCAGGGCCGCAGCTCAAGGCGAGTCCCTCAACACGTATCTGCTCGATCTCGTTTCCCGAGAGGTCGCTCGTCCGACGGTCAGTGAGGTACTCGAACGCGCAGCCCGTCGAACGGAACACGCGCAGGCGTCCGCGCTCGAGGCGCTCGCGGTCGCACGAACGGAGCGCACTGGCGAGGTGCAGGACCGGTCCGGCGCGTGATCGTTGTCGACGCCGCCGCTGTGATTGATGCGTTGACCGCGGTCGCTGGTACCGATGGTCTACGCTCCCGCCTGGCAGCTGAAGAGCTGCATGCGCCGAGCCTGCTCGATTATGAAATCGTCTCCGCCTTACGCGGCCTCACGCTGGGCGGGCACCTGAGCGCGGCTCGGGCGCAGGACTTGTTAGTCGACTTCGAAGATTTGCCGATCCGACGGTGGCCCTCGGCTGAACCGCTGCGCCGGCGGGCGTTCCAGTTGCGCGACACTGTTTCGGCCTACGACGCTGCCTACATTGCTTTGGCCGAAGCGCTGCGTTGCCCGCTGCTCACCCGCGACGCACGATTGGCCCGAAGTAGCGGGCACAGTGTGCGGATTGAAGTGCACTAGCGGGCATCAGCTGCTCACGCGGATGTCTGTCGGTACCGCCGCGCCCTAGTCTTCGAAGCTGTTCACCATCGCGAAGGCGGCGCGTTCCATATAATCCCAGAGAATTCCCCGCTGCAACGGTGGCAGATTGGCGGCGTCCACGGCGACTTTCATATGGCCCAGCCAGCGGTCGCGGGCATCCGGGTTGACCTTGAACGGAATGTGACGCTGACGCAGACGCGGGTGGCCGCGCTGCTCGCTGTAGGTTCCTGGACCGCCCCAGAACTGCTCGAGGAACATAACCAGGCGGTGTTCGGCCGGTCCGAGATCTTCTTCGGGATACATGGGCTTCAGCACCGGGTCGGTGGCTACCCCGACGTAGAAGTCGTGCACGAGCTTTTCGAAGAACGGGGTTCCGCCGACCTCGTCGAAGAAAGTGGGCACTGCGGCGGGACCGTTCTCACCCTCGCGCAGGTACACGTCGGCACGGCCTGCAGGCTGATCGGTGGGGTGTCGTTCAGTGGTCACGTGGTGCGGCTTTCTTCTGTTGGGTGGGTTCAGTGTCAGTCAATGCCATCCCCACGAACTTCAGGGTCGGGCGTCTTCATCGGAGCCGGAACATTTTTGGGCTTGCGCGGCCCACGGGGCTTGCGTACCGCGACCGGGCCGGTGCGCACGCCGGCGACGGCGTCGGGTACGGCCGCAGCGGCCTCTTCGGCGGCATCGAGGGCGCCATCGGCCGGTTCACTGGTCGACCCCTCAAGGGTACCGTCGCCGGTGGTCATGACCACGCTGTTGAGCGGCGTGAGTGGCACTCCCATACCGTCGAGGGCCTTCTTCATGTGCAGGCGCAGGTCACGGGCGAAGTCCCACTTGGCCGAGACCCGGGTCTTGACCACGAGCCGGGTCACGAGGGCTTCGGCGCTGATCGACTCGAGGCCCCAGATCTCGGGCTTTTCGAGAATGAACGCGCGCCACTTGCGACTTGAGGCGAGGGCAGTGGCCACGCGCAGCAGCTCGTCTTGCACAGCCTCCACGTCGGAACTGTAGGGGATGGCGAGGTCGATGATGACGCGCGCCCAGCCCTGCGACATGTTGCCGACCCGCAGAATCTCGCCGTTGCGCACGAACCAGAGCGTGCCATCGATGTCGCGTACCTGAGTGATGCGAATTCCGACCGTTTCGACGACACCGGATGCGAATCCCACGTCGACGATGTCGCCCACGCCGATCTGGTCTTCCACGACCATGAACAGGCCGTTGAGAATATCCTTGACGATGTTTTGTGCGCCGAAACCAAGGCCGGCGCCGAGCGCGGCGGTGAGCAGAGCGAAGGAACCGAGAATGTCCTTGTTCAGGGTCGTGACGATGAGCAACAGGGCGGTGATCAGGATGAACACGTTCACGATGTTCGCCAGCACTGCCCCGAGGGTGCGTGAGCGCTGGACAACGCGAACCGCCGCGAGCGGTGACACATTGAGTGCCTGGGTGTCGTCGACCTTCTGATTCTTCTTGACGCCGGAGACGATCTGCTGCACCACGCGCCGAATGACGAACTGCAGAACCCAGCGCAGGGCGAAAGCGATGATGATGATCATCGCGACAGCGAAGGCTTTTCCTCCATAGTCGGCCCAAGCTATTTGAGCGAAGTGGGCGCCGAGGTCAGTCCAGAAGGTGTTCCAGTTCATATCCAGACCAGTCTACCGAGAGGCCGTTTGTGGAACCCGGGAAGTGACCCCGGCCACGGTATCGACGCCTGCGACACGCGGTCGCCGCAGACCGGTCTCGGCACCGCAGGCAGTGGCATCCTCTCGGTAATCGTGGAGTTTGCTGTGAACCTCACGGGATGCGTGAAGCCCGCGGCCAGTGGTCGGCTGGCTGCGGGCTTCATGGTGTTCCCTGCCGACGGCTAGTCGGCGTCGCGCGCCTGTACCTTCAGCGATCGCTCGACTCCGGCCAGGTTCTCGACCACGAGGCGGCGAAGCGCTGCCGGCTCCGGGTTCGCATCGAGCCAGGCCCGGGTCGCGTCGGCGAGGGCCTGGTTGTTTAGCGGCGCCGGGTAGAGACCGATGACGAGCTTCTCGCCGATCGAGAAGCTACGCGCCTCCCACACGCGCTGCAGCATCTCGAAGTAGGTCGCGACAAACGGCTCGAGCAGGGCTGCGTCGTTGACCCGCAGGAACCCGGCGGCCGTCGTGCGCACGATGGTCGTCGCTGCCGTGTCAACGTCGATGAGTGACGACCAGGCGGCGAGCTTGCCGTCGGCGGTGGGGAGGGCGGCCCGAGCCAGGGCGGCCGACTGGGCGCCGGTGGCCGTGTTGTCGGCCGTGAGCGCCGCGTCGATCTCAGTGGCGTCGGCGCGTCCACCGGCCACAAGGGCGGTGAGCAACTCCCAGGCCAGGTCGGTATCGACCGTGAGGCCCTTGAGCACGGTGCTGCCCGACCGCAGGGCAGCTACGTTCTCGAGGTCGGCTGGGTTGGTCGCAACGGCGGCGAAGAACTTCACGAACTGGAACTGGGCGTCGCTGCCGGCCACAGCATTCTGGGCCAGCGTCCACAGTGCCGCGGCGACCTCGGTCGTGACGGCAGCGCGGTGTGGCTGGCCGACGTAGTAGTTCGCTGTGAGGACGACCTGGCCGAGTACGGTGCGCAGCGTGGTTGACTCGGTTTCGGTGGCCACGTTGTTCAGCACCAGGCGCACGAAGTCGCGCGCCGTGGTTTCAGCGTCGCGGGTGGCGTCCCAGACCGAACCCCAGACCAGAGCGCGGGCGAGCGGGCTCTCAATGGCGGAGAGATGTTCCAGCGCCACCGCCTGCGAGGCCGGGTCCAGGCGAACCTTGGCGTAGCTGAGGTCGTCGTCGTTGAGCAGGATCAGGTCGGAACGCTGGCGACCGACGAGGGCGGGGACATCCGTTCGCGAGCCGTCGACGTCGAGCTCGACCCGGTGCGTGCGCACGAGCTTGTGGGCGTCGTTGAAGGTGTAGAAGCCGATGGCCAGGCGGTGCGGGCGAATGGTGGGGTAATCGGCTGCGGCGCTCTGTAGCACCGTGAAGCCGGTGATGACTCCGGCCTCGTCGACGGTGATCTCGGGGCGCAGGGTATTGACGCCGGCGGTTTCGAGCCACAGCTTCGCCCAGTCGCGAAGGTCCCGGCCGCTCGCCGCTTCGAGTTCCACGAGCAGGTCGCGCAGCTCGGTGTTGCCCCACTGGTGCTTCTGAAAGTAGGAGCCGACGCCGGTGAAGAACGCCTCGATACCCACCCAAGCGGCGAGCTGCTTGAGCACGGAGCCGCCCTTGGCGTAGGTGATGCCGTCGAAGTTGACGAGCACGTCGTCGAGGTCGCGGATGGTGGCGACGACCGGGTGGGTCGAGGGAAGTTGATCTTGCTTGTAGGCCCAGCTCTTCTCCATCACGGCGAAGGTGGTCCAGGCTTCGTGCCACTCGGTGGCTTCGGCGGTGGCGATGGTCGATGCCCACTCGGCGAAGCTCTCGTTGAGCCAGAGGTCGTTCCACCAGGTCATCGTGACGAGGTCGCCGAACCACATGTGGGCAAGCTCGTGCAGAATCGTCACAACCCGGCGTTCCTTGACGGCGTCGGTCACCTTGGAGCGAAAGATATAGGTTTCGGTGAAGGTGACGGCGCCTGCGTTCTCCATGGCGCCGGCATTGAACTCCGGCACGAACAGCTGGTCGTACTTGTCGAAGGGGTACGCATATCCGAACTTCTCCTCGTAGTAGGCGAAGCCCTGGCGGGTCTTCTCGAGGATGTAGTCGGCGTCGAGGTACTCCGAGAGGCTTTTGCGACTGAACACGCCAAGTGGGATGGTGCGTCCGTCGCTTGAGACGAGTTCGCTGCGCACGACGGCGTACGGGCCGGCGATGAGCGCGGTGATGTAGCTCGAGATGGTGTGGGTGGGCGCAAACGCCCACGTGCTGGCGCCGTTGCCGGCATCGATGGGTTCGGGCGTGGTGGAGTTGGAGACGACCTGCCACTCGCTCGGCGCCGTGACGGTGAAGGAGAATTTTGCCTTCAGGTCAGGCTGCTCGAACACCGCGAACACGCGGCGGGAGTCGGGTACCTCGAACTGGCTGTACAGGTAAACCTCGTTGTCGACCGGGTCGACGAAGCGGTGCAGGCCCTCACCGGTGTTGGTATAGAGCGCGTCGGCGACGACGACGAGCTCGTTCTCGGTCTGCAGGCCGTCGAGCTGGATGCGGATTCCGTCGCTCACGACGGCCGGGTCGAGCACGGCACCGTTGAGGGTCACCGAATGCACCTGCGCTGTGATGGCGTCGATGAAGGTCGAGCCGCCGGGGGTGGCGTTGAAGCGCACCGTGGTGGTGCTGCCGAATGTGGTGGGGCTGGTAGTGAGGTCGAGTACAACGTTGTAGCTCGCTACCGTGACGAGCGCGGCGCGCTCGGACGCTTCCAGGCGGGTGAGGTTCTCTCCAGGCAACTTAATTCTCCAATTCGATTCACGATTCGATTCGCGACGGATTCCATTTGGAACGGTGCAGCTTCGGCGCTCGTGGCGCCAACGCACCCCGCAAGCCTAGCCATGATTAGGATGTGGGCATGAGAGCGAGCACCGATCCCGGCGTCGCGACCGCTGAACGCTACCGGGCCTTCGCCGAGGTTGAAGCCCGCGGAATGAGCACCTGCTACGAACGCTGGGCCGCTGGGGTTGCGGCTGATCCTGAGATCGTGACCCTGATCGATCTGCTGCCGCCGGTCAAGCGGCAACCGAACCTGGTGTTCAGCGCGGCCCGGTTGCACGGGGCTGTTGCCGGGGAGTACCCGGCTTTCGCGGCCTGGCTGCGCGAGCACTGGGCGCTCGTCGCCGCCACCTGCCTGACCCACGCCACCCAGACCAATGAGCCCGGTCGGTGCGCTGCGTTGTTACCGGCCCTGGCGGCGCTCGCCGGGCCGCTCGCGATAATCGAAGTGGGGGCATCCGCCGGTCTCTGCCTGCACCCCGATCGGTACAGCTACCGGTATCGGTCTGCTGATGGCGGCGAGTGGATGCTGCACCCGACCGACGGCCCCAGCCCGGTCGTTCTGGACTGCGCCGTCACCGGCCCGGTGCCGCTGCCCGAGCGGATGCCCGACATCGTGTGGCGGGCCGGAATCGACCTTCACCCGCTCGACGTGCACAGCGACGCGGACGTGGCCTGGCTCGAGGCGCTGATTTGGCCGGAGCACGACGACCGTCGCTCCCGGCTGCGCGCCGCGGTTGCCGTGGCCCACCAGGAGACGGTCGAGATCGTACCGGGGGACCTGAACGACCAGATCGAGGCGCTCGTCACCCGGGCACCGGCCGAGGCAACGGTTGTCGTGTTCCACACCGCGGTGCTCGCCTACCTGAACGAGCGGGACCGCAATCGGTTCGCCGCGCAGATGACCCGACTGCCGGTGCGCTGGCTATCGAACGAGGGGCAGAGTGTGGTGCCGGGGGTACTGGAGCGGCTTGGAAAGGCTCCGGCGAAGGAATCCGCTTTCATTCTTGCCCTGGACGGCGAGCCAATTGCCTTGACCCAGCCGCATGGTCGCAGCCTGCACTGGCTCGGGTGACTCGGCGGGCGGCTCGGTCGACGGCCCCGCTGACAACGGCGCCGCGCTACCGGTCGCCCAGCCGAAGGATGCGGATTGGAGCTGCTCGCCGATTCCGATGACGTGGTCGGTGATGGTGCCGAGGATACCCTCCGGCAGCACGATGGTGGCCGTCGCTACGACGGGTCGTTCCAGAAAGGTGATTCCGGCTCCGGCTCCGGCTCCGTCATTGGTTTGCACGAACGAGAGCACCTGTCCGCGCAGCACGCTGTGCTCGATCATGCGTGCGCGCAGGTGCTCGAGAAAACCGGTGACCGTGTGCGGCGACTCGGCCATGATTTCGAGCTGGGCCGTGTTACGCCCGAATTGCGGGTTCGATACGCCCCGAAGCGCGGCCGGATCGGAGCCGACCAACGCGGTCAGGGCGATGTCCGCGTCGACGAGTCGATGATCCAGTCGCCGACGGCCCGATGTTACCAGGCGCCGGGCTGGTAGTCCTTGAGGAAGACGCCGTAGAGGTCTTCGCCGGCCTCGCCGCGCACGATCGGGTCGTAGACCCGGGCTGCGCCGTCAACCAGGTCGAGCGGCGCGTGAAAGCCCTCCTCGGCCAGGCGCACCTTGGTCGGGTGTGGCCGTTCGTCCGTGATCCAGCCGGTGTCGACGCTCGTCATGAGAATGCCATCATCGAGCATCTCCTTGGCGCTCGTACGCGTGAGCATGTTCAGCGCTGCCTTGGCCATATTGGTGTGCGGGTGGCCAGGGCCCTTATAGCCGCGACCGAAGACGCCCTCCATCGCTGACACGTTCACAATGTAGGTACGACGGGCAGCGGATGCCGTGAGCGAGCCGCGCAGACGGCTCACCAGCAAAAATGGTGCGGTCGTGTTGCACAGCTGAACTTCGAGCATCTCGAGCGGATCGACGTCTTCGACGTTGGCCGTCCAACTGTTCACGTCGTGCAGGTCGGGAACAAGCCCGCCGGCGTCAATGGCGGTGCCGGCGGCAAGACGCTCCAGTGACGAAGACCCGGCGGCGAGAGCCAGCCGGGTAAGGTCGTCCGCTGTGAGCGCGCCGGCGCCGGACGCGGCCGCGAGCAGCGGATGCCCGGAGACCGACGCAGCCAGGGCGAGCGGGTGCGCATCATTGGTGTGCCCGAACGACACGATCTCGGGCAGGGGACCGTCGGGCAGCGGAGCATCCTCGGCCTCGACCAGGGGGGAGTACGAGCCGCGCGAGCGTCGCACGGTCTGCGCTGCATTGTTGATGAGAATGTCGAGCGGACCCTGGGCAGCGACGGAATCAGCCAGGGCGATCACCTGGGCCGGGTCGCGCAGATCGATTCCGACGATGCGCAGGCGGTGCAGCCAGTCCTTGGAGTCGGGCATGGCGGCGAAGCGGCGAACGGCGTCGCGCGGAAACCGGGTCGTGACGGTGGTGTGGGCGCCGTCGCGCAGCAGGCGGAGTGCGATGTACATGCCGATCTTGGCACGGCCGCCGGTGAGCAGTGCGCGTTTGCCGGTGAGGTCGGTCCGAGCGTCACGCTTGGCGTGACTGGAGAGAGCGCAGCTCGGGCAAAGCTGGTGGTAGAACGCGTCGACCACGGTGTACTTCTGCTTGCAGATATAGCAGGCGCGCGGAACAAGCAGCTCACCGGCGGTCGCCGCGCTGGTACCGAGGGAAAGCTGGGCGCCCCGGGTCTCGTCGTCGATGCGGGTGGGCGCGCCAGTGGCGGTGGCCGCGATGACGCTGCGATCGGCGTCGGCGATGACCGCGCGTTTCTCGATGCGACGCACCATCTTGACCGACTTGAACATCTTGGCAGTGGCCTGGCGCACGGTGACGAAGTCGGGGCTGTCCGGATCGATGTCGGCCAGGGAGGCGAGCACGCGGAGGGTGACGGCGAGATCCTGTGGATCGATTCCAGCGAACTCGGTAGCCGGTGCTGCCGACTCGGCGGCGGTAGTGGGCGCGGAAGTCATTAGAGAATCCTACGCGGACCGACTGGGATCATCTGCGTCAGCGAAACGACGGCGCCCGTACGAAAAGCCCATTCGAACGCACTCCGACCAGGTCCGAGATCCCACGGGGAGAAGTCCTGGAACTGGCTGTTTCATGCCTTCCTTATTTGTCAGGTGGAGGCGCGTTGCGCGCGCGCCTCCACCTGATCATCGACTGGGCCCGGCGAACAGATACCGGGAAGCACTACACCTTCGTCGATTCCTGAGCCGGAATGGCGCTGGTCGGCGGCTCGAAGGTGTGGTCGAACGGCATCTGGTCGGTATCGAGCAGGGGATTGTCATCTTGCGTTTTGACGAGTTCATGCGCTTCCTCTTCGCTGTTCACGCTCGGCATGGAGCCAGGAAGATGACGGTTGGCCGATTCCCGCAGGAAGAAGATGGCGATCGCACCGATGAACGACGTGCCCATCAGGTAGAACGCCGGCATCATGTCATTGCCGGTGCCCACAATGAGCGCCGCGATGATGAATGGTGTGGTCCCGCCGAATATGGCTACGGCGAAGTTGTACGAAATACCCATGGCACCGTACCTGCTCGCCGTCGGAAACAAGGCAGGCAGGGCGGAGGCGAGGTTGGAGACGTAGAACGTGACCGGGAACGCGATGAACGCCAGGCCGAGCAGAGTCGACCAGACGTCGCCGATACCGATCAGCAAAAACGCCGGGTAGGCCAGTACGACCGTGCTGATTGCTCCGATCCACAGCACCGGTCGGCGCCCGATGCGGTCGGACAGGCGACCCGCCAGCGGGATGCACAGGGCCATGACGACGAGAATAGGAATTGTCAGTGCTGTGCCGTGCAATTCGTCGTAGCCCTTGTTCTCGGTTAGATAGGTGGGCATATACGAGGTGAGGGCGTAGCCCACCGTGTTCGCGGCGGCGACGAGGATCATCGCGATGATGATGTTGCGCCAATACGCCTTGAATATGGCGATCGGGCTCTTCGGGGTGTCCGCCGTGGCGCCGATGGGATTCTTCTGCGCTTCCTCCTGGGCGTCGAGAGTGGCCTGGAAGGCGGGCGACTCGTCGATCTTCAACCGGAAGTAGATTGCGACCAGGCCGAGCGGCCCGGCGATGAGAAACGGAACCCGCCAGCCCCATTCCTCCATGACCGACTGCCCGAGCGTGAGCTGGAGTACCGAGACGAGTGAGGCACCGATGGCGAAACCGAGGTAACTGCCCATATCGAGAAAACTCGCAAAGTAACCGCGCTGTGTGTCGGGCGCGTGCTCGCTGACGAAGGTTGTCGCCCCCGCGTACTCGCCACCGGTTGAGAACCCCTGTACGAGCTTGACGAACACCAGCAGAACCGCTGCCCAGACGCCGATTTGGGCGTAACCGGGAAGGATACCGACGGCAAAGGTCGAGGCGGCCATCAGCGTCAGCGTCGTGGCGAGCACCTTCTGCCGGCCGATGCGGTCACCCAGCCAACCGAAGAACACGCCGCCGAGTGGGCGGGCGAAAAAGGTAGCGGCAAAGGTTCCGAGCAGAAACAGGGTTTGCACGGATGCGTCCGCCTCCGGCAGAAAGACCGGACCCATCGTGGTGATCAGGTAACCGAAGATACCGACGTCGTACCACTCCATGGTGTTTCCCACGATGGTGCCACCGAGGGCACGCTTCATGATGGGTTTGTCGACGACGTTCACGTCGGACACGGCGATGCGTCGGCGGCGCAAGGGTCTCGCGGGCTTTTTCCTCCCGGTCGAGGCGTTTGTGGCGTCGAGATTCGGGTTGGATGTACTTCGGTCAGTGGGCATGAAATTTCTCTCGTGGAGATATTGTGCTGCGAAGTCAAGGATGTACTGCGTGGTGCAGTTTTTTCAGTTGGACAAGAGTACCCCTAAATGGGGGCATTGCCTAAATAGCAAATCTCGGTAGCGGGGAGGGCCCCGCGAGTTCTGCTTAGGCTGGAGGTATGACTGATTCCGTAGATTTCTGGTTTGACCCCTCGTGCCCCTGGGCCTGGATGACTTCGCGCTGGGTGGACGAGGTTGCGCGCCTGCGTAATCTCGACGTGACCTGGCACGTGATGAGCCTCGCTGTACTCAACGAAAACCAGGATGTGAGCGCGGAATATGCGGCATTCTTTCCGCGGGCGCTCAAGTACACCCGACTCGTGGCCGCCGCTGCCGAACTGCACGGCCAGCCGATGGTCAAGGCGCTGTACGACGCGCTCGGCACCCAGATTCACCCGGGCGGTAGCAACAATCCCGACGAGGTCATTCCCGCAGCGCTCGCCGAGGTGGGCCTGCCCGCCAGCTTCGCGGCCTTCGCCGACAGTGAGGAGTATGACCCCCAAATGCGCGCGAGCCACTTCGACGGCATCAATCGGGTTGGCCAGGACGTCGGAACCCCGGTGATCGCGGTCAACGGTGTGGCGTTCTTCGGCCCAGTCATCTCACCGGCACCCATGGGGGACGCCGCACTGGCCCTATGGGACGGCGTCGTGGCGCTCGCGAGTTACGACGGGTTCTTCGAGCTCAAGCGCAGTCGTACCCGCGAACCAATTTTCACCCCAGTCGCCAGCACTAAATAGACTGATCACATGCGCATCCACATCGCCACGGACCATGCCGGTCTCGACCTCAGCCACCACCTGATCACGCACCTGAGTGCGGCCGGTCACGAGGTCATCGACCACGGCCCCCGGACCTATGACGCCCTCGACGACTACCCGGCGTTCTGCATCAACGCCGCGCAGGCAACCGTCGACGACCGCGAGTCCGGTATCGAAGCGCTCGGCGTCGTATTCGGCGGTTCGGGCAATGGCGAACAGATCGCCGCCAACAAGGTATCCGGAGCCCGAGCAGCCCTCGTCTGGAATCTCAGCACGGCCCGGCTCGCTCGTGAGCACAACGACGCCAACGTCATTTCCATCGGGGCCAGGGAGCACACGATCGCGGAGGCCACGAGCTTTATCGATGCCTTTGTTGCCGAGCCGTTCAGTGATGAGGAACGGCACACGCGGCGCATCCGTCAGCTCGGCGAGTATGAGCGAACCGGAACCATCGCCGGGAAAAACGTCGACGGCAGGTGAACTGAGGTGCCAGAGGGTCACTCCGTTCATCGCATCACCCGCCAGTTTCAGCGCAATTTCATCGGCCACCGCGTGACGGTCAGCTCGCCGCAGGGCCGGTTCGCGACTGGCGCCACCCAGCTCAGCGGACATTCGGTGACAGATGCTCGCGCCGTGGGCAAGCAGATGTTTCTGGAGTTTGATCACGGATTGTGGTTGCGCATCCACTTGGGATTGTATGGCGCCTGGGATTTCAGCGGCGAGGTGCTCATGGATGCCACGATGGCGTCGGCCAACGGCCGGATGGGCCAGACCAATCAGCACGGCACCAAGGTCGCGGCGGGGGCCGAGGCCGCGACCTTTGACGCCGATGGTGAAAATTCGATCTTCAGTATCGGGGCGCCGCGGCGCACGCGGGTGCGCATGTCCGAGCAGGAAAAGGAGATCGAGCCCGTCGATATCTTTCCCCCCGAACCGGTCGGCCAGGTACGGGTGCGGCTGCTCACCGACACGGTGTGCGCCGACCTGCGTGGACCGACGGCGTGTGAGGTGCTCGACCCGGCTCAGGTCGACGCTGTGATCGCCAGGCTCGGACCCGATCCGGAACTGGAGAACACCCCCGCGGCCGAGGAACGCTTCGTTTCTGTCGTGCGAAAAAAACCCACGCCGATCGGCCGGCTGTTGATGGACCAGAGCGTGGTCAGCGGAATCGGCAACGTCTATCGTGCCGAAATACTCTTTCGTGCCGGTCTCAACCCGCACACTCCCGCCAAGTCACTCAGTGACGAAACCGTGCGCGCGCTGTGGCAGGACTGGGCCCACCTCTTGCATAAAGGTGTTGCCACTGGCCAGATGATGACCATGGACAAGCTCGAGGGCGCCGGGTACCGGCGCGCCATGAGGAGTCGGGCCCATCGGCACTGGGTCTACAAACGCGAAGGCCTGCCCTGCCGAGTCTGCGGTACGCACATCGTGCTCGAAGATATGGCGGCCCGCAAACTGTACTGGTGCCCGCGATGTCAGGCGTAACCGCTCCTGCTGCACGGTGAGGGGGCCAGCACGCGTGGTACTCGGGTGTCGGGCATGCTGCGAAAATAAAGTCATGATCCATCGTCGATTTGCCCGGCCACTCCGGCGTGTTGCAACCATCGTCAGCGGTGCCATCGTCGGAGCGGTCGTCATTACCGTCGCACTGACCGCCTGCTCGAGCGACAACGGCGCCGGCGTCATCGACACCGTCGGCAGCATCGACTTCGTCAATCCGCTCGCGATCCCGCCGCTGGCCGAATCGACCGTGAATGCCGCGGGTGAGCGAGTCTTCGACCTCGCCGCCCAAGAGGGAACGAGCGAGTTCGTGCCGGGCATCAGCACCGCCACCTGGGGCTACAACGGCAGCTACCTCGGCCCCACCCTCGTCGCCGAGCGCGGCGAAAACGTGCGCATCAATGTCTCCAATAACCTCCAGGAAGCTACGAGCGTGCACTGGCACGGCATGAACCTGCCCGCAAAGATGGACGGCGGCCCGCACCAGATGGTCGAGCCGGGCGCACAGTGGAGCCCGAACTTCACGATCGACCAGCCCGCCGCAACCCTCTGGTACCACCCGCATCCCGCCGGCACAACCGAGCACCAGGTAGAAATGGGCCTGGCCGGCCTGTTCCTGATCCAGGACGACGAGGAGGCCGCACTCAACCTGCCCCGCAGCTACGGAGTCGATGACATACCCGTTGTGGTGCAGGATCGCCGCTTCGACGCTAAGGGCCAATTCATCAGCAACGTGCGTGGTTACATCGGTCCGATCGGCGATGAGCTGTTGGTCAACGGCACCCTCGCGCCGTACTTCGACGTGACGACCGAGATGGTGCGCTTGCGCCTGGTCAACGGGTCGTCGGCGCGCGTGTACGACTTCGGGTTCAGCGACGGCCGGTCCTTCGACCTGATCGGAACCGATGGGGGACTGCTCACTGAGGCGGCACCGATGGACGGCATCCGCTTGTCACCGGGGGAGCGCGCCGAGATCCTCGTGAAAGTGATCCCGGGTGAGACTGTGAAGCTGCAGTCCACCCCGCCCAACCTCGGCACCTCGGCCCGAGCGGCGACCCGCAACGCCGGTGATGACACGCTCGACGTGCTGGAGTTGCGCGCGGCCGACACTCTCGGCAGCATCGGCGCCGTATCGACGACCTTGGCGAACATCGAGCCACTCCAGAAAGCGGATGCCTCCGTCGACCGCTCGTTCACCCTCAACGGCTACACGATCAACAACCGGCTCATGGACATGACACGCATCGACGAGACCGTCGAGGCCGGTGCCACCGAGGTGTGGACCGTCGATAATGCCATGCCGTTGCCACACAACTTTCACGTTCACGCCATGCAGTTTCAGGTACTGCGGGTGGGTACCGAGCTACCGTCGGCCGAACTCTCGGGCTGGAAGGACACGATCTATCTCGAGCCCGGTGTGCGCTACGAACTCATCATGCAGTTCGCGGAATATACCGATCCGGACTTTCCGTATATGTTCCACTGCCACATGCTTGCCCACGAAGATGCCGGAATGATGGGCCAGTTCGTCGTGGTCAAGCCCGGTGAGCAAGCCGGCACCCCGCCGACCGCACACGACGTCATCGTTCCGCAAGAGAACCTGGCCGTGGGAAGCGGGCCGCGCCCGGTCAGCACGACCCACGGCCACTACACCGATTAGGCGCTGAGCCGATTAGGTGCTGAGCCAATCAGCTGCTGAGCCGCAGGGCTGCTGAATTACACGGTACTTTTTTCGGCTCAACATTATTGCCTACCCCTGCGCGGTTGACCAGTCCCATTTTGGGTGTTTGTGAGCAATTCTCATAGCAAGTAACTTTCAGGTATTGATCGGCACCTGGGCTGATTTCTCACAGAATGGACGACCCGACATGAAGTTTTTCACCCAGATTTCCGCATTCGCCAACAGCCTGCGTTCAGAAGAAAAGGGCGCGACCGCAGTGGAGTACGGCCTCATGGTCTCGCTCATCGCCGTTGCCATCATCGCCGGCGTCACCCTGCTCGGCGGCAACCTGCAAGCCCTCTTCGATGGAGTCGCCGGCGAAATCAACGCCCCGGTAGTAGCTCCTTAGCTTTATCGAAGCGGTCGGCTAATCGCCCGACCGCACGCCACGATGGTGTTGTTCGGCGGCGGCCTCCTCAGGGAAGTCGCCGCCGCGCAAGCAGAAAGGACCTGCGATGTTGGAGTTACGTCGACGACTGATGCGCCTGCATTCCGGTGAACGTGGCGCCGCAGCGGTGGAGTTCGCGCTGGTACTGCCAATTCTGATCATTCTTATTTTCTTCATCATCGAGTTCGGCCGGCTGTACAACATACAGATTTCGCTCACCGGCGCCGCCCGTGCGGGTGCCCGTTCGATGGCGATTCACCAGCCTACAGACGTCGGCGGTGCGGTTGCCAACGCGAAGGCAGCCACTCTTCAGGCTGCTCCGTCCGTACCCCTCACTCCGGCCGAAGTCACCGTCACCCCAAGCAGCTGTGCGGCCGGTTTGACCGTCAAGGTCAAGGTCACGTACACGGTCGATCTCATCTCGGGTTACTTGCCATACACATCGATACCGCTGACTGGGACAGGAGTCATGCTGTGCGGTGGCTAAATCATCTGCTACGCGCCGAGCGCGGCTCCAGCGCCGTCATGGTCGGCATCCTCATGATTCCCCTGCTGGGGTTCTTGGCGATCGCGATCGACGTCGGCGCCCTTTACGCCGAAAAAGCCCAACTGCAGAACGGTGCGGATGCGGCGGCACTCTCCATCGCCCGCAACTGCGCAATCGACGGCCTGTGCAACTCCCCGACCACGGCCGTGACGCAGGCAGATTCCTTTGCGGACGCCAACTCCAACGACGGCACCTCCAACGTTCTGACGCCGACATTTCACACCACCAGCAGCGTCCCCCCCACCACCAGCGTTCGCGTCGAAGCAAGTACGCGCGAGACGTCGGGGGCGAACGCGCTCAGCCATCCGTTTGCCCGCATGATCGGTACAGACTCGACTACGGTCAAAGCGGCAGCAACCGCGACCTGGGGTGGGCCCCAGTCCGGGCCGGTGTTTCCGCTGGCACTGTCGTATTGTGAATTTCTGGCCACAGGACTTCTGCCGACACCGGGCCTCGTCACAATTCGCTACGACGAGAATAAGACCTGCAAGAAAACACCATCCAGCCCGGACATTCCCGGCGGTTTCGGATGGCTCGACCAGCTCGCCAACACCTGTGAGACTCAAGTAGACCTTGCGGACGCGAGCGTTGGTAGCAACCCCGGCAACGATCCGCCAAAGTACTGTAACGAAGTGCTCGCCGGACTCGAGAACCAGACCGTCCTTATCCCTGTCTTCGACGCCTCGACCAATCCGGGCGGCAAGGGAACCTTCCACATTTACGCTTTTGCCTCGTTCACGGTGACCGGCTGGAAGTTCGGCAATGGGTCCCTGCTCAACAACGTTGACCCGGCTGCTCCGGCGTGTATGGACGACAAGGCCAAGGCCTGTGCCGGTAACGCTCGATTCATCCAGGGCAAATTCGAACGATGGGTCGAAGTCGACCCCGACTTCGTGCTCGGTGGCCCGACGCTCAACGGCTTCGTCGTCAGACTGACCAAATAGGAGATGCCATGAAGACTCGACTCATCGGTGCGATCGTCGCGATCGTCTTGGCCCTTGTGGGCACCTTCGCGCTCACTGGCTACGTGCGTGGTGCCGATGCCCGAGCCGCCGACGGCGCAGCCCTGGTCTCCGTGTTCGTCGTGACGACTCAGATTCCGCAGGGCACCAAGGCCGAAGACATCACCACGTTCATTGAAGAGAAGCAGATTCCTGCGGTGGCCGCCGTTCCCGGCCGGGTGACCAAACTCAGCGCACTGGCCGGCACGGTAGCGGATGCCGCGCTCGTGCCCGGCGAGCAGCTGATCAGTTCCCGTTGGGTCGAAGCGGCCGACCTCGCCGCCCGCGGTGACGTCAAGGTTCCGGACGGCATGCAGGTTCTCACCCTCGCCCTACCGCTGGAGCGAGTCGTGGGCGGCGTGCTCAAAGCCGGCGACACCGTGGGGGTGGTGATCACCGCGACCAAAACTGTCGACGGAACGGAAGTTCTGCTGAGCAAGCAGGTCTTCCACAAGGTACTGGTCACGGCAGTGCAGGCCGGCACCACCACGACGCCCGACGCCGGAGCCGACGCTGCCCCGGTGAGCGTCATCATGGTCACCCTGGCTCGCACCACTCCTGACATCGAGTCTTTGGTCTGGGGCCAGCAGTTTGGAACGGTCTGGCTCACGATCGAACCCGACATGGCCTCCGAGGCAGGATCCCGGGTCGTCGATGGGTCGGAGCTGTTCCGGTGAGGCAGATGCAGAGTTTCGGGCCGCTCCCGCAGGGTAGCCTCGGCGGAGTAAGCCCCGTACCCGACCAGGTGGTCATCGAAATGCCTGATGAACCCGTCGGCCCGGCAGCGGCGACGAGTTTCCAGCCGGCGGCACAAGACCTTCCTCCGGCTGGCAGCGCACCGCGGCGACGCATTATCGCGGTCGTCGCCCCGAAGGGCGGCCTCGGCAAAACCACGGTCGCCACGAACCTCGCCGTCGGACTCGCCCGGCTGGCCCCGCACTCCGTCGTACTCATCGATGCTGACGTGCAATTCGGAGACGTTGCCATGGCGCTGTCCCTGGAACCGACGCTGACCCTGCCCGACGTCGTTCTGGGGAGCGCCGTCGACGACCTCATGGTGCTCAAGTCGTCGCTGACCGCACATCCGAGCGGCTTCTACACGGTGTGCGGTTCCGACCAGCCGGATGCCGGCGATCGCGTCACCGGGGAACAGCTCGGTCATCTCATCAATCAACTCGCCGACGTGTTTCGGTACATCATCATCGACACGGCGCCGGGCCTTGGCGATCATGCCCTTGCTGCTCTGGAACTGGCCACCGATGCCGTCTTCCTCTGCGACATGACGGTGCCCAGCGCCCGGGGGTTGCGCAAAGAGCTCGCCGTGCTCGAGCGCATCGGCATTATGCCGCCGCAGCGTCACGTCGTGCTCAACCTCGCCGATCGGCGCAGTGGGCTGAGCGTTCGGGACGTCGAGGCGACGATCGGAGTGCCGGTCGACATCGCCATTCCGCGCTCTACCCTGGTCTCGGTGTCGACAAATCGCGGCGTACCGGTGCTGCAGGAGGGCGGGCGCAATCCCGTCACGCGCGCGCTGGACAAGCTGGTCGCACGGTTTGACGCCGGTGCCCCGAAGAAAACCTTTCAGCTACACAAGAGGGTGGTTGTCTCATGAGACTCAATGAACGAATGGACGCCGCACTGCGCGACGGTCCGCTGCCCCGCGTCGACCGCACCGCACCGCTGCATCCGCTGCCAAGCGTGCCTGACGACGGCGTCGTGCCGGCGGCCCGCACCGCCCCACCAGTTGAATTGGCGCCGATCGCCGTCGATCCGCTCGCCGACATCAAGGAGCGGGCCGCCCAAGAATTGTTCGAGCGCATTGGGTTTCGGCTCAACGATTCGAGCCTCACCGAAGAGCAGCTGCACAGCTACGCGCGCACCGAGCTGGGCAATATCGTCACCGACGAGCAGGTGCCGCTCAACTCCGATGAGCGGGCCCGCCTGATCAATGAGATCGGCGACGATGTGCTCGGCTACGGGCCGCTTGAATTGCTGCTCGACGATGACACCGTGACCGAGATTATGGTCAACGGGCACGAGCACATCTGGGTGGAACGTTTCGGCAGGCTCTCCCGCAGCGATACGCGCTTCACCAGCGAGGCCCAATTGCGTCGGGTGATCGAGCGCATCGTGTCCAAGGTCGGTCGACGCATTGACGAATCGTCACCGCTCGTTGACGCCCGCCTCGCCGACGGCTCACGCGTCAACGCCATCATCCCGCCGCTCGCCGTGGACGGCTCCTCCCTCACCATTCGCAAATTCGCGCGCGAACCGTTCACGGTCACCGACCTCATCCGGTTGGGAACGATGAGTATCGAGATGGCCCAGGTGCTCGACGCCTGCGTCAAGGGGCAGCTGAACATCATCGTGTCGGGTGGCACGGGTACCGGCAAGACGACACTGCTCAACGTGCTGTCCGGGTTCATTCCCGAGCACGAGCGCATCGTGACTATCGAGGATGCCGTCGAGCTGCAGCTGCAGCAGGAGCACGTGATTCGGTTAGAGTCGCGCCCCGCCAACATTGAGGGCAAGGGCGAGGTCAGCATTCGCGACCTCGTACGCAACTCCCTGCGCATGCGCCCCGACCGCATCGTCATCGGTGAGTGTCGCGGCGGCGAGACCCTCGACATGCTTCAGGCCATGAACACCGGTCACGAGGGATCGATTTCCACGGTGCACTCCAACTCTCCGCGCGATGCCATCGCCCGCTTGGAAACGCTCGTGCTCATGGCGGGTATGGACTTGCCGGTGCGAGCGATCCGGGAACAGATTTCCGCCGCCATCGACGTGATCGTGCAGATCAGTCGAATGAAAGATGGTTCCCGGCGCATTACCCACGTTACAGAGGTGCAAACCATGGAGGGCGAGATCGTTACCCTGCAGGACGTGTTCGTGTTCGACCATCACGCCGGGGTCGATCCCGATGGAAACCTGCTCGGTCGCGCCGTTGCCACCGGCGTTCGCCCACGGTTTGCCGAACGTTTCGGCGACCTCGGTATCGCCCTGGACCCGAGCGTGTTCCAGGCCGACCTGCTGACGCGAAGCACGAAGGCGCTGCGATGAACACCGCGACCTTTGCGATCGGCGTGCTCTGCGTTGTCGTCGCGATGCTCGTCGTCGTGTTTCTCGTCATCGCGCCGCCGATGTTGCGGGTGCCGTTAGATCGCCGCCGCGCTCCGGGGGCCGTGCAAGCCTCCGGGCTGACCAGGCTCACCGATCGCACGGTCGGGGCGATCGACCGGGTCATTCGGCGACGCAACGTGGTGCCGTTCACCGCGTCGGAACTGGAGCAGGCCGGAATCCGACTGCAGCCATCCGGTTTCATGCTCATGGTGATCTCGGCTGCGACAGTGTCAGCCCTGCTGGGTCTGCTGCTCAGTGAGGGCACTATCTGGGTGCTCCCGATCATGACTCTGTTCGCGGCGCTGGCCGTCGTCGGAGCCAAGGTATGGCTGCGGCTGCGAACCGGGCGCAGACGCGCCAAATTCGCCGATCAGCTGGACGAATCCCTCAGTCTTCTGGCCGGCGGACTGCGCGCCGGGCACAGCCTGATGCGGGCAGTGGATGCCGTTTCTCACGAAACAGAACAGCCCACCTCCGACGAATTTGCGCGCATTGTGAACGAAACGCGCATCGGCCGTGACCTGAGCGATGCGCTCGAGAGCACCGCTGTACGCATGCGCAGTGACGATTTTCAGTGGGTGGCCCAGGCTATCTCGATCAACCGGGAGGCTGGTGGCAACCTCTCAGAGGTGCTCGGCCAGGTGGGACACACCATTCGGGAACGCAATCAGGTTCGGCGCCAGGTCAAGGCGCTCGCCGCCGAGGGAAAACTCTCCGCGTGGGTGCTCGTCTTGTTGCCGATCGGAGTGTTTGCCTTTCTGGTCATCACCCAGCCCAACTATTTCAACGGGTTCCTCGGCAACATATTCGGCATCATCGCGCTCATCGTGGCCGCCGTCCTGCTCATTGTCGGGTCGCTCTGGATGATGGCCGTCGTCAAAGTGAAATTCTAAGGAGAAGCGGATGTCGACACTGCTCGCCTTTTTCGCGGCCCTCGCCGTGGCGGGTGGCCTCGCCGCGCTCGTGGCTATTCTGGTCGGCTCACGCCGAACCGATCCCGTCGCCGACGCCGTCACCGCGCTGCCCGGAATGAGCGGCCCCGGGCTGCTGACTTCGCGCACGGGTTGGGTCGCTTCTGGCCGGAATTTTGCGCCGAAGGGGTATCTGGGATTTCTCGAACATCGTCTCAACCTGGCCGGCCGCCCGGCAGCGTGGACCCTCGACAAGATTTTTATGGCCAAACCAGCTTTGGCCGGTGCCGGGCTCCTGCTCGCCGTGCTGTGGATCAGCAATGACCCGATTCCGCTACGCATTCTGCTCGGCAGCTTATTGGTCGTGCTGTGCTTCTTCGTGCCAGACCTGGTGCTCTATAGCCATGGTCAGGAACGTCAAGCGACCATGCAGAACGCGCTCGCCGACACGCTCGACCAGATGACCATCTCGGTCGAAGCCGGTCTCGGGTTCGAAGCAGCCATGAGCAAGGCCGGAACAAACGGGTCAGGGCCGCTGGCCGAGGAGCTCATTCGCACCCTGCAGGACATGAGCATAGGCCGAACCCGCAAGGACGCGTACCAGGCACTCGCCGAACGCACCGATTCCGCCGATCTGCGCCGCTTCACCAGATCGGTCATTCAGGCCGATACTTATGGCATTGCAATTGCCGACGTGCTTCGTGTGCAGGCGGGGGAGATGCGCCTGCGGCGCCGCCAGCGTGCCGAGGAACAAGCCATGAAGGTACCGGTCAAGGTAATCTTCCCGCTCGTTTTCTGCATTCTGCCGGTGCTGTTCATCGTGCTGCTGACCCCCGCGGTGATCAACATCGTCAAGGCCTTCTCGCTCTAAGGTGCGCACAAAGAACCGCCTCCACTACAGCAGCGGACACGGTTCTTCGTGGGGTGACGGTCACAGCCGCAGCCGAAACGACTGACCGAACAAGGGAGGGGACGACGGGAATCGAACCCGCGTCATAAGTTTGGAAAACTCAGGCTCTACCATTGAGCTACGTCCCCAGGCTCAATATTTGAGCACTCGAGTATCCTAGTACAGGAAACCGGGGGACGTTTGCCAGTGCGGGCGCATCCGTTCGAACGGCGTGCATTAGACTGGGCGAGGTCAATCCGCCTGTCGTGAGCTTTCGCTTCCGCCAACAGATTGGTTCCCCAACAAAGCAGTATCGATGGGTCGAAGTAGATCCGGGGCGTAGCTCAGCTTGGTAGAGCGCTCGTTTTGGGGGCGAGAAGTCGCAGGTTCAATTCCTGTCGCCCCGACATTATCCGCAGCACACCGTTTCAATACACAGGAGAGTCTCGAGTGAAGTCCACGGTCGAAAAACTGAGCCCCACGCGCGCCAAGCTCACCATCACGGTGAGCCCCGACGAGCTGAAGCCAGCCATCACCCACGCCTACGGCCACATCGCCGAGGACATCAACATCCCCGGTTTTCGTAAGGGAAAGATCCCGCCGGCCATCATCGACCAGCGCGTCGGCAAGGCCGCTGTCCTGGAACACGCCGTCAACGAGGGTCTCGACGGTTTCTACCGTGCGGCTGTCGAAGAGAACAAGCTGCGCCCCCTGGGTCGTCCAGAGGCCGACATCGTCGAATGGCCGAGCAACACCGACTTCTCCGGTGACCTGCTCCTCGCTATCGAGGTTGACGTACGCCCCGAAATCGACCTGCCCAGCTACGCCGGCCTCAAGCTCACCGTTGATGCCGTCGCGGTATCCGACGAAGAAGTTGCCGAAGAACTCGACAAGCTGCGTAGCCGGTTCGGTACGCTCATCACCGTCGATCGTCCCGCCAAGACCGGTGACTTCGCTCAGATCGACCTGAACGCCGCAATCGACGGCGAAGAGGTCGACACCGCCAGCGGCATCTCCTATGAGGTCGGCTCCGGCGACCTCATAGACGGTATCGACGAAGCGCTCGACTCGCTCAGCGCGGGCGAGACCACGACCTTCAATTCCGACCTCATGGGTGGGGACCACGAGGGTGAGACGGCTGAGATCACCATCACCGTGATTGCCGTGAAGGAACGCGAGCTTCCCGCCGCCGATGACGACTTCGCTCAGATCTCGAGCGAGTTCGACACGATCGCTGAGCTCACCGAGAGCCTCAAGGTCCAGGTCGAGAAGTCCAAGGCCTTCGGACAGGGTAGCCAGGCCCGCGAGCGTCTCATCGAGACGCTCCTCGGCTCGGTCGAGGTTCCGATCCCCGCCGCGATCATCCTCGACGAGGTGAACCGTCACCTCGAGGGCGAAAGCCGCCTCGAGGACGACACACACCGCGCCGAGGTCACCGAAGCCAGCGAGAAGACCTTCCGTCAGCAGATCCTGCTCGACACGATCGCCGAAGCTGAGCAGGTCAAGGTCAGCCAGGACGAGCTCACCCAGTACCTCATCCAGGGTGCAAGCCAGTACGGCATGGACCCGAGCGAGTTCGTTCAGACGCTCAACACCAACGGCCAGATTCCGTCGATGGTTGCCGAGGTTGCCCGTAACAAGGCCCTCGCCATTGCCCTGGGTCGGGCTGAGGTCGTTGACTCCAACGGCAAGCCGGTCGACCTGAGCGAGTTCACGGGCCCGGTCGACGATGAGGGTGCTGGCGAAGAGGATGCTGCTGACGCGGCCGTTGACGCTGCACCCGTTGACGCTGCACCCGTTGATGCTGCACCCGTTGATGCTGCACCCGTTGCCGAGGCTGACGCAGAGGTCGACGAGAAGCCGAAAAAGAAGAAAGCCGCTGCTAAGAAGTAGCGTGCGTAGTACTACTCCCTAAGCGCGTGCATAGGCCGGCCGGATTCACTCCGGTCGGCCTTTTGCATGCTGTGGGAGCCTGGGCGTGCGCCCGGTTATCTGCCGAGGGCGAACACAGCCGTTTTCCGCCGCGCGCTCCGATAGATTCATTGAGAAGCGACAACTGAAACGGAGCACGACATGGCCGACCCGACACCCACTAACGGTGTATTTGACCGACTGCTGAAGGACCGCATCATCTGGCTCGGCTCAGAGGTCCGTGATGAAAACGCCAACGAGATCTGCGCCAAGATTCTACTTCTGGCAGCCGAGGACTCAAAGCGCGACATCTATCTCTACATCAACTCTCCCGGTGGTTCGATTACCGCTGGAATGGCGATCTACGACACGATGCAGTTCGTACCCAATGACATCGTCACGGTCGGCATCGGGATGGCGGCCTCGATGGGCCAGTTCCTGCTCACCTCGGGCACCAAGGGTAAGCGGTACATCACTCCGAACGCTCGTGTGCTTTTGCACCAGCCGTCCGGCGGATTCGGAGGCACGGCGGCCGATATCCAGACACAGGCACGCCTCATCCTCGATATGAAGCAGCGACTGTCGGAGATCACAGCCGCGCAGACCGGCAAGACCCCCGAGCAGATCAACGCTGACGGTGACCGCGACAACTGGTTCAGCGCTCAGGAAGCCCTCGAGTACGGTTTCGTCGACCACCTCCGCGCATCCGCTTCGGATGTCATCGGCGGCGGCGGCACCGATCCCGACGCCGACGCCACCAAGTAGTCCGCCGAAACTGAACAGGAAGAAATCATGACTATCCCCACATTCGGTGGAACGGCCTACAGCTCGATGGGCGGCTCGACCAAGAACTCGCCCGAATCCCGCTATATCCTTCCCACCTTCGAAGAGCGCACCGCCTACGGGTACAAGCGCCAGGACCCTTACGCAAAGCTGTTCGAAGACCGCATCATCTTTCTCGGTGTGCAGGTTGACGACGCTTCGGCCGATGACGTGATGGCCCAGCTCCTCGTGCTTGAGAGCCAGGACCCGGATCGCGACATCACCATGTACATCAACTCGCCCGGTGGATCGTTCACCGCCATGACGGCGATTTACGACACCATGCAGTACATTCGACCCCACGTGATGACGGTCTGCCTCGGACAGGCGGCATCTGCTGCGGCCGTGCTTCTGGCCGGCGGTACCGCGGGCAAACGTCTCGCCCTGCCGAACGCGCGCATCCTCATTCACCAGCCCTCGGTTGGCGGCCAGGGCGGCGGCCAGGCCTCGGATATCGAGATTCAGGCGGCTGAGATTCTGCGCATGCGCGTCTGGCTCGAAGAGACCCTCGCCCACCACTCCAACCGCAGCGTGACGCAGGTCAACAAGGACATCGACCGCGACAAGATCATGAGCGCAGCAGAGGCCCTCGAATACGGTCTCATCGACCAGGTTCTGACCAGCCGGAAGAACCTTCCAATGCTCGTCAAGTAGCCTGTGGCCTGAACCGGCCTGACCGGCGCGTCGCCTGCGGGCGGCGCGCCGTTTCGGTTTATTGCGTGCTGCACCTAACTGTCGGATGCACGGACTAGGCTAAATTGCAGCGAGACCAATGGAGGAGGCTGACATGGCCCGAATCGGTGAAAGTGCCGACCTGCTCAAGTGTTCCTTCTGCGGAAAGAGCCAGAAGCAGGTGCAACAGCTCATCGCCGGCCCCGGCGTGTATATCTGCGATGAATGCGTCGAGTTGTGCAACGAGATCATCGAAGAGCGCCTGGCTGAAGCCGGCTCTGAAGACACGACCGGCGAGTTCGACCTCCCCAAGCCCAAAGAAATCTTCGGCTTCCTGGAGGAATACGTCATTGGCCAGGAACCTGCCAAGCGTGCCCTCGCCGTTGCCGTTTACAACCACTACAAGCGTGTCCGGTCCCGGGCTACACTCACCGCCGCCGAGGCTATCCACGACGACGTCGAGATCGCCAAGTCCAACATTCTGCTCATCGGCCCGACCGGTTGCGGCAAGACCTATCTCGCCCAAACCCTTGCCAAGCGCCTCAACGTTCCCTTCGCCGTAGCGGATGCGACGGCCCTCACCGAGGCCGGGTACGTCGGCGAAGACGTCGAGAACATTTTGCTCAAGCTCATCCAAGCCGCAGACTACGACGTCAAACGGGCCGAGACAGGCATTATCTACATCGATGAGATCGACAAGATCGCCCGCAAGGCCGAAAACCCGTCGATCACCCGTGATGTTTCGGGCGAGGGCGTGCAGCAGGCGCTCCTGAAAATTCTTGAGGGCACGATCGCCTCGGTTCCCCCGCAGGGTGGGCGCAAGCATCCGCATCAGGAATTCATTCAGATCGACACCACGAACGTGCTGTTCATCGTGGCCGGCGCTTTTGCCGGGCTCGAAGACATCATCTCGTCCCGCGCCGGCAAGAAGGGCATCGGTTTCGGAGCTCCCCTGCACGTCAAGGGCGACGACATCAACCTGTTCAGTGAGGTTTTGCCCGAAGACCTGCACAAGTTCGGACTGATTCCCGAATTCATCGGGCGTCTGCCCGTCGTCACGACGGTCACGCAGCTTGATCAAGTGGCCCTCATGCAAATTCTGACTGTGCCCAAGAACGCGCTCGTGCGACAGTACCAGCGCATGTTCGAGCTCGACGGGGTTGAGCTCGAGTTCGAACAGCCGGCACTCGAAGCCATTGCCGACCTCGCCGTGCTCCGAAAGACCGGGGCCCGAGGCCTGCGAGCCATCCTCGAAGAGGTACTCGGCCCGGTCATGTTCGAGGTTCCGTCGAGCACCGACGTGGACCGCGTCATCATCACGCGCGATACGGTGTTGAACAACGCGCCCGCTGAGATGGTGCTGCACAAGACCCACCAGGTGAAGTCGGCCTAAGTCGGGCTCATCGTGCGGGGGCCTGCGCTCATGACACCGACGAACGCTTGGCGGCGGTGTCACCCGTTTGGGCCAATCGTGCCCGCAGGATGATCCCGGCTACCGTGCGCTCGATGGTCAGCGCCGATAGTGCGGCGCTCAGGGCGAGGAGGGCGCCGGTCACTTCAAGTCCCTCTTCGATGCCGACGAGCAGGTGATACGGCAAGCTGCCGCGCGATAGGTCATCGAGGCGGCCTCCCACGACGATGCCGCCCATGGCTTCAAAGCCAACGGCGCCGAACAGGTAGATGGCTCCCGCGACAATGAGTCGGCGGCGAAGCTGTCGGTCGATCGAACGGGCGACCCAGAGCATGAGCAGGCCGGCGACAATGGCCAATGGCACACCGATTGTGAGCCAGGCAAACGTGAAGCCGGTGCCGAGATCGAATCGAGCCAATTGTTCGTGCAGTTGGGCGATTTCGTCGGCCGACAACTCGAGGGCGATGGCGGCGAGAATGAAGTACGGTGCACCCCGTTTTGCTTCATTGCGAACGGCGAACCCGACGGCGACCAAGCACAACGCGATGCCGGAGAGGAGCAGCCCAGACGCCCACGCCCAGAGGTTCCCTTCACCGTCGGCGTAGAGCAGGCTCGCCAGGGCGCTGAGAATGCGCCAGCCCGGGGTCGTGATGTCGATGTTTTCGCGTAGGTAGTGTGACACAACCCCACCCAGCAACATGAGTGCGAAAACGATGGCGACGACCCAGAGAAACCAGCGCACCCCAGGGCCGTGAGAACGAACTGTCGGAATGTCCATGGGCACGTAGCTTACGGTGCCGACGCCGTTAACACATCCCAAATACTGAGGGTCCTGGAAAGTATTTGCTCGGCGGCGCCTGCGGCCCATCCCGCTAGGTGTTTGTCCTAATTGAGGCCGCGTCGGTCGAGCAGTGGCTGCAGATCGGCGTCCCGGCCGCGCCAATGCCGGTAGGCCTCGAGCGGATCCTGAGTGCCGCCGACTCCGAGCAGGCGATCACGAAAACGATCGCCGTTGGCGCGAGTCAGGCCGCCATTATCCCTGAACCATTCCACGGTGTCGGCATCGAGTACCTCGCTCCAGATGTAGGAGTAGTACCCGGCGTCGTATCCTCCCGAGAATGTGTGCGCGAAATACGTGCTCGCGTAGCGGGTGGGAACAGCCGGATTGTCCAGTCCAACAGAAGCGAGGGCATCCGCTTCGAACCGGGCGACGTCGGCGACGGTGGTGTCGGCGTCAATGCGGTGCCAGGCCTGGTCGAGGAGTGCTGCGGCGAGATACTCGCTGGTCAGGAAGCCCTCGTTGAAAGTCGATGACGCCTGGATGCGGTCCACCAACTGCTGCGGCATCGCCTCACCGGTCTGGTAGTGACGGGCGTAGTTGGAAAGTATTTGGGGCCAGAGCATCCACATCTCATTGACCTGACTGGGGAATTCCACGAAGTCCCGATACACGTTGGTTCCAGAGAACTTGGGATAGGCCGCGCGGGCCAGGAGCCCGTGCAGGGCATGACCGAATTCGTGGAACAGGGTGGTGACCTGGTCGTAGGTGAGCAGAGTCGGCTGCCCGGCAGCAGGTTTCGACACGTTGAGGTTATTGCAGACCACGGTCGTATCGGTTCCGAGCAGCGCTGACTGCGAGACCAGGGCGTTCATCCAGGCTCCGCCGCGCTTGGAATCGCGAGTGTAGAAGTCGCCGATGTACAGACCAAGCGCAGAACCCTCTTCCGTGGTGACCTCGAAGACGCGCGATTCGGGGTGCCAGCCGACCAATTCGGGCTTCGCCGTGAAGGTCAGCCCGTAGAGCTGGTTGGCCGCGTAGAAGACGCCATTGGTCAGTACGCTTTCGAGTTCGAAGTAGGGGCGCATGGCCGCGGTGTCCACGTCGTACTTTTCCTGCCGCACCTTCTCGGTGTAGAACGCCCAGTCCCAGGCAGCCAGCTCAAAACCGCCGCCCTCGGCATCGACCACGGCCTGCAGGTCGGCCTGTTCCACGCGGGCATTGCGGGCAGCGTTTGGCGCGAGGCGCCCGAGCAGGTTCCAGACGGCATCGGGTGACTTGGCGGTTTCATCGGCGGTCACGTAAGCGGCGTGACTGTCAAACCCGAGCAGGCGGGCGCGCTGGGCGCGGAGGTGAGTAATCTCGATCACGAGAGGCCGGTTGTCGTTGGCCGCTCCCGTCGCATCCGAGCGGATGCCGCGGGCTCGGCTCGCCGCGAGCAACCGTTCGCGCACCCCCCGGTCGGTGAGGCTCGCAAGGTAGGGGTGCGAGGTGGGGAGCACAAGGTTGATCAGGTATTTGCCGTCGAGCTGGCGTTCCCGAGCGGCCTCGGCCGCCGCCGAGATCTCGCCATCCGTGAGTCCGTCGAGCTCGGCCACGTCGTCAATGACGAGGGCGAGCTCGTTGGTGTCGGCCAACAGGTTCTTTTCGAAGCGGGTGGTGAGGGTCGACAGCCGCGAGTTGACATCACGCAGTGACTGTTTGTCGTCATCGCTCAGGCCGGCGCCGGCCAATGTGAATTCGGTGAAATAGCGGTTGATGAGGTACAACGATTCGGCGTCGAGTGGGAGGCTGGAGCGCTGCTCGTGCACGGCTTCGAGACGCGCGTAGAGGACGGGATCGAGCCGGATCGCGTCGGTGTGGGCGGCCAGCAGCGGCGCGAGTTCTTCTTCGAGCTCGTTCGTGAAGTCGCTGGAGTCGGACGAACTCTTGTTGAAGAAGACCGCAGAGACACGGGCGAGCATTTGTCCGCTGCGCTCGAGGGCGACGAGCGTGTTGTCGAAACTGGGGGCATCCGCTGTGCCGGTGATGGCGCTGACTTCGGCGAGCTGCTCGGTCATGCCCTGCAGAAAGGCCGGCCGATAGTGTTCCTCGGTAATAGACGCGAAGGGCGGCAGCTGGTACGGCAACGTGCTGCGCGTGAAAAAAGGGTTGTTCGCTGTGGAAGCCATGCGTCCACACTAGCCAAGGCAGCCGCCACGCTCGTGCGGGGCCAGCTGCGCGTCGGAGTTCTGACGCCGATGTCGGACATCGAGCAGCCCACCCGCCCGAGTTACGAGTTACTGGTGCGCGACCACTCGGCGCGCACGGCGCTGAGCGCATCGTCGAGGCTGACTCCCCGTCGATGTAGGGCCTGCGCGAAGAGTCGCGCACTCGCACGAGATTCGTCGTCGATGCCCTGACCGGCGCGCACCCTGGTGCCACTGCCCCGACTGGTCGAGATGAGCCCCGCCGCCTCTAACGCGGCATAGGCACGCGCGACGGTGCCCGTCGCTATCCCCAGATCGGTCGCGAGCTGGCGCATCGAGGGCAGCCGCTGGTCCGCCACGAGCGATCCAGCCCGGATCTGATCCGCCAGCTGGGCCCGAATCTGCTCGAACGGCGGTGTGGCCTGGTCTTCGTCGATGGTGATCATGTGCCACGGCTCATGAGTGCTGAGTGGATGCCGCATTCGCTGTCGAGGCGCGTGCCGGATAAACGCGGCCGAGTGGCTGCGTGGTGGCATCCAGGATCGAGAGGCTGACCAGAACCCCTCCGAGTAGAGCGACGACCAGCCCGGCGACCAGCTCGGTGAGACCGAAGGCGGCGGCTGGCTGCACAGCGGAGATAGCCCCGCCGGGCAGGAAGGTGATTGCAGCGTTTCTCGTGGCCCAGCCGGCGACGAGCAACACGCCGCCGGAGTAGAGAAACAGTGCTCCAGAACTGAGCTGCATGACGACGCGCGTGGCCAGAACTCGCACGGACCGATCGAGCTCGTCGAATTGTTCTGAGCGCGCTGCCGAGGCGATTCGACCGAGTGCGAACAGTGTCGCCGCGGCAAGCAGCACGGTCAAGCCGATCAACGGCACACCGTAATACCAGCCCGGGTAGGGGCCCGCTGTGCGTGAGCCGATGGTGATCGAACGAAAAGCGCCGTCAGGCGGCGCGCTTGCGGCCAAACCGGCGATGATCGCGAAGACGACCACGGCCACTGCAGCACAAAGCGGCAGCAGGAATCCCCAGGCCGGTCCGTACGTCCACACTCGGCGCGGCACCAGGTTCGCCGAGCGGCGTTTAGGCCGGTCGGTCACGATGCGAGTGGGGGTCAGTGCGAAGACCAGCAGGCCGATTGCCGCAGCGACGCCGGGGGCCAGCATCAGCGGCAAACCATACCAGCCCGGTTGCGCCTGGTTGACCCGGTCGAGCGCCCAGAGCGTGACTCCGCCGGCCGCGAGGGTGCCGACGTTGCGAAGCATGATCGAGCGCGCGAACCTGCGCGCGGTCACCGTGCCAATCCCGGGAACCGTCACGACGAGACGGGCCAGGCTTTTTCGGCTACCCACCCGAACAATTCCGACCACCAGGAAAACGAGTAGGAAGTAGATGAGAAACAACATGCACGCCGCCTTTTGTGTATCACTCAGGTGATACACAAAAGGCTAGCAGGCGTGTCATCGCGCAGCTACACGTGAGACCCTAAATCCATTCCTCGTCATCATCGTCGACGTTGGTTGACGGCTGCGTGATGGTTGCGCTGTCGTCGACCGGGTTGAACCGGATGATGGTGCCATCGTCGAGCTCGATCACCGGCTTGGACTCCAGCCAGGTCAGGGTCCAGCGCCACGTGCTGCTGTCGACGGCCAGCGCCGCGACGTCTTCTTCGACCGATCGCACGGCGATCTCAACAACCTGCGGCAGCCCCGCCGGCAGGGTGCCGCCCAGGGCCCATCGGGTGCCTAACTGCATGATCTAGACGTCGATCTCGTAGGTGACCCAGTCGGTACGCGTTCCGAGCTGGTCGTAGAGCACCTGCGCGGTTGCGTTCTCGGCGGCGGTCACGAGCTGAATCTGGGCCAGCTTGTGCGCCCGGGCATAGGTCTTGGTGAATTCCATCAAAAGGGAGCCGACGCCATTCTTGCGCGCGTCCTCGGCCACATAGAGATCGTCCAGGAACAGCGCCAAGTCGCCGCTAAGGGTGCGCGGAACGGTGCGATAGTGGGCAAAGCCGACGAAGTCACCATCGTCGTTGACCGCCACGGCACCAACAAGGGCGTTGTTCGCGTCGATAATCCAGCTCCACACCTGCAGGGCTTTCTGATCGGTCAGTTCTCTCTCGTAGAACGCGCTGTAGCCTTCGAACAGGCCCAGCCAGGCAAAAAAGTCCTTGTCGCCCAGTGGGCGAACGGTCACTGACATCTGGTTTCCTAACTTTCCAACACGGTGGCGAACACGATGTCGGTCACAGCGAGTTCGCTGCCGTCGACAAAGGTCAGATTGTGAATGCGACCAACAGCTTTGAGATCAGCGGCGGCCAGGGTGAGCAGGGCGATCTCGGCGGGAGCACCGCATATTACTGCGGAATCCACCTCGGACTTTTGCGACGCCTTCGCATCCGTTTTGGCACGACGGATTCCCGTCAAAGCGCGGCTGGCCAGATCGAGCAGAGCGATATTGCCGGTGGCAACCTCGTCACTGCCGAGCAGATCGGCTGCGACCGGCCATGGCGCGGTGTGCACCGAGCCGTCGTTCGACCAGGACCAGGCTTCTTCGGTCGCGAACGGAACGAACGGCGCGAACAGGCGCAATAGTGTCGCCAGTGCAGTGCGCAGCGCGGCAACGGCGGAAGCCTGGCCGGGCCCGGGCTCGCCGTAGGCACGTTCCTTCACCAGCTCGAGGTAGTCGTCGCAGAAGGTCCAGAAGAAGCTTTCCGTGGTCTCCAACGCGCGCGCGTGATCGTAGTTCTCAAACGCGGTCGTGGCTTGGGCGACGACCGCGGTGAGGCCGGCGAGCATGCTCTGGTCGACTGGTTCGGTGATCGGGGCCGTACTGCTGCCCTGCGACATGGAGACGAACTTGCTCGCGTTCAGAATCTTGATGGCGAGGCGACGGCCGATCTTGATCTGCGTCGGGTTCTGTGGGTCGAAGGCCGCGTCGGTGCCCAGGCGCGAGGATGCCGCCCAGTAGCGCACCGCGTCGGATCCGTGCTTCTCGAGCATGTCGGCCGGGGTGACGACGTTGCCCTTCGACTTCGACATTTTCTTGTGGTCGGGGTCGACGATGAAGCCGCTGAGCGCGGTATGCTGCCACGGCGACACACCGTGTTGCTGCTCGGCGCGCAGCACGGTGGAGAACAACCAGGTGCGGATGATGTCCTGGCCCTGCGGGCGCAGCGAATAAGGGAAGACGAGCTGGAACAGTTCCGGGTCTCGCTCCCAGCCACCGGCAAGTTGCGGAGTGAGCGAGGACGTGGCCCAGGTATCCATGACGTCGACTTCGCCCACGAAACCGCCAGCCTCGCCGCGCTGGTTCTCGGTATAGCCGGGCGCGGCATCCGAAGAGGGATCAACCGGCAGCAGGTCGCGCGTGGCGACAATCGGCTGGTCGAACACCGGGTTGGCGTCGGTGTCGAGCGGGTACCAGACGGGCAGAGGCACGCCGAAGAAGCGCTGGCGGGAGATGAGCCAGTCGCCGGTGAGACCATTCACCCAATTCTCGTAGCGCACCTTCATGAATTCAGGGTGCCAGGCCAGCTCGGTACCGTGCTCGAGCAACCGTGCGCGCAGTTTTTCGTCGCGGGCACCGTTCCGGATATACCACTGGCGAGTCGAAACGATCTCCAGCGGTTTGTCACCCTTTTCGAAGAACTTGACCGCGTGCACGATCGGCTTCGGCTCGCCGATCAGGTCACCGCTGGCTGTCAAAAGCTCAACCACGGCGGCCTTCGCGCCGAACACGGTCTTGCCGGCAAGCTGCGCATACGCATCGCGGCCGACGACGGAGGTGATCGCCTCCGGGGCTTCTGCGATGATGCGACCATCGAAACCCATGATGGCGCGGTTGGGCAGGTCGAGTTCGCGCCACCAGACCACGTCGGTCACGTCGCCGAAGGTGCAGATCATGGCGATTCCGGAACCCTTGTCCTTCTGGGCGAGGTGGTGCGCGAGCACGGGAACCTCGACACCGAACACCGGCGTCGTCACGGTAGTGCCGAACAGATGCTTGTAGCGTTCGTCATCGGGATGCGCGACGAGGGCGACGCACGCCGGGAGAAGTTCGGGGCGGGTTGTCTCGATCTCGATCGTGCTGCCGTCGGGCTTGAGAAACGACACCCGGTGATACGCGGCGGGCATTTCTTTGTCTTCGAGTTCGGCCTGGGCCACAGCGGTGCGAAAAGTGACGTCCCAGAGGGTCGGCGCCATCGCCTGGTACGCCTCGCCGCGTGCGACATTGCCAAGAAAAGCGAGCTGCGAGGTGAACAGCGCCTCCTGGCCGATGGTGCGGTAGGTCTGGGTCCAATCGACACTCAGGCCGAGGGTACGCCAGAGGGCTTCAAACTGCTTCTCATCTTCTTTGGTGAGGGTTTCGCACAGTTCGATGAAGTTGCGGCGGCTGATCGGCAACTGGTCGGCGGCCTTGGAGCTCTTGCCGTCTCCACCTTCGAACGGTGGAACAAAGTTCTCGGTGTAGCCGAGCGAGGGGTCGCAGCGCACGCCGTAGAAGTTCTGCACTCGGCGTTCGGTGGGCAGACCGTTGTCATCCCAGCCCATCGGGTAGAACACGTTCTTGCCGCGCATCCGCTGAAAACGGGCAACGACATCGGTGTGGGTGTACGAGAAAACGTGGCCGATGTGCAGTGAACCAGATGCGGTCGGCGGGGGAGTGTCGATCGAGTAGATCGTCTCGCGGGTGGCGTTCGCTCGTGCAAATCGGTAAGTGCCGTCGGTTTCCCAGCGGGACTCCCACTTGGTTTCGAGCCCTTCGAGCGCAGGCTTTTCGGGGACGCGGTCGGCGTGGGTCATAACTCTCCGGTTCGGTGTATTCGGCACCGTGTGAATGGTGAGGTGCCCGAGTGTGCCCATCCAATCTACCCGATCGGCTCTTTTTCCCCGAACGGGGGCCTTCCTCCCCAGCGCGAATGCGCTCGTTTCACACGGGTGCGCGGGGCACTGCGGCGAGTAACTGCGCCGAGTATGGATGCTGTGGCGTGGCAAAGACGCGCTCCGCCGGGCCGATTTCTACGATGCGCCCGTCACGCATGACCGCGATCTGATCACTGATGTGTTGCACGACACCGAGATCGTGCGAGATGAAGATGAGGCTGAGCCCGCGCTCTCGCTGCACGTCGTCAAGGAGATCGAGCACTTGGGCCTGAACCGTCACGTCGAGTGAGGAGACGGGTTCATCACAGATGAGAATCTCGGGTCGACCGGCTAGCGCCCGGGCGATACCAACCCGCTGTCTCTGCCCGCCGGAGAGTTCGAGCGGGCGTCGGGGCAGCACGGTCGGCGCAAGGCCGACCTCGTCGAGCAGGCTGGTGAGTCGCGTCGTCGTGTGCGGTGCGCCGCGCTCGTGCCGCAGGTTCAGGGCGTCGGTGAGGATTTCGGCGACACTCCAGCGCGGATCGAACGAGCCGAGGGCGTCCTGATAGATCGCCCCAACGGATGCCCGCAGTCCGCGCCTGGTCTTTTCGCTGGCCGCGCTCCACGGCTCGCCGAAGACGTGAACTTCACCGTGCTCTGGCGCCAGCAACGCGAGCAGAAGACGAGCTACCGTGGTTTTGCCGGAGCCGGATTCGCCGACGATGCCGAGGGTACTGCCGTGGTGCAATGTGAACGAGACGTCGTCGACGGCGAGCTGGCTGGTGCCATCGGGGCGTCGAAAACTCTTCGACAGCCCGATGGCTTCGAGCACGACGGTGCTCTCGAGCGAAACCTCAGCGCCGAAATTGGTCGAGGTGCTGAGAGTGCTCGGTGTGCTGAGAGTGCTCGGTGTGTCGGGAATGCGCGGTGTGTCGGGAATGCTCGGTGTGTCGGGAGTGCGCGGTGTGTCGGGAGTGCGCGGTGTGTCGGGAGTGCGCGGTGCGTCCGGCCTGGCGGACGGGCTCAGTCGCGTGCCGCGTGGTTTGTCGGCCGGTATCGCGGCGACCATTCGCCGGGTCTGCTCGTGCTGGGGCGAGCCTAGAACCTGTGTTGTGCGGCCGGTTTCCACGAGCTGTCCGTCGTGCATGACGGCGACCCGGTGTGCGACCCGACTCACCACGGCCAGGTCATGGCTGATCAGAAGCACGGCGGTTCCGGCACCGGTGATCTGTTCAAGCAGTGCCAGAATCTGCGCCTGTACGGTGACGTCGAGCGCCGTCGTCGGTTCGTCGGCGATCAGCAGCGGCGGGTTCAACGCAATTGCCGCCGCAATCAAAGCGCGTTGACGTTCGCCGCCGGATAGCTGCCCCGAGAGCTTGCGCACCTGCAATTCGGGGTGCGGCAGTCCGACCGCGTCGAGCAGCTCGAGCACCCGCCGTGCCCGGCCCGCAGCACCAAGAGTGGTGTGCAGCCGGAGCGAATCAGCGATCTCTCGGCCGATCGGCCTCAGCGGATCGAGCGAGACCAGGGCATCCTGTAACACCAGGCCGACGTCCTTGCCTCGTCGGGCCTGCCATGCGCGATCGGTCAGCCCCAGAACGTTCTGCCCGCCGAGCTCGAGCCGGTCGGCACTGACCCGGGAATTCCTACCGGCCAGACCAAGCAGGCTGCGGGCGGTCACACTCTTGCCCGAGCCGGATTCGCCGACGATGGCGAGGCACTCACCCGGGGCGACGACGAACGACACACCGCGAACGACCGGTTCGGCCGAGCCGAAATCAACCCGCAGATTGCGCACGGTCAACGCGGCAGCACTGTCACTTGTGAGTACCGGCCCATTCATACGTGCCTCATCCGCCGGTCGATGCTGCGGCCGAGTACCGTGGCGGTCACGGCGGTCAGCACGATGAACAGGCCGGGAAAGAAACTCATCCACCAGGCCGAGGTGATGTAGGTGCGCCCGGCCGAGAGCATGGCGCCCCACTCCGCGGTCGGCGGTTCGGCGCCGAGCCCGAGGTAGCTCAGCGTTGCCGCCCAGACAATGGCCTGGCCGATGCCGAGGGTTGCGAGAACGAACAGGGGGGCGAGGGTGTTGGGCAGAATGTGGCGCAGCAGAATCTGCCACCGAGTGCGGCCGAGCACGGTCGCCGCCTCGACGAACGCTTGTGATCGCACGGTAATCAGCTGGGCCCTGATGATGCGCGCATACCCGGGTGCTGTCGACAGTCCAACAGCAATCGTCGCGGTGACCACGCCGGGGCCGAAGATGACAATGAACAAAAGCGCCAGGAGTAACCCCGGAAAAGCGAAAAGTACCTCAAGAAATCGATTGACGGTGAAATCGATGACACGGCCCAGCATCCCAGCCAGGGTGCCCAGCACGATGCCGAGCCCTAGTCCGATCGCGGTAGCGGCAGCCCCGATCACGAGTGAATACTGAGTGCCGTGCACGACTCTGGTGTAGATGTCGCGGCCCGATTCGTCGGTGCCGAACCCGTGTGCGAAGTTCGGCGGCTGGAACGCCGAGAGCGGGTCGATCGCGAGGGGGTCGCCCGGTGCCAACAACTGTGGCACCACCGCTGATGCCACCAGGAACAAGGCGAGAACGCCAGCTGTTGCCTCGGCAACCCCGAGACGGCGCGACGGGCCGGACCGGCGGGATTGGGCCGCGAGGCCGGCCTGCACTTCGAGGTCGCTCATGTCAGACGCAATCGCGGATCAACGAGGCGACTGGCAGCATCCGTGAGCAGTGTCATCAGGATATAGGCGACCGCGACGATCATGACCACGCCGATCACCACCGGAACGTCCCGAAGCGTCACGGCATTGAGCAGGGTGCGGCCGAGGCCGGGGCGGGCGAAAATGGTCTCGACGACGACCGCACCGCTGATCAGGGAACCGAACGCCCATCCGGAGAGGCTGATCGCTGGCAGCGAGGCGTGGCGCAGCGCGTGCACCCAGCGCACACCACGCTCACTCTCGCCGCGGGCGCGAGCCGAGAGTACGAAGGGGCTCTCCAGCGCGCCGAGGAGCGATTCGCGCATGATCTGCCCGAGAAATCCGGCCAGAGGAACGGCCAGGGTGAGAACCGGCAACACGAGCCCGGCGATCTCGCCGGTGCTGATCGGCGGCAGCACGCCGAGCCCGATGCTGAACACGACGATCAACGAGGTCGCGAGCCAGAAGTGTGGCAGTGCGGCCGCGACGATTTCAAGGCTCGACCCTACCCGGGCGGCGACTTTGCCGCCGCGGGTCGACCAGGTGGCGAGGGCGAGGGCGAGCAGCCAGGCGAGAATAAGGGCAAGAACGGCCAGGAGCAGGGTGCCGCCGAGCTGGCTGAGCACGAGCGGTCCGACATCCATGTTGAGTGCATACGACCGCCCGAGGTCGCCGGTTATGAGCCGGCCCAGCTGGGCGAAATACTGCACGATCACCGGTTGGTCGAAGCCATATTCGGCGCTCACGGCAGCAAGCGCCTCCGGCGAGGCTTGCGATCCCGGACCCCCCAGAACGGCCTGGGCGGGGTCACCCGGAATGAGTCGCACCGCAAAGAACGTAATGGTGGCCACCATCCACAGCACGAAGACCGCTCCGGCCAGTCGGGCTGCGAGTCGGGAAAGCACAAGGGCCAACATCTCGAGCGCGACGGGGAATCGAGCGCGCGCGCTGGCACCGTCCCGGTCGGGGAGAGCCCGGCCCGGTCCGGGGCGACCGGCCGGCGCTACCGGTTCAGCCACGCGTCGTACAGCGTGGGAACGGCCACGGTCGGCAGGGTACGCAGGCCTATCACGTCGCTACGCAGCAGAAAGTGGTTCTGTTGGTCGTAGAGCGGCAGAATGTAGAAGCCCTCCAGAATGCGGTCTTGGGCATCGGAATAGAGTGCCGCGCGTTCTGTGGCATCCGCCGTGCTCGCAGCAGTCGTGAGCAGCTCGTCGATCGCGGGGTCACTGACCTGGGCGAGATTGGCGAAATAGCCGCTCGGTGCCGGCACGATGCTGTCGGAGTGGTACAGAATGCGCAGTACGTCGGGGCCGACCTTGGTGTACGGCGCGCTGACCGCGTCGTAGTCGTTGCTGGCGAGGGCGGCGTACCAGCTGGAAAGATCCATCGGGCGCAGTTTTACCTCGAAACCGGTGGCCTTCGCCGTGGCCTGGATCTGCTCGAATACGCTCTGCTCGGCGGGAATGGACTGGTTGGTACTCACCGGAAACTCCACCGTCAGGCGAACGCCGTCTTTGATGCGGTAACCGTCGGCATCAGTCTCGTTCCAGCCGGCTTCATCGAGCAGGGTACCGGCAGCGGTCGGATCATAGGCGAACAGGGCGGCGTTCGAGACGGCGGTCGGCTCGACGCTCGACAGTGCCGAGTACGAGCGGGTCGCCGTGCCCTGGAACAGGCTCGACACGGCGTCGTCGACGTTCGCCGACCGGATGAACGCCTCCCGAACGCGCACATCGTCGAAGGGAGCTTGACCCGAGTTCAGTTCGATGCGGTTGGAAGAGCCGGGACGCGGGGAATCGAGCTCTTCGAGTGAATCACTCTGTTCGGCCTGCACGATCGTGTCGGGCTGGGCGTTGTCGATCACGTCGACCTCGCCGGACTGCAGGGCTGCGTACCGCGAAGCGGAATCGGGAATGAACCGCCAGATAACCGTGTCGAGGTAGGCGGGACCGGAATGGCCGGCATCCGCTGGCGGGGAAACGTAGTCATCGTTGCGCACCAGGGTGATGGCGTTCTGTTTCACCCAGCTCTCCACGATAAACGGGCCGGTGCCGACCGGGGCAGCGCAGTTCTCGTCCTGGCTGCGTTCGAGCGCCGCCGGCGATTCGATGGCGAGCCACGGCTGGGACAGCGATTCCAGCAGGGCACTGTCGGGTTCGCTGAGGGTGAAGCGCACGACGGTGGGGGAGACCGCCTCGGTGCCGGTGACCTTACCGAGGGCGAGGTATCCGGTCGAGGACAGCGTCGTCGGGTCTTGCAGATGAGCAATGTTGGCCTGCACCGCGCTCGCGTCGAAAACCGTGCCGTCGGTGAAAGTCACGTCGTCGCGCAGGGTGAATTCCCAGGTCAGGCCGTCGGCGCTCGGAACCCAGGACTCGGCCAGCCAGGGGATGATCTGGCCACTGCTGTTGCGGGAGACGAGCGACTCGAGGTATTGGGCGCTGACCAGCGCCTGGGGAAAGTTTCCGCCGACGTGCGGGTCGAGGCAGCTTGGTTCGGCGTCGCCCGAGGCGTAGGTGATCGTGCCGCCACTTTTGGGCTCACCGACCGATTTGGTCGAACCGGCCGCGGTGCAGCCGGCTACGAGCAGCCCGAGGGCGACCAGGCCGGCGAGGGAACCAAGCGCACGAGTAGTGCGCCGTGGAGCGGTTCGCGCCGGAGTGCCAGTTGGGGCGGGGCTGTGGGAGGCGGGCCGGGTAGGCATTCACAAACTCTTTCCCCGGCATTCGCTGCCGAGTTGATAGCACGTTGAACCGGCCCCTCGTGCGAATGAACCGGCCTTTAACACTAACGCCGCCTGCGTTCCGGTAGAATCAAACGCGAATGACAGTGACCCGGCTATCACCGGGAAGTCTTCGGAAGAACGGATGCTCACCCCCGGGTGGACAGCTCAGTAGAACCGAACGAGTCGGGCCCGTCACAGCCTGTGAACAAGCGGTCGCCCGGCAAGTGTGGGCGGCAAGCGAGGTGGTACCGCGGCGATTTCTACAGGATCGTTCGTCCTCGTGGAGCAGGGCCCCTGTGACCCGTCCCGGTAGGAGAAGCAATTTGTACCCCAAGAAGCGCAACGCCCCCAGTGGCAGCACCCCCCTGAACGGTGAGCCGACGCCCGGCGCGAACATCGTTCCGTCGCCGAACTTTCCCGCGCTGGAAGCCGACATACTCGCCTTCTGGAAGAGCGACGACACGTTTCAGGCCTCGATCGACCTGCGTGAAGGCGCCGAGGAATGGACTTTCTACGACGGACCACCCTTCGCCAACGGCCTGCCCCACTACGGTCACCTCCTCACCGGCTACGCCAAAGACCTGTTCCCACGGTTTCAAACCATGCGCGGCAAGCAGGTACACCGCCGTTTCGGCTGGGACACCCACGGCCTGCCGGCCGAGCTCGAGGCCGAACGCAAGCTCGGCATCACCGACAAGAGCCAGATCGAAGAGATGGGCCTGGCCGCGTTCAATGCCGTCGCTCGCGAGTCGGTGCTCGAGTACACCAAGGACTGGGAAGAGTACGTCACTCGCCAGGCTCGCTGGGTCGACTTCGACAATGATTACAAGACCCTCGACATCACGTTCATGGAATCGGTGATCTGGGCCTTCAAGCAGCTGCACACCAAGGGTCTCGCCTATGAGGGCTACCGGGTGCTGCCGTACTGCTGGCGCGACCAGACCCCGCTGTCCAACCACGAACTGCGCATGGACGACGACGTCTACAAGATGCGCCAGGACCAGACGGTCACCGTGACCTTTCCGCTGATCGGCGCTAAAGCCGAAGCGCTCGGCCTCACAGCGGTCCGGGCCCTGGCCTGGACCACGACCCCGTGGACCCTGCCGACGAACTTCGCGCTCGCCGTGGGCCCCACAATTGTCTACGCCGTGGTGCCGGCCGGCCCAAACGGAACGCCAGACGCCGAGGTGCTGCGCGAGGGGGCAGTGGCGTCAGCTGAGGTGCTCGGCGCCGAATACCTCATCGCGATCGACCTGGTCGGCAACTACGCGAAAGACCTCGGCTACGAGAACGCAGCGGAAGCATCCGCTGCCGTATCGCGCACCGTGCTCGGCAGCGCACTCGAGGGGGTCTCCTACGACCGCCTGTTCGACTACTACGCCGACGCATCGATCTGGGGCACCCAGAACGCGTGGCGCATCCTCGTCGCCGACTATGTCACCACGAGCGACGGCACCGGCATCGTGCACCAGGCGCCCGCCTACGGCGAGGAGGACCAGAAAATCGGTGAGGCCGCCGGCATCCCGGTCATCCTCTCCCTCGACGACGGCGGAAAGTTTCTCAGTGACGTTCCCGAGGTCGCCGGAGTGCTCTGGAGCGATGCCAACAAGCCCCTCACCGCGCTGCTCAAAGCCAACGGCCGGCTGCTGCGCCAGGCCAGCTATGAACACTCGTACCCGCACTGCTGGCGCTGCCGCAACCCCCTTATCTACAAGGCGGTGTCGAGCTGGTTCGTGCGCGTCACCGACTTTCGCCCGCGCATGGTCGAGCTCAACCAGGAAGTGAACTGGGTTCCGGAGAATGTGAAAGACGGCCAGTTCGGCAAGTGGATCGGCAACGCCCGCGACTGGTCCATCAGCCGTAATCGGTACTGGGGCTCGCCCATCCCGGTCTGGAAAAGCGACAACCCCGAGTACCCACGAACGGATGTCTACGGCTCACTCGACGAACTGGCCGCCGACTTCGGCGTACGCCCCACCGACCTGCACCGCCCCTACATCGACGAACTCACCCGCCCGAATCCCGACGACCCCACCGGCCAGTCCACGATGCGCCGCATCGATGACGTGCTCGACGTCTGGTTCGACTCCGGCTCGATGCCGTTCGCCCAGGTGCACTACCCGTTCGAGAACAAGGACTGGTTCGAGGCGCACAACCCGGCCGACTTCATCGTCGAGTACATTGGGCAGACCCGCGGCTGGTTCTACCTGCTGCACGTGCTCTCTACTGCATTGTTCGACCGGCCCGCGTTTAAAAACGTGGTCAGCCACGGCATCGTGCTCGGCAACGACGGCCAGAAGATGAGCAAGTCGCTGCGCAATTACCCCGACGTCAATGAGGTCTTCGACCGTGACGGCGCCGACGCCATGCGCTGGTTCCTGATGAGCTCGCCGGTGCTGCGCGGCGGCAACCTCGTCGTCACCGAGGAGGGCATTCGCGAGGCTGCCCGCCAGGTCATGCTGCCTTTGTGGAGCACCTGGTACTTCTTTTCGCTCTACGCCAACGCCTCAGGAACCGACGGTGCCACCGGCTCCGACTCACGGGGTTATGAAGGCCAGTGGCGCACCGACTCCACCGACGTTCTCGATCGCTACCTTCTCGCCAAGACCCGTGACCTGATTGTGGGTGTCACGACCGATCTCGAAGCGCTCGATAGTACGGTCGCGGCTGCTCGCCTGCGCGACTTCGCCGACGTACTCACCAATTGGTACGTGCGCCGGTCACGCGACCGATTCTGGGGTGGAGCGGCCGAAGGTGCTACCGCCCACGAAGCCTTCGACACCCTCTTCACCGTTCTCGAAACCCTCTGCCGGGTCACCGCGCCGCTGCTGCCGCTGGTCACCGAGCGCATCTGGCAGGGCCTGACCGGCGGTCGCAGCGTGCACCTCGAGGACTGGCCAGACGCCACCCTGTTCCCCGCCGACGAGAACCTGGTCGTCGCGATGGACCAGGTGCGCCTGATCAGCAGCACCGTGTTATCGCTTCGCAAGCAGGCAAGCCTGCGCGTGCGCCTGCCGTTGACCAACCTCACCGTCGTCACCGGCAATACCGCCGCACTTTCGGCGTTCGTGGGAATCCTCCGCGATGAGCTCAATGTGAAAACGGTCACCTTGATCGAGCTTGAAGATGACAGTGCCGCCGCCTACGGTGTCACGAGCAAGCTCGTCGTCAACGCCCGGGCTGCCGGTCCCCGCCTCGGTAAGCAGGTGCAGCACGTTATCAAGGCCGCGCGTGCCGGTGACTGGAGCGAGTCCGACGGCGTCGTCACGGCCGGTGGCATCGCGCTCGAAGCGAGCGAATTCGAGTTGACTCTCGAAGCGAACAACGTCGGTACTGACGGCGGGACGGCCTTGGCGTTGTTGCCCGGCGGCGGTTTTGCGCTTCTCGCGACGAACACCACGCCCGAACTTGAGGCTGAGGGTTTCGCCCGCGACCTGATTCGCGCCGTGCAGGACACCCGCAAGTCGGCCGGTTTTTCGGTGAGCGACCGCATCCGTCTCGATCTGGTCTTTCAGAGCGAAACGGATGCCGAATCCTTCGACCTCGCCCTCGGGGTCGATGTGGCGGCCGAGACACTCGCCACGAGTTTCACCACGCATCGCCCGTCAACCGGGGAAATTCTTGCGGAGTTGCCGTCGGAGTGGCTCGAGGCTCGCGTCGGCGCTCCCGTCGAACACTACGTCCGGTTTGAAGCACACCACTATGTCAACCAGGGCGCCGTCATTGTGGCCGTCGCGCGCGTGAACGGAGCCATCCTTGTCTGAGAACGACACCCCCATCGACGACACCCCTACCGACGGCGCACCCGCCGACGACAGCACTGATTGGAAGAACATCACCGGGCGCGGCGACGACGAGGAGCCGATGAACCAGCCGGCTCCGCTGGACGCTTTTCGCGAAGCCGGCGACGCTGTTTTCGCTGAATTATTGCAGCGGGTGGGGGAATCGCAGCCGCAGCCGCGCCTGGCCCCAACCCGGCGCGCCCTCGATTTTCTCGGCGACCCGCAGGGGTCGTACCCGATCATCCACGTGGCCGGCACGAACGGCAAGACCAGCACGAGCCGCTTGGTCGAGAGCATTGTTCGGGCCTACGGGCTGCGCACTGGTCTGCTCACCAGCCCGCACCTGGTGCGGCTGAACGAGCGCATCGTCATTGACGGCGAGCCGATCAGCGACCAGATCCTTGCCGCTAACTGGGCCGACATCCAGCCCTACCTGCAGCTCGTCGACGCCGAACTCGATGCCGCCGGCGAAGTGCCGCTGACCTTCTTCGAGGCGCTCACCGTGCTCGCGTACGCCTGCTTCGCTGACGCGCCGGTAGACGTGGCCGTGATCGAGGTCGGGATGGGCGGCGAGTGGGACTCCACCAACGTCGCCGACGGGCAGGTCGCGGTGTTCACGCCGATCGCGCTGGACCACACCCTGCGACTCGGCACGACCGTTGCCGAGATCGCCCGCACCAAGAGCGGCATCATCAAGCCGGCAGCCGCCGTTGTCTCCGCAGCGCAGAGCGCCGACGTGCAGGCCGAACTCAACCGTGCCGCCGAGCTGAGCGAGGCGACGCTCGCGCGTGAGAACGAGGGCTTCGAACTGATTTCCAGTACCGTCGCTGTCGGCGGGCAGGTCATCTCGGTCCGCGGTCTCGCCGGCACCTATACGGACCTGTTCCTGCCGCTGTACGGCACTCATCAGGCCCACAATGCGGCGCTTGCCATTGCTGCCGTCGAGTCGTTCCTCGGCGCGGGCAGCCAGGCGCTGGTCGGTGACCTGCTTGCCGAAGGCCTCGGCACGGCGACTTCGCCCGGTCGCTTGCAGCTCGTCGGCATCGAACCGACCGTTCTCGTAGACGCCGCGCACAACCCGCACGGCGCCGGCGCTCTCGCCGCCGCCCTCGAGGACTACTTCGACTTCGATGAAATCGCCGTGGTTGTCGGGATTCTCGCCGACAAGGACGCCGAGGGCATCATTGCCGCCCTCGCCCCCCAGGTCGACCGGTTCTACGTCACGGAGCCGCACTCCGAGCGCGCCGCGCGCATGGACGACCTCGCTGACAACATCGCCGAGTGGACGAGCGATGAGGTTACTTTTCGCTTCGACGACCTGGCCGGCGCGCTGGAGAGCGCACGGGAATGGGCCGCCGAGGCCCCCAAGCGTGCCGTGCTCGTCACCGGGTCGATCGTGCTCGTCGGCGAAGCGATCACCCTGGCGGTCGCCGGCGAATGGATGGAGAAATGAGCTCCGTGGGCGCCGACGATGCAGACGCTGACTCGCGCGCAGGTCGGTTTCGCCGGTCGCCCGGCCCGCGCTCGGTCAAACGCACACTCGCTACCATCGTGCTCGGCTTCGAAACCATCGTCGTATTTCTTGGTGCGGTGGTCACTCTCGGGCTGGTATCGGTGGCGACCGAGCCGGGTCCGGTCTCACCGCTGACTGTCATCATTGGCGGTGTGCTGCTGTGCCTGGCCATGGTCGTCCTGATCGCACTGCTCCGTTTTCGCTGGTCCTACCCGATCGGCTGGCTGCTGCAGGCGGTCATCATCGCTACCGGGTTCATCACCCCGGCCATGTTTTTTGTTGGCGCACTCTTTGCTGCCATGTGGACGTACTGCATGGTCACCGGCTCACGAATAGATCATCAGAAGGAGATTGAATGAACACCACGGTCGAAGAAACCCTCGTTTTGGTCAAACCCGACGGCGTTGCCCGCAACCTGACCGGCGAGATCCTGCGCCGCATCGAGGCCAAGGGATACTCCCTGGTTGACGTGAAGCTGGTCGAGCCTGACCGCTCGCTTCTCGCGGCACACTATGCCGAGCACGAGGGCAAACCGTTCTTCGAGCCGCTCGTTGAATTTATGGAAAGTGGGCCCATCGTCGCGTTCCGCGTCGCAGGCAACCGGGTCATCGAGGGGTTTCGCGCCCTGGCCGGCACGACCGATCCCACGACCGCCGCGCCCGGCACGATCCGCGGTGACCTCGGCCGTGACTGGGGCTCCAAAGTTCAGCAGAACCTCGTGCACGGCTCGGACTCGCCCGAGTCGGCCGCGCGTGAGCTCGCGCTCTGGTTCGACTGACCGAACAGCATCCGGTAGGCCAGGAGTGGCCCGTCTCATCAGTGAGGCGGGCCACTTCTGTCTGCACCAGCGCGTCACAGCCGATTCAACACGTCCATGTTGACCTGCGCGACGATGAAGAACACGATGTAGCAGACGATGGTTATGACGAATATCCAGGAATACGCGGCGTCGGCCACACGGCGAACGGATGCCCCACCGGGCAGATTGCCCACCGTGAAGTTATACAGCGTCACAGCCAAAAAGGCCGGAATGGTCACCGCCCAGGTCACCATGCACCACGGACACAGCACGTCTAGCACGAAAATACTCTGGGCGATCAGCCAGATCACGAAAACAATCGCGGCGAGCATCCCAACGTTCAGGCCGATCCAGAACCAGCGGGCAAATTTGGCCCCGGCCAGAATGGCGACACCGATCGTGACAACCACGCTCCAGGCGACGAGCCCGATCAGCGGGTTCGGAAAGCCGAGCACTGCGCCCTGGGGCGAGGCGAGGTTGGTCGCGCATCCGATGAGAACACTGAAGCTGCAACTCAATTGAGCGTTCGGATCCTCCAGCAGGCGGATCTTGTCGAGTGTGAGGGCGAATGCCGCTGCGAGTGCGATTAATCCGGCGATGATCAGGAAAATAGCCAGGCCGGTTGGACGCTGAGAACGCTCTGTCTGAGGCACGCTTGCGATTATGCCACGCGTGCTGCGTGGGTTTGTGCGATTACATGCGATAATCACTGGTAGTCGTTGAGCCGCGCTCAAGCAGACGCCAAAGAAGCTTGCCTGGGCAATAGTCGCCCAGAATTAGGGTCCCACGATCCGAAGTATTTGCAGCCAGAGCACAGTCCCCGAACAGCAACAGGGGGCAACGCCGGGTGCCGTAGTAAAAAAAGTTCGCGGAATCGTCACGAAGGTGACAATCCCGCACGAGAGAGTAACCGGTGGGTGGCGCGGTCATCCACAGCGGTCAAGGAGCGCACCAGTGATGGTGGAAGACAACGAAAACAAGAAACGCAAGAGCCTGTTCGGCCCTCGCAAATCAACCCGGAAGGCGCCGGTCACCCGTTCGACAGAACCAGCGATCGAGGCCCCGGCAGCGTCAGTCACCGCTGAGCCTGCAACCGCTGAACCTGCAACCGCTGAACCTGTACCCGCCAAGACAACCATCGCGGAGTACAACAACGTCACCGGAGCGCAGCAGATGACCGCTGCAACGCCGGCAAACGACACGGCGAACGACGGACCAGCCGCGCAGGCAGCGGCACCCGTACGCCCGTCGTTGTCCCTGTTGTTCCAGGCACCGGAAATTCTGCCGATGATGGCACGCACGGGTATCCGCTCGGCGCAGGAGTCGCACCAGCAAGAGCGCGATCTGGATGACGACGAGGAAGAAGAGGCGACGACGGTTCGTCGTCGAGCCCGTCGGCGCACCGGCGATGAGAACAGATCAGGCACCGACGACCCGGCCAATACGGTGGTCAAGGTACGCGCCCCGCGCGAACCCGAACTCATCACCGAACCTCAGCGCATCAAGGGATCGACCCGGCTCGAAGCAAAGAAGCAGCGTCGCCGCGACGGCCGTGACGCCGGACGTCGCCGCCCGGTTATCACGGAGGCTGAGTTCCTCGCCCGTCGTGAGTCCGTCGACCGCCTCATGGTCGTGCGCGCCAAGCACAATAAAATCCAGATCGGTGTGCTTGAAGACGGCGTGCTGGTCGAGCACTACGTCGCCAAGAACCAGGACGCCTCCCTCATCGGCAACGTCTACCTCGGGCGAGTGCAGAACGTGCTCCCAAGCATGGAAGCCGCCTTCGTCGACATCGGGCGTGGTCGCAACGCTGTGCTCTACTCCGGTGAAGTTGACTGGGATGCTGCCGCCGAGAACTCCGGCAGCAACAATCAGGCCCGCCGCATCGAGCTCGCGCTCAAGCCCGGCGACCAGGTGCTCGTGCAGGTCACTAAAGACCCGATCGGGCACAAGGGTGCCCGCCTCACCAGCCAGGTCTCCCTGCCTGGCCGCTACCTGGTCTACGTACCCAACGGTTCGATGAACGGCATCAGCCGCAAGCTTCCCGACACCGAACGCGCCCGCCTGAAGAAGATTCTCAAAGAGGTACTCCCCGACAATGTTGGCGTGATCGTACGCACCGCTGCTGAGGGCGCGACCGATGAGCAGCTCACCGTCGACGTCAACCGGCTTCGTGAGCAGTGGGCGAACATCGCTGAGCAGGTCGAGTCCGCGCAGGCGCCCGCCGAGCTGCACAGCGAGCCCGACCTGCTGGTCAAAATCGTGCGGGACGTCTTCAACGAAGACTTCCAGCGCATGGTCGTGGCCGGCCCCGACGTGCGGTCCACGATTGAGACGTACCTCAGCCAGGTCGCTCCCGATCTGCTCGAGCGCGTTGAAACCTACGAGGGCGAGATTGATTCCTTCGACGCGTTCCGCATCTCGGAGCAGATCGAAAAGGCCCTCGACCGCAAGGTCTGGTTGCCGTCCGGCGGATCCCTCGTGATCGACCGCACCGAGGCCATGACCGTCGTCGACGTCAACACCGGCAAGTTTGTCGGCAGTGGGGGAAACCTCGAAGAGACCGTCACCAAGAACAACCTCGAAGCGGCTGAAGAGATCGTGCGCCAGCTGCGCCTGCGCGATATCGGGGGCATTATCGTGGTCGACTTCATCGACATGGTGCTCGAGTCCAACCGCGACCTCGTGTCGCGCCGGCTGATCGAATGCCTCAGTCGAGACCGCACCAAGCACCAGGTGGCCGAGGTCACCTCGCTCGGGCTCGTTCAGATGACGCGCAAAAAGCTCGGCCTCGGACTGTTGGAATCGTTCAGCGAAGACTGTGAGACTTGCGCCGGCCGCGGCATCATCGTGCACCACGACCCGGTCACCAAACACCGCCAGACCGCGCAGCCGCCGCAGGAACGCCGTCCGCGCGCCAAGGGCGGCAGCAATGCGGCGGGCACCAACGGTGGAGGAAACAACGGGTCGGGAAACGGCCGCGACAATTCGGGCCAGCGCGACGGTTTCAACCGTGACGCGCATTCCGGCAGCAGCGCCGGGTTCGACGCGCCGAAAAGCGGTCAGGGCACCCACGGCATCACGGAGGACGCCAAGCAGGCCCTCGCGCTGATCGCCGCTCGTACCATCACCCGCACCGGCTCCATCGCGATCATCCCAGCTTCGGATACGCGGGCAGCGGATGCTGATGCTGGTGCAGCGAAGGTCGCACCGGTCACCACCGGTACTGCCACCACCGGGGCTGCCAGTATCGAGCTGGCTGGCACCGAGTTGGCTGGCATTGTGCTGGCCAGCACGGAACTGGCCAGCACGGAACTGGCGAGCACCGAACTGGCCAGCACCGAGCTGGCTGGCGCTGGACCCGCCAGCACCGAAGCGGTCGAACCGATGACTGCCGAGCGTTCACGAGGCCGTCAGTCTCGTTCGCGCGGTCAGGGCGGGCGCGGCCAGCAGTCGCGGTCCGAACAAGCTCGTGCTCGTCAGGCTGGCACGAAGCAGGCTGGCACGGAACAGGCGGACGCCGAGCCGGGGAACATCGGTCAGGCCAACACGGAACAGACCGACGCAGCCGTATTGACTACGCCGGTCACCGAGCCACTCGTCGGCACCGCCGCCATGGCAGGGGCGCCCCGCACCCGCGGTGGTCGCAGCGCCCTGCCGGCTGGGGCGCCGGCCGTGCAGTCGCCCGTCGCCGTGCAGTCGCTCGCAGCCGATATATCGGAGTCTGTCGATATCCTCGACATTCCGGTGAAGAAGGCGACGCGTACCGCGCGGCGCCCCAGCAAGCAGGTCACTGACCAGCTGCTGGACTCGGTGTTGGATTCGCTGCCCGAGCCGAAACTTCCCGGTCAGGGACGCGCGCGCAGCCGCCGCGTCACGACCGCCGGGGGTCCTGGTGGGCAGGCCATTCTGTCCAAGACGGGTACGGCGACGTCCGCATCGGCACCGAGCCAGTTGCCGCCGGGTGAATAGGCCGCGGCGCCAGGCCAGGCGATAACGCAATCGGTGCGTAGGTCTCCTGCGGCGATGGCCTGCCGGCCTTGCCCCAGGGGACCTGCTCACCATCGACACTACGCAGCGGGTCGTCGGATGGGGCTGCCACATCCTCGTGGCACGCCCACCGATTCGATGCGGGCGTGAGCGCGGCGAGCGACCCGGTCGCGTTCACCCCGGTCGAAATTCTGCCGGTGGATCAGGCGAACGATATTCTGCCTTCTGAACAGGTTGCCGATCGCTGAAGCGTGACACCAAACTTTTTCGACGGTGCCCGGTCAGCGCCGAGGCAGCGAATGCGACGATCGTGGTCGTGAACCTGCGGCCGGTTTGCGGCGCCCCGGCGTGCTCGGGTTCGACGCTACGTGAGCGTACGCGGGAAGCAGTTTGCTATCCGAGACGCCGTTCTCGAGCCGTCACACGCAGCCCGCTGGAGCGCAACCGCACGATCATCTCGCGAAAGCTCACCGGCAGTGCCCCGGCGGCGACCAGATCGGCGTAGCGAGCCTCAGGGACGTCGTAGTGGTCACGGTCGAAACCACGTCGCGGAACGCCGGCTGCGGCCGCGAAAGCGTGCAATTCGTCAAGATTCGCATCACTCACGAGGTGTGCCCACACCGTTCCGTGCGCCGGCCAGCTAGGCTGGTCGATAAGTATTGCCATGATCGAAGTCTATGAGCCGCACTGGTTCAGACACCGTGGTTCAGACACGCCGCGCCATTGGTTTGACCACGGGTAGCGGATCAGGTAAAGTCAACCCTTGGTGTGCGTTAGGCAATATCAACGCAAACACCATGATTTTCTGAGTGCTCTGGGCCAACCGGCCCGGCCATGCAGCAAATTTCCAGATTCGGAGTCTTTTGGGGCTCCCCAACGATTGGTACGTAAAGTGGTTTACGCAGTTGTGCGCGCCGGAGGGCGGCAGGAGAAGGTAGAGGTCGGTACCATCGTGACGATGGACCGAATCAAGGCTGACAAGGACGGCAACGTCGAGCTGGCCGCCGTGCTTCTCGTCGACGGCGACAAGATCACCTCTGACTCTACGTCGCTGGCCAAGATCAAGGTCACGGCCGAGGTTTTGAACAACCTTCGCGGTCCGAAGATCGTCATCCAGAAGTTCAAGAACAAGACCGGGTACAAGAAGCGTCAGGGGCACCGTCAGGAGCTCACTCGCGTTCAGGTTACCGGCATCGCCTAGGCCTGAGGAGATAGACAGATGGCACACAAAAAAGGTGCGAGTTCCACTCGCAACGGTCGCGACTCGAACGCCCAGCGCCTCGGCGTGAAGCGCTTCGGAGGTCAGGTTGTCGGCGCGGGCGAGATCATCGTTCGTCAGCGCGGCACGCACTTCCACCCCGGCATCAACGTCGGTCGTGGCGGAGACGACACGCTCTTCGCCCTCGAGGCCGGCTCCGTGCAGTTCGGCGCCAAGGGTGGCCGCAAGGTCATCAACATTGTGGTCGCAGCCGCGTAGGTTTCCACACCACAGTAATTGTTAGCACAGCGTCAGGGCGGGCTTCGGTCCGCCCTGACGTGTTTGTCCGTGACAGATTTGATTACCGCACATAGTTTCATAGCACCGTGTTTTGAAGCACTTCTTGCGCCACCTGAAAGGGGCACTCCATGGCCACATTCGTTGACCACGTGACGCTGCATTTACGAGCGGGCAATGGAGGAAACGGATGCGTTTCGGTCAAGCGCGAAAAGTTCAAACCCCTGGCCGGCCCCGATGGCGGTAACGGCGGCGGCGGCGGAGACCTCGTACTCGTCGCCGACCCGAGCACGACCACCCTGCTCGGCTACCATCGTTCGCCCCACCGCAGCTCCGACAACGGTGGACCAGGTATGGGCGACCACCGCAATGGCCATAACGGTGACCTGCGCGAGCTCATGGTGCCCATCGGCACGGTCGTCAAAGACGTTGAGGGCAACCAACTCCTCGATATGAACGAACCTGGCCTGCGCCTCATCGTCGCACCCGGTGGCCAGGGGGGGCTCGGTAATGCTGCCCTCGCCTCGACCAAGCGCAAGGCCCCAGGCTTCGCCCTGCTCGGCACGCTCGGCTGGGAAGGCGACGTCTATCTCGAGCTCAAGACCGTAGCGGATGTCGCGCTCGTCGGGTATCCCTCCGCAGGCAAGTCCAGCCTTATCGCCGCCATGAGTGCGGCTCGGCCCAAGATCGCCGACTACCCCTTCACCACGCTGCACCCCAACCTCGGCGTCGTCGAGTCCGGTGAATCGCGCTACACCATCGCCGACGTGCCCGGCCTCATCGAAGGAGCGAGCGAAGGCAAGGGCCTCGGCCTCGAGTTTTTGCGGCACGTCGAGCGGTGCACCGCCCTGCTGCATGTGTTGGATTGCGCCACACTTGAACCTGGCCGAGACCCGATCAGCGACCTCGACGTCATCCTTGGCGAACTTGACGCCTACCCCGTACCCGAGGGGCAGAAGCCGCTGCTGCAGCGTTCTCAGCTCGTTGCTTTGAACAAGATCGACGTGCCAGAAGGCCGCGAGCTGGCCTCCTTCGTCAAGGCAGACCTCGAAGCCCGTGGCTACCGCGTGTTCGAGATCTCCAGCGTCACCCACGAGGGTCTCAAGCAACTCAACTACGCCCTTGCCGAGGTCGTGGAACAGGGCCGCGCCGAGGCGGCCGCAGCCGAAGCGAAGAAGCCACGCATCATCATCCGTCCCAAGGCCGTCGACGAGGGTGGTTTCGTCATCAAGGTCGAGGGTGGCACCTTCGGCAACATCTACCGCATCCTCGGTACCAAGCCGGAACGCTGGATTCAGCAGACCGATTTCACCAACGACGAAGCCGTCGGCTTCCTCGCCGACCGGCTCGCCAAACTCGGTATCGAGAACCAGCTGTACAAGTCGGGGGCTATTGCCGGTTCGACCGTCATCATCGGCCCTGGCCACGGTGTCGTCTTCGACTGGGAGCCGACGCTGACCTCGACCGCCGAGCTGATCACCGCTCCGCGCGGCACCGATTCCCGCCTCGACGAGCCCAAGCGCCGCACGAGCAACGAACGCCGCGAGGAATACTTCGGTCGAATGGACGCCAAGTCCTCGGCCCGCGCCGAGCTTATTCGCGAGCGCGAAGCCGGCATGTGGCAGACCGGCGAAGAGGAATACAACGAAGACGTGCGCCTCGCCGACGTGGAGTTGACCACCGATGGGGGAGTCGCTGCCGCCGACACCTCGTCGGCGGCGGACGAAGCCGCGACTGAAGCCGAGACTGAAGCCGAGTTCGACCGTAGCAACGACGTCGACAGTGACACTGTGGAGGAAATTCAGAAGTGAGTGGCTTAGCCAGAGAAAACGTAGCGGGCGCGAAACGCGTCGTTGTGAAGGTGGGGTCGTCATCGATCAGCGGCGAGAACTCCGACCAGATCACCCCCCTCGTTGACGCTTTGGCCGAGGCATACGGTCGTGGGATCGAGGTCGTACTGATTTCTTCGGGTGCCGTCGCCACCGGAATGCCGTTCCTCAACCTCGAGGAGCGACCCAGCGATGTCGCCACGCAGCAGGCAGCCGCCGCCGTCGGGCAGAACGTATTGATCTTTCGCTACCAGGAAAGCCTGGACCGCTACGGCATCGCGGCGGGCACGGTGCTATTGACCGAGGGTGACGCGCTCAATGAACCGCATCGCAGCAATACCCGGCGCGCGCTCGAACGCCTGCTCGACCTGCGCATTCTGCCGGTCGTCAACGAGAACGACACCGTGGCCGTGTACGGTTTGCGGTTCGGAAGCAACGACCGCCTCGCTGCTCTGGTGGCAACACTCATCCGTGCGGACCTGTTGATCATGCTCAGCGACGTCGATGCGCTCTACACCAAGCCTCCACACCTGCCGGGGGCGGTAAAGCTCGACTTCATTGGCGCGGATGATCCACTCGACGCATTCGTGTTCAGCTCGAGCGGAGCGACCGGAGTCGGCACCGGAGGAGCGAGCACCAAGGTCGTGGCGGCCCGTCTGGCGACCGAGGCCGGCACCGCTGTTCTGGTGACGTCAACCGAGCTGGCCGCCGCCGCCCTCCGCGGCGAGCACGTCGGCACCTGGTTCGAACCGAAAGCGACTGAAGAGCGCCACGCGCTGCTCTAGTGAAGTCGGGGCAGGCGCACTGTGTCTGAACGTGAGTACCCTGGTCAGGGGTGTCATTGTGACTCGCCTCCCGCGTGACGATTCCCTTCCCCCAGCAGATGGATGCTCTTCGGACGCCACCAGGCGACTTGCGGCGGTGAAAAACGTTCGCTGCATTCGGTAAGCTGCCACTAACCGCGCTCGGCGCGGTTGTTTTTTCGCCGAAGGTTGAGTCCGTGGGGTTGCACGTCGTGAGTGGTGAAATCGTGGGGCTCGCGAGGCTATGAGGGCGCACTCGCAGCACGTCGTTCGATCGGCGTCGCGCATCGTAGTCAAGGTGGGCTCCTCGTCGATCAGCGGTGAGAACTCCGGTCAAATTGCGCTACTCGTTGATGCTTTGGCCGAAGCCCATGGTCGGGGTACCGAGGTGGTTCTGGTGTCATCCGGTGCTATCGCGATCGGAATGCCCTATCTCCAACTGCAGGAACGCCCCACCGACCTGGCCACCCAGCAGGCGGCGGCATCCGTTGGGCAAAATCTGCTGATCTTCCGATACCAGGACCGCCTCGATCGCTACGACATCGTGGCCGGCCAGGTGTTGCTCACAGCGAGTGACCTCGACAACGCTACTCACCGCGGCAACGCCCAGCGCGCCATGGAACGCCTGATGGCACTGCGTATACTTCCGATCGTCAATGAGAATGACACGGTCGCCACCCACGAAATTCGATTCGGCGACAATGACCGGCTGGCCGCGCTCGTTGCCACTCTCATCGACGCCGACCTGCTGGTGCTCCTCAGCGACGTGGACGCCCTATACACCTGCCCACCGGACGTGCCCGGGGCAGAGCGGATCAGTCATGTTGCGTTCGGTGACCCCTTACTCGGCATGAAATTTGGCGCCACAACCGTCAATGGAGTCGGTACCGGGGGAGCCAGCACCAAGGTGACGGCGGCTCGCATCGCCGCCCAGGCCGGAACCGCAGTGCTGGTCACCGCTACCGGGCTGGTGGCCGAGGCTCTGCGCGGAGACCCGGTGGGAACCTGGTTCGAACCCTCGACGGCGCCATCGGCATTGCGGATTTCCTGAGAACCGAGAATGCTCTCCTGGATGCCTCCCGTAAACTACGGAGTATGTTGCAGTCCCCGAACGATGTAGCCCAACTCACACCCACCCTCGAGGCCGCGCGCACCGCCTCCGTGTCACTCGCGTCGGCGCCGACGGAGCTAAAAAACAAAGCCCTCAAGCTGATTGCCCAGGCGCTGCGTGACCATGTCGCAGAGGTCGTCACTGCTAACGGGGCCGATCTCGCCGCCGGCGTCACCAACGGTCTCCGTGACGGACTGCTGGACCGGCTGAAGCTCGACGAGCCCCGAATATTGGCCTTGGCGGATTCCGTCGACCAGATCGCGCTGCTCACCGATCCGGTCGGGCAGATCGTGCGCGGCAGCAGCCTGCCCAACGGCATCAAAATCAGCCAGGTGCGCGTTCCCTTCGGCGTGATCGGGGTCATTTACGAAGCTCGTCCCAACGTCACGGTCGACCTCGCGGCCCTCGCGCTGAAGAGCGGAAATGCTGTCGTACTCCGCGGCGGTTCCGCTGCCGAGAACAGTAACCGGGTGCTCATCGGCCTGGTGCAGGCCGCGATCATCGACGCCGGACTCAACCCCGATTCAGTGCAGACCATCGATCCCTTTGGTAGGGCCGGTGCTACCGAGCTTATGAAGGCCCGCGGCTACGTCGACGTGCTCATTCCCCGCGGCAGCGCCACCCTCATTCAGACCGTGGTGGCGCAGTCCCAGGTGCCAGTCATTGAGACGGGAGCGGGCGTCGTGCACGTCTTCCTTGATGAGTCGGCCACCAAGGAGTGGGCGATCGAGATCGTGCACAATTCCAAGACGCACCGCCCGAGCGTATGCAATGCCCTCGAAACCCTTCTCGTGCACCGAAGCGCCGCCGAACGACTGCTTCCCGCCGTGTTGGCCAAGCTTGCGGCATCCGGTGTCACCATCCATGCGGATGCCCGCACGCGGTCGATCTATCCGGCCGCGGTCCCGGCGACCGACGAAGACTGGGGCACCGAGTACATGAGTCTTGACATCTCCGTAGCAATCGTCGACTCACTCGACGAGGCCATCGCCCACATTCGCCGCTATTCCACGGGGCACACCGAGTCGATCATCACCAATGACCTGCAGAACGCGGAACGTTTTCTGAACGAGGTCGATTCGGCCGCGGTCATGGTCAACACCTCGACCCGGTTCACCGACGGCGGCGAGTTTGGGTTCGGCGCTGAGGTGGGAATCTCTACCCAGAAGCTGCACGCTCGCGGGCCGATGGGTTTACCAGAATTGACCAGTACAAAATGGATCGTGCGCGGCACCGGACAGGTGCGTGCTTAGGTCCGATGGCGGGGTCCGGCTAGAATGGGGCGATGGCGTGAGTCGCCAAGCCTGCGACCCGTCGCTGTCATCTCAAGCCGCGCCTAACCTGTGCAGCCCGTGAATGGAGAACCGATGTCTTTTCTGACTGCCGTGCTGACCGAGGTCGAGCACATCGCCCTGCCGTTGCCGCTCGTCGTCTACCCGCTGGTCGCGGCTGTGTTGTTCCTGGCCCTCGGGGTCGTGCTGTGGAGCTTTCGTGATGTAGCGAACCGTCACAGCGGCAAAGCCAATGCTTACGCGGCCGCGCACGGTGGACATGGTGGCACCTCCGACACCGGTGGCCATTAGAAGCCTGATTTCACCGTGACAGTTCGTCGTCCGCGCATCGGCGTGATGGGCGGAACGTTCGACCCCATTCACCATGGGCACCTCGTCGCCGCCAGCGAGGTGGCACACAGTTTCGACCTCGACGAGGTGGTCTTCGTGCCGACCGGGCAGCCGTGGCAGAAAAGCGGCGTAACCCAAAGCGAACACCGATACCTGATGACCGTGATCGCAACCGCCTCCAATCCACGGTTCACGGTAAGCCGCGTCGATATCGACCGGGTCGGGCCGACGTACACAATAGACACGCTGCGTGACCTGCATGAAGAGCGTCCGGACGCCGAATTGTTCTTCATTACCGGAGCGGATGCCATCACCCAGATTCTCGGCTGGAAAGACGTACGTGAACTCTGGGAGCTGGCGCACTTTGTCGCTGTGAGTCGTCCGGGGCATGAGCTGAGCGTTTCAGGATTACCGAACCAAGACGTAAGCTTGTTGGAAGTCCCTGCACTGGCCATTTCGTCCACTGACTGCCGGGCACGGGTCAATCGGGGATTCCCGGTCTGGTATCTGGTCCCCGACGGGGTTGTCCAGTACATCTCAAAGCATCATCTGTATCGGAGTGTGGCATGACGTCGGGAGAGCCTCAACCGCTCAGTCGACGTCAGGCGCGCGAACTTGCCCGCGACCAGGGCGAAGAAACGGCCGCGCCACACGACGCAATACCGACTCTCGACGTTCCGGTCCTGGCGCCGGCCGCGCTCAGCCCTGCATCCTTCTCCGCCTCAACGCAGCCTGCGACCTCACGTCGAACGAACCGGCACCATACGATTCCCGCAGTAGACGAGGCCCAGGAGGCAGTACTTCCTGGCGCAAGTGCACTTGCAGCCGAGCCCGCGCCGTCTGCTCTGGTTTCGGCACCATACACGCCCAGTCGCCGGGAATTACGTGCATTGCACGCGCGTGAGCAAGAGCAGGCCCTCTCTACCGGCGACTTTCCGATTTCCGCTGGTGAGCCGGTCGAGGCGAAAGTTACTGATGCTGCGCCCGCTGATGCTGCGCCGGTCGAGCCCGAGCTGATCGAACCCGAGCTGATCGAGCCCGAGCCGGCCACTCCGGTCGTCGTCGACCGCATCGAACCCGAGCAAATGTACGCCGAACCGATCGTGGCCGAACCTATCGTCACGGCGCCGATCGAGGCACCAGGCTCGGTTATCAGCTCCACCACCGGTTGGATACCGCCGATCGGGCACTGGTCGGTCGATGAGGATGCTCTGCGCGTCGAAGCGCCGCAGCGCGACCAGTCCCTCGATGAACTGATCAACCGCGGTATCGGGGCCGGTGGAATTCCCACCACCACGAACGCGCTCATATTGCCGTCGATTCCACATCAGGGCAGCAGCGTGAGTCCCATCTCCAACACCGGTGAGATCATGATCACCGGTTCATTCGATCTGCCGCGTAGTCTTGGATCGACCGGCGCGCATCCGAATCTGTTCGATTCGTCGGAGATAGACCACATGATGGACCAACTCGACGCCGATCAACTCGGGGGGGACTCGGCCCCGGTTAGTGCGAGTCGCGCTGTGAGCACGCATGCCTCGACGCGGGGCATGCTGGCCCCGCCCAAGAAACGCCGTGCCTCGCTTCCGATGATTCTCGTCATCGCGACGGCAGTTTTGGCTGTGAGCGTTCTAGCGCTTTTCGTGACCGGCTATCTGCTGGGCAATTTCTAGTGGCTCGAATCATTCAACCTCGTCCCGCCCGCTCTGTGAGCCCCTGCTGTTCGCTTTCTTTCGTTCCCTCTATCATCGCCACAATGGCAATACCGCCTCGCTTTACAATCTCAAGGATTCATTCATGACCACTTCACCTCACGCCCTCGAGCTGCTTGCAATCGCCGTCGCCGCCGCCGACTCCAAGGGAGGAGAAGATCTTGTCGCCCTCGATGTCTCAAATCCGCTTCCTCTGGCCGACATTTTCTTCATCGTCACTGGCCGATCCGAACGCAACGTGGTTGCGATTGCCGGTGAGATCGAAGACAAACTGATCGAGGCCGGCTACAAGCCGCTTCGTCGTGAGGGACGGGCTGCCGGTCGCTGGGTGCTGGTTGACTTCGGTGACCTGGTCGTGCACGTCTTCCACGAGGAAGAGCGCCAGTATTACTCCCTCGAGCGTCTGTGGAAAGATTGCCCGGTGATTCCAACCGGGATTCCCGCCAAACTGTCGGTAGAAGACGCCGCCGAAGAGGTCGCGGAGTAGCTTCGGTTTCGCAGATCCCAATCTGTGTTGTAAGCTAACAAAGTTGTTTCGGAGCAATTCGAAACAACAATCTGGGTCCGTGGCGCAGCTGGTAGCGCACCTGCATGGCATGCAGGGGGTCAGGGGTTCGAATCCCCTCGGATCCACCAAGTATGAAATAGCTCCGACGTTGTCGGGGCTATTTCTTTGTATCGGCAGTGTAGAAGTTGTGAATGCAAAAGAAATACCGCGTGGCGGGTATCGGAATGCGGGTGGGGCAGCCATAATCTGTTAGTGGTTATTGCCACAACGAATGCATCCATCCCGAATGTATTCGACACTGCATTGGAGAATCTCAGAATGAAGAAGACCACGGTTCAGCTGCTCGACGACCTTGACGGCACCGTTATCGAGAATGACTCCGGAGCGACCGTTTCCTTTACCTTTGAGGGTGACTCTTACGAGATCGATCTGTCAGCAGGGAATCTCGCTGAATTCCGATCTGCAGTCAAGCCTTACATAAATGTTTCACGGCGCGTTGGCTATGTGCCCGCCAAGCCGCGTGGTGCCAGTTCGGCCGGTTCAGACCGGGCCGAGCTGCAGGCCATCCGCGCCTGGGCCGCCGCCAACGGCACGCACGTGTCCGACCGTGGGCGCATCTCCGGCACCGTGCGCGAGGCTTACGCCAAAGCGCAGGCGTAGCCGACTGTCAGCACGGCCCATCACTGTGCATCAGCGTTGTCCGTGCCTGAGCGGCGACACCTACTCTGTCTGCTGCGGCCGCTATCACAGTGGTGCTGCTTCACCACCAACGGCTGAATGGCTCATGCGTTCGCGGTATAGCGCTTTTTACCTCGGCAACGCCCAGTACTTACTCAAGACCTGGCATCAGCAGACCAGACCTGAGTCATTCGAACTGGACCCGGAGATAACGTGGTGGCGGCTCGATATCGTGCGCACAGAACGCGGCGGGTTACTCGATAAAGAAGGCATCGTGGAATTCGCAGCGCACTATCGTGAAGACGGCATAGCAAGACAGCAGAAAGAAATCAGTCGCTTTCTCAAGGTCGACCGCCAGTGGTATTACCTCGACGCTGCGGCAGAGGGTCTGGCATCGGCATAACCCGGCCCGGCAATGGTGTGCGTCGAATTCCAACACAGATGTCACCGACGGGAATATCCGGCGGCCGTTTCCCAGACACCTAACCTAGTTTTGATAAATGTCAGAGCACCTCTCCCGCGATATGGCCAGCGGCAATGACCCGCGGCATCCGGTGCGGCGGGCGCTGCGCCGAGCTCGCACGTGGGTCGACGGGCACCCGCATCTGCTCTTCGTCTATCGCCTCGGCGTCGCGCTGCTCGGCACGATGATTATCGCGATCGGCGTCCTTCTGATTCCTTTGCCGGGACCGGGGTGGCTCATCGTCTTTTTGGGCTTCGCCGTGCTCGGAACGGAATTCGCGTGGGCGCGTCGGTTTGGCGCATTCCTCAAGCGCATTGTTGCTCAGGTCTGGGCGTGGTGGCGCGCGCGACGTGACCGCCGGGTGGCCAGTTCTTCCTGAGCGCAAACGTGCATCTGCCGGCGGCGGATGCGATTGGTCAGCGGCCCAGCGACGGTGCGGGAACGGTGATGAAAAGTGAAATCAAGACGGCGACGTAGACGATCACGAAGATCGCCGGGGTCACGTAGCGCACGACATTGACCCACGCTGCCATAGCGACGATGCACCGGGTAACCGAACTGGGCGCCGTCACGGAACGCAGGTCGGCGATGACGGCCAGTCCCTCGTTGGCGGCGGCTATTTGCGCGAGCGCCCCGAAAATACCCGACGCGAGCAGAATACCCGCCGCGGCAATGCGCACGGCCAGGTCGGCGGTGCCGAGTCCGAGTGCGAGAAAGCCCACGGTGGCGGTCAACAGAAAAGTTGGGGCGGCCTGGGACGCGATGATGTGTGCTCGCGCCTTGACCCACAAACTGATGAGGTCGATTTCGGTCATGGGGGTCTCCAGTCGTCGGGTGCAGAGAGCACGTGGTTCCATTTTGGTGGCTCTGGCAGTGCAAATCGAAAATGATGAACGAAATTCTGTCAGGACCTCGTTGCACCGGCAGCTGCATGTGCCGGGAAATATTCGTGTCTCGTGAGAAGCCGTAATCGCGTGACGTACACACGTGAACCGGGACACGATACTTTCGCCGTCGCCGTCGCCGTCGCCGTCGCCGTCGCCGTCGCCGTCGGAGTCGCCGTCGTCGTCGCAGGGCGCCAGGCGCCGGGAAGGCGGATATGCCGCCGGATGCCTGTAGCGTATTCTGCAAGCGCGATCCGATCACCTGGCTGCGCGCGCCCTCGTCGCTGCTTTTGCACCTGACCGTGTCTTATCTTCATCCCGAGGAGTCTCATGGAAACCTGGCCTGGAACCGCCTACCCCCTCGGCGCGACGTTTGACGGGAGCGGTACCAACTTCGCCCTGTTCAGCGAAGCCGCCCAACGCGTCGAGCTGTGTCTCATCGACGAGAACGGGGGTGAGACGCGGGTGGAGGTGCGCGAGTCATCCGCTTTTATTTGGCACTGTTACCTACCACTCGTACAGCCGGGCCAGCGTTACGGGTATCGGGTGCACGGCACCTATGACCCGGCGGCCGGTAATCGGGCCAACCCGAGCAAGCTGCTGCTCGATCCATACGCCAAGGCCACTACTCAGGCCATCGACTGGGATCCATCGTTGTTCTCCTACGATTTCGATGACCCCGATGCGCCGAATGACGAAGATTCCGCCTCGCACATGATGCTCGGCGTCGTCGTCAACCCGTTCTTCGACTGGACCGGTGACCGGTCTCTGCGCACGCCATACAGTGAGTCCTTCATCTACGAAGCACACGTCAAAGGCCTCACCAAGCTGCAACAATCGGTGTCCGAAACGCAGCGCGGCACCTACGCCGGGTTGGCGCATCCGTCGGTCATCGACCACCTGCAAAAGCTCGGTGTGACCGCGATCGAGCTGATGCCGGTGCACCAATTCGTCGACGACGGAACCCTCGTTGACCAGGGCCTGAACAACTACTGGGGCTACAACACGATCGGATTCTTCGCGCCGCACAGCGCGTATTCCTCGACCGGCGACCTTGGGCAGCAGGTGCAGGAATTCAAGGGCATGGTGCGCAGCCTGCACGCCGCCGGCATCGAGGTCATTCTCGACGTGGTCTACAACCACACCGCCGAGGGCAACCATATGGGACCGACCCTGTCGTTCAAGGGCATCGACAATGAGGCCTACTATCGCCTGATGAACGACGACAAACGCTACTACATGGACTACACCGGCACCGGAAACACCCTCAATGTGCGCCACCCGCACGTGCTGCAGCTCATCATGGACTCGCTGCGGTACTGGGTGCTCGAGATGCACGTCGACGGATTTCGGTTCGATCTGGCGTCAGCCCTGGCCCGAGACCTCTACGACGTCGACAAGCTCTCCACCTTCTTCGAGCTTGTGCAACAAGACCCGATCGTCTCGCAGGTCAAGCTCATCGCCGAGCCGTGGGATGTCGGTCCCGGCGGCTACCAGGTGGGAAACTTTCCTTCCCAGTGGTCAGAATGGAACGGTCAGTACCGCGACACCGTGCGCGATTTTTGGCGCGGTGAGCCGTCCACTCTGGGCGAATTCGCCTCCCGCGTGGCCGGATCCGCCGACCTCTACGAACACTCCGGGCGCCGCCCGATGGCCTCGATCAACTTCGTGACCGCGCACGACGGTTTCACCATCGCCGACCTCGTCTCGTATAACGAGAAACACAACGATGCCAACGGCGAAGACAACACAGATGGCGAGTCGCACAACCGCTCGTGGAACTCCGGTGTTGAGGGTCCCAGTGATGATCCCTCGATTCGCGGGCTGCGCGCTCGGCAGGCACGCAACTTCATTGCGACGCTGCTTTTGTCGCAGGGAGTACCGATGCTGCTGCACGGCGACGAGCTGGGCCGTACGCAGCTCGGCAACAACAACACCTACGCGCAGGATTCCGAGCTGACCTGGATTCACTGGGACAAGGCCGATGTGCCGCTGATCGAATTCACGGCGGCCGTATCCCGCCTGCGCCGTGAGCATCCAACTTTTCGGCGCAGCAGATTCTTCGACGGTCGACCCGGTAAGCGGGTGGCGGGCGAATCGCTGCCCGATATCGTCTGGCTCAACACCGATGGTGAACCGATGGTGCCTAAAGACTGGGATGAAAGCCTGGCCCGCACAGTGGCCAAATTTCTCAACGGCAACGGAATCCGCGAGCGTGACGCGCGAGGTCAGGACGTCACCGACGACAACTTTCTCCTATTGTTCAACGCCGACGCCGAAGACGAGGAATTCACGCTCCCGCCCGATGAGTATGCTCCGGCCTGGGAGATCGTGGTCGATACCGCCGGCAACGGCGCCGATTCCACCCCCCGTCCGGCCGGAGCGATTCAGACCGTGGCCGGTCGTTCCCTCGCGGTGCTGCGCGCCTATCACGAACCCGAAGTTGTGCCCGATCACTCCGTCGCAGCGTCATTGGCCGGTGCCACCGGTCTGATGACCCTGGTTAGCCACAGCTGAGGGCCGGGCCGATGACCGACGAACCAGGTAGTGCGGCAGCGGAGCCGGTACCCGTACCGCGCTCGACCTATCGACTGCAGATCACCGCAACCTTTGACCTGGATGCCGCCGCGGCAACGGTCGACTACATTCGCGATCTCGGTGCCGACTGGGTCTACCTCTCACCGTTGCTGCAAGCCGAGGCCGGATCGGATCACGGGTATGACGTCGTCGATCATTCCCTCGTCGACCCGGCCAGGGGCGGGGCGGATGCCCTGAACCGGTTCGCGACAGCGGCCCACCTGTCGGGGCGGGGCGTACTCGTGGACATCGTGCCGAACCACATGGGGGTCGCGACGCCGCGGCAGAATTCCTGGTGGTGGGACCTGCTCCAAAATGGCCAACAGTCGCGTTACGCCGAGGCCTTCGACGTGGACTGGGCATTCGGCCACGGGCGAATTCGTATTCCGGTGCTGGGCGACGGGCCTGGCCAGCTCGACCAGTTGAAGATCGTCGACGGCGAACTGCACTATTTCGATAATCACTTTCCGATTGCCGCCGGATCGGCCGACGACGGTGCCAACCCAGCCGGTGTGCACGATCGGCAGAACTATGAGCTGGTGAACTGGCGGCGGGCCGACGACGAATTGAACTACCGTCGATTCTTCGCTGTGAACAGCCTGGCCGGTATTCGTGTCGAAATGCCGTGGGTGTTCGAGGAGTCGCACCGTGAAATCGTGCGTTGGGTGCGTGAAGGTCTCGTGCAGGGACTGCGGGTCGACCACCCGGATGGCCTGGCCGACCCGGCGCGTTATCTCGAGGCGCTGCGTCGTGCCACACACGGCGCTTACGTTCTGGTCGAGAAAATTCTCGAGGGGCCAGAGCAGCTACCCACGAGCTGGGCTACAGCCGGTACCACCGGGTATGACGCCCTCACCGACATCGATCGGGTTCTGGTTGATCCGGCCGGTCAGGCGGATCTTGACGCCCTGGAGTTGCGGCTGCAGGGGGAGAACGCGGCCGGGTGGGGAAAACTGGTGTATCACAACAAGCGCGTGGTGGCCGATGGCATCCTGCGCTCGGAGGTGCTGCGCATCGCTCGCCTGGTGCCCAGCGACGAGCAGAGTAACGACCACACCGCCGACGCTCTTGCCGAACTTCTGGCCTGGTTCCCGGTCTATCGTTCCTACCTGCCCCTGGGCCGGGACAACCTGCAGGCGGCGGCGAATCGATCGATCGCCCACAGACCCGAATTCGAGGCCGAAATCCACCGGCTGCTACCGCTGCTGGGCGACCAGGAGCATCCGGCTGCTGTGCGCTTTCAACAAACGTCGGGCATGGTCATGGCCAAGGGTGTCGAAGATCGGGCCTACTATCGATTCAGCCGGCTTACCTCGCTCAATGAGGTCGGCGCTGACCCCGATGAGTTTGCGGTCACGGTAACGGAGTTCCACGATCGGCAGCGAGCGCGCCAGGCCGGGTTCCCGCTGTCGATGACAACCCTGTCAACCCACGATACGAAACGTGGCGAAGACGTGCGGGCGCGCATCTCGGTGCTCGCTGAGATCCCCGCCCGGTGGAGGGCCGTGCTCGAGCAACTGCGGGCGCGCCATCCGATTGGTGACGCGCCGTTCGAGAACCTGCTCTGGCAGGCGATCGTCGGCGCCTGGCCAGCCAGCAGGGAGCGTCTCTTCGCCTACGCACTCAAGGCGGCGCGCGAGGCCGGTACCTCGACCACCTGGACGGAGCAGAACGCTGATTTTGAGGCGAAACTCGATGGGCTCATCACCGCCGTCGTCAGTCCCGGGCCGACCCACGACCTCATCATCGATCTGTTCTCTGAACTGCAGCAGGCAGGCTGGAGCAATTCGCTCTCGCTCAAACTGTTGCAACTGACCATGCCGGGAGTCCCCGACGTCTATCAGGGCAGTGAGCTGTGGGAGACGTCGCTGGTCGACCCGGACAACCGCCGCCCGGTCGACTATGAGCTGCGCCGCGAACTGCTGACCCGCATCGACGACGGATGGCTCCCTCCCATCGACGAGGGCGCGGCCGCGAAGCTGCTGATCACCTCACGCGCCCTGAGGCTGCGCCGCGACCGGGCGGACTTGTTCACTCGCTACGTTTCGATACCCGCCTTCGGCGCGGCCGCCGGGCACATCGTGGCATTCGATCGCGGGGGAGCGATCGCGCTGGCCACCCGGCTGCCGGTCGGACTGCGCAGCGCCGGGGGCTGGGGCGACACGACCGTTGTGGTGGCCGGCCGCAGCTACATCGACGTGCTCACCCAGGAGAGGTTCGATGGTCCGAGCTTGCGCGTCGCTGACGTTCTCGCACGCTACCCCGCGGCTCTGCTGGTCGCCGATGACGATGACCGAGGTTTCCCGTTCGACCCCACCCTTCACAACCGCACAGGACGACACGCATGAACGATCAGAAATTTGAGGTCTGGGCACCCGACGCGCACGCCGTGCAGGTGCAGCTCGGGCCGCGCAGGCTCGAGCTGACGGCGCGCGATGACGGGTGGTGGGAGCTGCCGGCATCCGTTCCCCCTGCCGGTGCCGACGGAATCGACTATGGGTTCATTGTCGACGGGAGTGGGCCGTTCGCAGACCCGCGCGCGCGGCGTCAGCCCGGTGGGGTTCACGCCCTGTCGCGCACCTTCGACTCCGCCGAACATATCTGGCAGGACACCGACTGGACCGGTCGCCAACTCGCCGGCGCCATCATCTACGAGCTGCACGTGGGAACCTTCACACCCGAGGGCACGTTCGAAGCGGCAGCGAGCCGGCTCGATCACCTGAAATCGATCGGTGTCGACTTCGTTGAACTGTTGCCGGTGAACGCGTTCAACGGAACGCACAACTGGGGTTACGACGGTGTGCTCTGGTACGCCGTGCACGAGGGCTATGGCGGCCCGGCCGCGTACCAGAGTTTTGTCGACGCCTGCCACCGGCATGGCATCGGCGTGATCCAGGATGTCGTTTACAACCACCTCGGTCCGAGCGGTAACTATCTGCCCCGGTACGGTCCATATCTGAGCGAGGCTGCAGAAAACACCTGGGGTTCCTCGCTCAACCTCGACGGGCCACACTCCGACCCGGTGCGCCGCTATATTCTGGATAATGCCCTGATGTGGCTCGGCGATTACCACGTCGACGGCCTGCGACTCGACGCTGTCCACGCGCTGCGCGACACGAGCGCCACCCACCTGCTCGAGCAGCTCGCCACCGAGGTCGGCGCGCTCAGCGCCGCGATCGGGCGTCCGCTCACCCTGATCGCCGAATCCGACCTCAACGATCCGCGCCTCATCACGCCCCGAGAGGCCAACGGTTACGGCCTGGACGCCCAGTGGAGTGACGACTTCCACCACGCCGTGCACGTGGCCCTCACCGGGGAAACCGCCGGGTATTACGCCGACTTCGAGCCGCTTGATGCCCTCGCCAAGGTGATCACCCACGGATTCTTTCACGACGGCACGTACTCGAGTTTTCGCGAACGCACCCACGGCCGCCGCATCGATCGTGAACGGATGCCCACCTGGCGACTGGTCGTCGCGTCCCAGAATCACGACCAGATCGGCAATCGGGCCATCGGCGACCGTCTCAGCGCCCAGCTGGATGTGGGTCAACTCGCCATTGCGGCGACGCTGACCCTGCTCGGGCCGTATACGCCGATGCTGTTCATGGGGGAGGAATGGGGCGCGACAACGCCGTGGCAGTTCTTTACGTCGCATCCCGAGCCTGAGCTCGGCACAGCAACGGCCACCGGGCGTATCAACGAGTTCGCCCGGATGGGCTGGGATCCGCAGATCGTTCCCGACCCGCAGGACCCGGCCACGTTCGAGCGTTCCAAACTCAACTGGAGTGAGTCGAGCGAGACCGAGCATGGTCGGCTGCTCGGGTTTTATCGTGACCTCGCGGTGCTTCGCCGTTCGTATCCCGACATCACGGATCCACGGTTCGACCAGATTGCCGTGGAGTTCGATGCCGCCGACGGGTGGTTGCGGCTGCGCCGTGGCGGCACACAAATTTTGATCAACTTCGGTGAGCGGTCGGTACACGTGCCGGCCAGTGGGGGAGAGGTGGTGTTGTCTTTCGCGACCGGTCCCGATGCTGTGCAGGGCCGGCTGCCCGATGCCCTGACGCTGGCTCCGCACTCCGTCGTCGTGTTGGCCTGACCGGTCTGGGCTGGGCTGGGCTGGGCTGCGCTGGGCTGGGCTGCGCTGGCGACGGACCTGGTCTGGCAAGATGGGTCTGCTGACACCGGTTGCAGCAGATTTGATGAGGACCAGGCATGGGATCGTTTTTAGCGCCGACGACAGCAGCCGCGCTCGAGCGGCTCCTGGCGCTGCACACGGATGCCGGCAGCTCGCCCCTGGACCGGCTGCGCGCCATCCGCTCGCTGCAGGCCTCCCTCGATCAGGACCCGGCAACGCTCGTCGCGGTGCGCGCTGCGCTCGCCGCCGACACGTCGTGGGAGCAGGTCGCCGATGCCACAGGGCTCAAACCGCCGGCGGCCAGATGGCGTTGGGGCGGCACCGACGATGAGATCAGCGCCCGCCTTGAAGCTGGCCGCAAACGCTCCGTGCGGCCGAGCAGTGTACCCACCGACCTCCCCGGTCTGTCGGTCGCCGAGGCGGCAGCTGAACGTGGGGTGAGTGCCCAGGCCATCTACCTGCAGGTGCGTCGCGGCACCCTGGTCAGCCGCACGGTGACCCTGCCAGACGGCCGCAGCTACAAGCGGGTGTTCCCCGCCGGCACGACTGACCCCGATTCCAGCCACGACCGAAGTGGCGACCTCAAGGGAGATGTCGCACAATGACCACCACCCTCACGATTGACCGCCGCGTCGACCGGGTGCACGTTCAGCTCGACCGGCCCGATGTGCGCAATGCCATCGACCAGACCATGATCGACGAGCTGCACGCCGTCTGCGCCGAACTCGAGCAGCAGCCGCGGATCCTCATTATCAGCGGTGCGAATGGTGTTTTTGCCTCGGGCGCTGACATCTCCGAGCTGCGCGAACGTCGTCGCGACGATGCGCTGCGTGGAATCAACTCTGCCCTGTTCTCGCGCATTGCACAGCTGCCGATGCCCGTGATCGCCGCGATCGACGGCTGGGCGCTCGGCGGCGGAGCCGAACTCGCCTACGCGGCCGACTTTCGCATCGCCTCAACGAGTGCCCGGCTCGGCAACCCGGAGACGGCACTCGGCATCCTGCCCGCCGCCGGTGCGCTCTGGCGCCTGGCCGAGCTTGTCGGCGAACCGGTGGCCAAGGAGATCATATTGGCCGGACGCATCCTGAGCGCCTCCGAATGCCTCGCGGTACACCTGGTCACCGAGGTACACGACCCCGATGACCTGCTCGTTGCCGCTCACGCACTGGCCGACCGGATCGCCGCCCAGGACCCGCTGGCGACCAGGCTTGCCAAGGAGGTCTTCCACGCTCCGCGGGCCGCGCATCCGCTCGTCGATAACGTCGCCCAGTCGATCCTGTTCGAGTCCGAGGCAAAATTCACCAGAATGGATGCGTTCCTCGCCCGTCGAAAGCGCTAGCCCTTCCGCGAAAGCGCGTAAAGGGTTGCTTCAGCAGCCATGACGCAAGCCATTACGCGCTTTGGGAAGGAGTTTCCTGAATAGGCCAGGGCCGGTTCGTGATTGGATGGACTCGGTGCGATGGTGGACGTACCCGCCCACACTCATCGGGGGACCTCATGACACTGGTGAATAGTGCGGCGCCAACCCGCCCGAGGGATGTCGCTGCAGCCCTGACCCTGTGGCTGCCGGTTCTGGCGGTTATCGTCACCTGGTTGCTCTGGATCGACCGCTTGCCCGACGTGCTGCCCCGGCAGTGGGGGCGCGATGGGGCGCTTGGGTGCTGTTCACCTTTACCGCTTGCGGCTATGGTGCGCTGCCGTTCCTGATCGCCCATAAGTGGGTTGTTCCGGCGGCCGTGGTTGAACCCGTCGATGCGACGGCAGAGACGACCGCTGTCGACCTCACCGCCACCTGGACCCAGCTCGTGACAAGTCCGGTCATGGCCGTCATCGGCGGACTCATCGTGCTTGGCGGAATCATCGGTGTGATCGCGGTGTTCGGCGAGGACGGTCAGGCTTCTGCGGTGGGCGCCGGTGTCATGACGATGGTGATTGTCGGGCTGATCCTGGTGATGACTCTCGCCTTTGCGCAGGTTCGGGTGAGCGTGGATCGGCGGGGGCTCCGCGTCGTGTCCCGGCTGCTGGGCATCCGTTTGAAGCGGGTGTCGCTCGACCAGGTGGAGTCGGCGTTCGCCGACACGGTGAGCCCGCTGCGATCCGGTGGCTGGGGGTACCGCATGACGGGCGGGCGTACGGCAGTGGTCATGCGCGGCGGGCCTGCACTCGTGGTGAACCTGCGTCGCGGCAACCAATTCGCTGTCACGGTCGACGACCCGCACACCGGCGCTGCCCTGCTGACCGCCCTGGGCGCCGAGAACCCGTCGGCGCACTAGCTTCTGGGTCCACTATGGGAAGGTAGGTCCAGTTTCTCAGCTGAGCCCGGGCCCTGAAGGTCACGGCGGGAGCTAGGGAGCTATGGCGTCCGGCCGGCCAGGCGGGCCACCTCGTAACCTCCGGCGGAATAGATCGTCGTGAATGCCACCCCGGGGTGCAGCGCTTCGCCCACGACCTGCGCCGACGTCCACTCGGCGGGCAGACCTCCGGCGACAAGGTCGATCACGAGATAGTCCGGCAGGGGGTTCTTGTTGCCGAGCCAGAAGACATCCGTTCGTTCCACGAGATAGTTCATCAGCCCAATATCTGATTCAACCCGGGCGCCGTCGGGCACGACCCGCAGAGCAGCGGTCGCAGCGATGGTGCGATCCGTTGAAATATTGCCCGCCATATCCGTCAGTGTGAACAAGGGCAGCGTCGTGGCGAGCACGAGGGCGGCGACAATCGAAACGGATGCTGCCTGCCGCCCGTATCCGCGCAGCCAACGGCGCCGGCTGCCGCGCGCGAGCGCGATGCCGTCGAGGGCGGCGGCGAACACGATCGGCATGAGCACGGCGCTGTACTGCCAGGTCGGCCCCCAATAGCCCGAATTATCGGACAGGAACCGCCAGGCGAGGGTCGGCAACAGCACGAGCGCGAGCGGTGAACGCACCGCGATAAAGCCGCCGGCCACGAGGAGCAGCGCGAGAGTCACGCCCTTCTGCGGCTGAAACAGTGCCGCCGGGTCACCCATAATTTTGAGTAGGTCGATGCTGCTCGAATATGCCCAGGCCCCATTCGGGTTGAGCAGCGGCAGGATGACCAGGCTGGCCAGGGCGAACCAGCCCACGCCCCAGACCGCCAACCACACTCCGAGCGGATTCCGGCTGCGCACGGCCAGTACGATGCCCAGCGCGGCCACGGTCAGTCCGAGGTCTTCTTTCACGAACACGAGCGGCATCGCCCAGAGCAGGCAGGTTACCCACTTTTGCCCAAGAAAGGCCGTCAGAGACAGCGCCAGCAACGGAACGGCGAAGGCGATCTCGTGGAACTGCGCCTCGACCGCGGCTTGCAGACCAAAGCTGAACGCAAACGCCAACCCGAACAGAGTGCCGGTGAGCGACCCCAGCAGTCGGATGGCGGCGTAAGCCAAGGCTGCCGCGGCGATCCCCAACATCGCATTCTGCACCACCAGCAGGGTGAAAGCGTGCGGAAAGATCGCGAAAATCGGGCCGAGCACCACCAGAAGCGGATGAAAGTGGTCACCGAGCAGGTTGAAACTCTCGCCCTTGATCGTGACAATGGGCGCCTCAAGTGCCGCGTACTGCCGGGCCAGCTGCGTGAAGATTCCGAGGTCCCAGGACGGCGCGGCGAAACTGCGCCACTGCAGGTTCGAGAACACGGTGTACAGCGCGGTTGTCACGATCCCGACGCCCACCGGAAGTACGAACGGTCCGAGCGCCCGCCGCCATTCAGGCAGTCGCCGACCGCCGCCCATTCCCCTCATCCGACCACGCTAACGCACCCCCCGGCTGATCCTGTAGCGGTACGGGACCTATGGCCCTAGATGACCGACGATGCAGGCGGCACACTGAGAGCGTGCCCCAAACAACGGCGCACTCGGAGATCGCATGACACTCACTTGCCCCTTCTGCCATTCCCGGGCCCGACTCAGCCCGAATCCGGCCCATGCCGAGCGCAATTCTCTTCCCGTCTACATCTTCACGTGTTCCGGATGCGACCACACCAGTGTGCGTGCCACCCTGGTTCGCGGCCAGCTGGCCACCACAAACGCCTCTGGCGCCTGACAGTACGGAAAAATTACCGCGTTTTTTCCTGCGGAACTACAGGTCGGCCAGCAGACTGACCGGGTTTTCGATGCAGCGAGCCACAAAGGTGAGAAACCCGGCCGCGGTTTTGCCGTCGCAGACGCGGTGATCGAACACCATCGACAGTTCAACGACGGTGCGCACCGCGAGTGCGTGGTCGACCACCCACGCTCGCTCGATCATGCGGCCGATGCCGAGGATCGCCGCCTCCGGGTGGTTGATGATCGCCGCCGAACCGTCGACACCGAGCGATCCGAAGTTGTTCAGGGTGAACGTTCCGCCGGTGAGCGCGCTCGGCGGGAACGTGCCGTCTGGCGAGTGCGCCACGAGCTCGGCGAGGGAATCGCGCAACTGCCGTGTAGTCATCGCGTGCGCGTCGTGGATCACCGGAACCATCAGCCCGCGCGAGGTCTGCGCAGCAATGCCGAGGTTCACCGCGCCGTGTTGCAAAATCTCCTGGCTCGCGGTGTCGACCGAGGAGTTGAGCAGCGGAAACTGTCGCAACCCGGCGACCACGAAACGCGCGATGAGCGCCGTCACGCTGAACCGCTCCCCGGTCGCCGTCAGCAACTGATCGCGGGCGGTGAACAATGCCGTTGCGTCGACGTCGAGCCAGATCGTCGCCTCGGGAATCTCCTGCCGCGACGTCGTCAACCGCGCGGAGACGGCCTTGCGCAGGCCGGTGATGGGAATGCGGATGTCGGCACTCACATCGGCCGGTTGGGCGGCGTTGCGGGCAGGCGTCGCACGGGCAGTCGTCGCACGGGCGGGCGTCGCACGGGCAGGCGCCGGGCGGGCAGTCAGGTCGCGAATATAGTCGTCGACGTCTGTGCGCAGCACCAGGTTGTTCTGCCCGGTGCCGGCGAGCATGCTCGCGTCGAAGCCGTTGTCTCGGGCGAGTCGACGCACGATCGGCGAGACGACGGGGGAGCGGCGGGCCGGGTGCAGCACGCCGGTCATGACGGATGCGGTCGGCGTAGTCTGCGCCGCGGCCACCGGGAGGGTCGGCGCGGGCAAAGCCGCGGCATCCGCTGGAAAAACGTGGGTTTCGCTCGGCGTTCCCGTGCGGCCGAAACGTCCGGCGGCCACCGTGCGGGCCGGCCGGGTGCTTTCCGTTGTGCCGTAGCCGACCAGTACGGCGCCGGAGTGTTCGGACGGGGTGGCGGCGGTCGCTGTGGCAACCGGAACGTCTGGAACGTCCATAGCCGTGGCGGCGTCAGCCACGGTCAGTAACACCTGCCCGGCGTGGATGATCTGCCCTGGCTCACCGAACAGGCTGGCCACGACACCGCCGTATGGTGATGGCAGTTCCACGATCGACTTCGCCGATTCGACCTCGACCACAGCCTGATCGATGACAATCGTGTCGCCGGGAGCGACCAGCCACGCCACGATCTCGGCCTCGGTGAGGCCCTCGCCGAGGTCGGGCAGCAGAAATTCGCGGCCCATCAGGACCACTCCCAGGTCGACAGTGCGGCAAGAATGCGGTCCGGGGTCGGCAAGTAGTACTCCTCGAGTTTGGGTGACGGGTAGGGGATGTCGAAACCGGTGACGCGCAGAATGGGTGCGGCCAGATAGAAGAAATTGCGTTCGGTCAGGCGAGCGGCGACCTCGGCGCCGTAGCCGCCGAACTGGGCGGCTTCGTGCACGATGCAAGCGCGGCCGGTCTTGCGAACGGATGCCCCCACCGTTTCGTCGTCGAAAGGTGAGAGCGAACGCAGATCGATGACCTCGATCGAGAGCCCCTCAGCGACAGCCTGCGCGGCCGTGGCGAGTGCGGTCTTCACGGTCGGCCCATAGGCGATGAGTGTGACATCGGTGCCGGCGCGCAGCACGACCGCCCGGTTCAAAGGCTCGGTCTGCACCGGCAAGGCCACGGAAGCCTTGCTCCAGTACCGGCTCTTCGGTTCCATGAAAATAACCGGGTCATCGCTTGCTATGGCGCCCCGCAGCATGGAATAGGCGTCGGCCGGGTTCGACGGGCTCACCACGGTGAGTCCGGGCGTAGCCGTCCAGTAGGCCTCGGAAGAATCGGAGTGGTGTTCGACCCCGCCGATGTCGCCGGCGTAGGGAATGCGGATGACGATTGGCAGCTGGATTTTGCCGCGCGTTCGATTGCGCATCTTGGCCACGTGCGACACGATCTGTTGAAACGCCGGGTAGCTGAACGCGTCGAACTGCATCTCCACGACGGGGCGCAGGCCGTACATGGCCATGCCGATCGCGGTTCCGACGATGCCGGCTTCGGCCAGTGGGGAGTCGCTCACGCGGGTTTCGCCGAATTCGGCGTAGAGCCCGTCGGTGACTCGAAAGACGCCGCCGAGCGGGCCGACGTCTTCGCCGAACAGAACGACCGTCGGATCATCGACCATGGCATCGTGAATGGCGGCGTTGAGCGCGGCGGCCATGGTGAGGTTCTCTGGCACGCGCACCGCAGTGCCGGTCTGCAGGGGCTGCTGTGAGCTCATCGGGTGCTCTTATCACGAGCAACAACGGATGCCACAGCGTCGCCATCGAGTTCGGCCGCCAGAAAGGCGCGTTGCTCCGCCAGGGCGGTGCGCGGGGTGGAGTAGACGTGCTCGAACAGTTCCAGCGGGTCGACGACCGCCTGCTCGGTCATGCAGTCCCGGGTTGTGGTGGCGAGCTCCTCGGCGGCCGCCAGAATCGAAGCACGCACCTCATCGGTCAGGGCGCCCTGCGCGACGAGGTATTTTTCCAGACGTTCGATCGGGTCTCGGTGGCGCCACAGGTCGACGTCGGCCGCCTTTCGGTAGCGCGTGGGGTCATCCGAATTGGTGTGTGCTTCGATGCGGTAGGTGAGGCCCTCGATCAGGGTTGGGCCACCGCCGGTGCGAGCGCGGTCCATGGCCGCCGAGATGACGGCGTACATGGCCGCAACGTCGTTGCCGTCGACGTAATAGCCGGGCATGCCGTAGCCGATCGCCTTGTCGGCGATGGTGCGGCAGGCCATCTGCTTATCGAGGGGCACGCTGATGGCGAACTGGTTGTTCTGCACGACGAAGACGACGGGAGCCTGCCAGACGGCCGCGAAATTGAACGCCTCGTGGGCGTCACCCTCGCTCGTGGCGCCGTCACCGAGCAGTGTCAGCGCCACGGTGTTGTGGCGTTTGAGCTTCGCTGCGGTGGCCAGACCGACGGCGTGGAGCGCCTGAGTGGCCAGCGGGGTGGCTTGCGGGGCGATGCGGTGCGTGTGATAGTCGTAGCCGCTGTGCCAGTCACCGCGGAATGAGGCGAGGATGTCTTTCGGCTCGACGCCCCGGGTGAGCAGCGCGATGCTGTCGCGGTAGGTCGGAAACAGCCAGTCCTGCGGGTCGAGCGCGGCGACCGCGGCGATCTCACAGGCTTCCTGGCCGAGCGCGGAAGGGTACGTGGCAAGGCGACCCTGCCGGGTGAGGGCGGTGACCTGTGCGTCGAAACGGCGGGCGATGACCATCTGCCGGTACAGACTGAGCAGGGTGTCCACGACCGGCAGGGTAAAGTCGCCGCTCTCGTTTTGCGGGACCATACGGCCGAGGTCGTCGATCAAACGCAGGGGTGGGGCCGGTAGCACGGTGGTCATGATCGGGTTCTCGACATTGAGGCTCATGAGGCAATGGTGCGCCTTTGCGCCAGTCCGCACCCAGCTTTTTTGCAGTTGTGAACGATTGGCCGTGCACATGCCAGACAGCGACCAAACGGCATTACTGAAGTGTGTCTCAGTGCCAAGCGTCCGGAGTAGTTCCGGGCGCGTGACCGACGATCTCGTCGAGGATTAGGTGCGACCGGGTCGAGATCACCCCGGGCATGCTGTGGATGTCGCGAAGAATGGCCTGGCTGAGCTGTTCGTGGTCGGGAGCGCTCACGGTCAGAATAATGTCGATGTCCCCGCTCACTGCCTGCGCCTTCTCGACGAAAGGGAGTTCGGCCAGCTGCGCGGCGATATCACCCCAGGCCACGTCAGCGATCTTCACGATGACGAGAGCCGACACATTGAGGCCGAGGGCCTTACGGTTGGTCTGGGCGCCGAAACCGGTGATCACACTATGGCTGATGAGCTTCTGCACCCGGGTGTGTGCGGCGGTGCGGGAGATGTGCACCTGCAGGGCCAGCTGGCGAATGGACAGTCTGGAGTCCCGGCTGAGCTCGGCGATGATCTGGCGATCAACGCCGTCGAGTCCGGGGTGGGGTGTCTTCGGCTGCGTCATTGGACCCTCATGCTACCGGCGTCGATGCGGGCGGCGCCGACGCGCGCACCGACGCGCGCAGCGTCGATGCGCGCAGCCCGGACGTGCGCAGCAGGCGCAGGTAGTGATTTTTCGGCCAATGTCGTATTAGGCGCGGCAGCCGCGGATAAACCAGGCGGATGCCGCCCAGCACCAGGTCAAAGCATCGCTGGTGCCGCGTCGACCAGGGCAGGTCGAAGAGCACCCGAACGTTCGGAGGCAGCAGGCCGGCGGTCAGCAGGCGGGCCACGGGCAAGGCGGCGCGATACCAGAGCGGTGCGGTGCGCGAGTGCAACAGTTCGTGCGCGACGGCGCGGGTAGCGGCATCCGTTGTCAACAGGGCGAGCTGCTCGTTCCAATACAGGCGAAACGCCGCGCGGTCCGTCGGCCACAGCTCTGGCGGCACCTGCAGCGACGTGCCGAGGCGAGAGTATTCGCGGTAGACCTCATCGGCCGCCTGGTCGTCAAGCGCACCGAAGAGCAGGCCGTGCAGGTGAGTGGCCGATTCGTACAGCGTCGCGGCGACCCAGAGCTGCAGCTCGGGGGTGAAGGCGTTGTACCCGGGTGTCGTGCCGGTTGAATGCACGGGACCGTGTGCGTGGTTGACCCGCGCCGCCATGGTGGCGGCCAGCTCCGCATCGCCGAACACGATGGCGTAGACGTAGCTGAGCGTGCCGTTCAGCCGATCGAGGGGACGATCGGCGAAATGACTGTGATCGGCGACGCCGTGGCCGATGGCCGGATTGGCCAGCTGCAGCAGGATGGCGCGGCCTCCGGCGGCAATCAGGATGCCCTCACCAGCGACCCCCATCAGACTCGGGGCTATCCTGCGGGAACGACCTATGCGCACAGCTACCTCCCGATAAACACGCAGAACCCCGTGACACGCTGAGTTTATTCGGTCGGCCTGCATGCGCGCTTCGTCCTCATACCCAATGAGGGGAAGATAAATTCTTACCTTCCCGGGAATACGACCGAGTTCTATGCACTTGCATGTATCCGAGGGCGACAATTCCTGGGCCCACACACTGGAGGAGAATTTCTATGAGCAAGAGCACCGCAACGAGCATCCCCGGCTTCAAGGCCGGAACCTGGACCATCGACAAGACGCACAGCTCGGTGAGCTTCAGCATTCGCCACATTGTCATCAGCAAAGTCAAGGGCACCTTCGAAGACTTCGACGCCACCTTCGTGACCGGTGAAAATCCGCTCGAGACGAGCGTCACCGCCTCTGCCAAGGTCGTCTCCATCAACACCAACGAGCCCAGCCGTGACGGTCACCTGCGCACCGGGGACTTCTTCGACGCCGAGACGTACCCGACCATCGACTTCGTGTCGACCGGTATGCGCGAAGTCAAGGGTGACTATCTCGTCGACGGCAACATCACCATCAAGGGCGTCACCAAGCCGACCACCTTCGAGCTCGAGTTCGGCGGCTTCGGCGGAGACCCCTACGGAAACTACAAGTTCGGTGCCACGGCCAAGACCGAGGTCAACCGCGAAGACTTCGGCCTCACCTACAACGCCGCCCTCGAAACCGGCGGCATGCTGCTCGGCGACAAGGTCACCATCACCCTCGAACTGCAGGCCGCGCTCAACGCGTAACCCGTAAGTCGTCGGTCAGGGCTCCACTTCGGTGGGGCCCTGTGTCGTTAAGAAGCCACGACTCCTGGGTGAGACAGAAACGAATGCCATTCGCTAAGTTGCGCGATGGCCGCGAACTGCGCCCCGCTGCGCTTGCCGAGGCTCAGACCGGGCGGGTGTCCTTGCCATCAAGCCACAACTCGACAGTCTCGTCGCGGTGTACGCCATCTGTGCCGACATGTTTTTCGTTGATCGTGGCACCATTCTTGATGACATAGACCAGGGCCATGGCGTGGCCGCGACCCAGTCCGTAGTCGGCCTTGAGCCAATCGACGATGACGCCGGCCTTCGTGGTTGGTTCGTCGAGACCGCGTTCGTGCGCGAGGGCGACCAGCGCGCGCGGCGTGAACCCCGTCTTCTCTTCGATCGCGGTGAGATAAGCCTGAAATGACATGGGGTCTCCTGACGTCGGGCGCACTCGTCAGTATGCGGGAGCCGGTACTGCGGGGCTAGGGTGAAATGATGCCCGTGCATTAATCCCGGTGCGTCGCGTGTATAAGAGCAGGCGACACGAGAATTAGATTGCCGGTCCAGTTATTAGAACAATGGTCTAATCAAACGAGGAGATTCCCGTGTTCACCCTGAACGACCTGAAGATTCCGATTCTCGCGGCGCCCATGGCCGGCGGCGCCTCAACGCCCAACCTCGTGGTCGCCGTGAGCGACGCTGGCAGTCTCGGCTTTCTGGCGGGCGGCTACAAAACCCCGCAGGCCCTGGCCGAGCAGATCATCGAGGTGCAGCAGCGCACCGAGAATGCGTTCGGCGTCAACCTGTTCGTCCCGCAGCCGCCCCTGACCGACCGGGCCGCTGTTCTGGCCTATCGTGACGCACTGGCAGACGAGTACACAACCGCGTTTTCCGAGATCGTCGCCGAGGACGACGATTATTTCGTCGAGAAGGTGGCCGTGGTCATCGATCAGAAGGTTCCGGTGGTCTCTTTCACCTTCGGACTGCCTCCCGCAGATGTGGTGACACGGATGCACGCGGCCGGGTCGTACCTGATCGCCACGGTCACCTCGGTCCCGGAAGCCCTGCAAGCGGTGGAGCGTGGAGTGGACGCCCTCTGCGTGCAGGGGCCGGAGGCCGGCGGACACCGGGCGACCTTCCAGACGCAAGACGAACCGGACACCCTCGCATTGGGCGCGCTGATGATGGCGATTCGTGCGGAGGCGACACTGCCCCTGATCGCGGCGGGCGGCATCCACTCGGGGGAGCAGATCGCCGGGTTGCTTGAGGCCGTCGCCGAGGCTGTTCAGGTCGGCACGGCCGTTCTGCGCACCGACGAATCGGGCGCGACCCAGGCCCACAAAGACGCGCTGGTCGAGTCGCGATTCACGGAGACAGTGATCACCCGCGCTTTCTCGGGCCGTCCGGCGCGCGCCCTGCTGAACGCTTTCATCGTCAACCACGGCGCTGATGCACCGAGCGAGTACCCCCAGGTGCATCACGTCACCAAGGGTCTTCGAGCGGATGCTGCCCGCCGGGGTGACGCCGACGGGCTCGCCCTCTGGGCCGGCACCGGGTATCGCGCTGCGACCGCGGGTTCTGTCCAGTCTGTTCTTGAGGCCCTCTGGCTCGATGCGACGGCGGCGACCGCTCGCCGTTAGCCGGGCGCCAGCTCAGCGGATGAGTTGTGGCGGAACGGGGCTGACCCTCCGCTTCGGGGTCGTGAGCGGCACGCAGGTTGCGCTGCGTTGACTGGTCAGGCGGCGGGGTTTTTCACCGGAGCCATGTTGCTTCGGGGGAGACGGTCGCGGATCAGCAGAACGACGGTGATCCCGACCACGGCACCAATAAGGGTTTCCAAACCGCGGTCTGCGAGCAGGGACACCGGGTCGACCGGGCTGGCGAGTTGAGTCATCAGCAGTATCACGGGCGTGAAAAAAATGAGGGCGACACCGTAATGGCGCATCATGAATAGTTCCGCCGGGAACTGCAGGGCCATGACGAGGATAACCAGCACGGTCGTGCCGGGATGCAGCAGCAGCACACCAGCCGTCACGCCCAGGCCGGCATAGGTCCCGAGTATGCGATGGATGCCTCGCTGCACCCGGCTGGAAAGATCGGCACCGGCGAGGGGAACGGCCGCAGCGGCCATAGCCCAATAGGCGTGGCCGATTCCCAGGAGGAGGCCGAGAGCACCGGCGGCTGCAACGGCGACGATATAACGAGTGGCGTGCACGCCCGCCTTCGGGAGCCATGGTCCGGAGCGAGATTCGGTAGTGCGTCTCGCCGTGGAATCCCAGGTGCGGTTTCCAAACCAGCCGGTGAACCCGACCAGCAGGGAAAAGAGTGCGGACGCGGCGCAGACGAGCGCGGCCGTCCACAGTGGGATGACCGTGGGGATCGACGCGCAGGCTCCCAATGCAAAAATGCCGAAGAATGGCCCGGCGGGTCTGAGCTTTATTTTGTCGGCTACGAGTGAACCGAGTCCGGCCAGGAGTGCCTCGATAAAGACCAGCCCCCAGGCCTGAACGTGGGTGATGGACAGAGCCACACCGACAGTCACCCCGGTCAGCAGTAACGCCGCAGCCTGGGTCTGGTGCACCAACCGTAGCTGATGGGTTTCACCACGGCCGTACATGCCCGTGAAAGCACCGAAAACGGCATAGATGGTCAGCTCAGGGTGGCCAAGAAGCAGCAAGAGTAATACTGGGACGGTGACACCCAGGCCGACGCGAAGCGCCGGCCAGTGATCGTTGACCGCGGGTGGGACACTGACGAGTGCGCGCAGGTAGAACAGGACCGGGCGCACAGGGTCTCACGGCCTTTCGAACAGAACAGTGGTGGCGCGGCGTAAACAGCAGAACCCGGTTGGCTGGTTTCACGCCCGACTGCTGCGCTCACTCCAGTCTGTACCGCTTTGCCTCGCCGGTCCAAGACTTGAATTCAACCAGTCGATAACCAGACATTATCAATCAGCCAGTCGCGTCGCGGGCGCTTCGGGCACGATCGACGAAAGCCCCCGATCGAACAGCTCACCCAGGGAAAGCCGCGCTGCAACGGCCGCGAACGCCCGTGCGGTCACCGAACCAGGCGACGCGGGACTTATCGCCGCAGCAACGCGCGCGGTGGCGACGGGATCGACGAGTGGCACAATGCGGGTCCGCGATGACGGTGTGATGGTTTGCACCCACGAATGTGGCACGATGCTGGCCCACTGGCCTGTCTTCATGTGCGCGTGGAGGGAGGCGATCGAGTCTGTTTCTACCTGCGGCTCCATCCGAATCTGGTTCTGGCTGAAGGCATCGTCGATCACTTGTCTGCTGCGCATTTCCGTTGTCAAGACAGCAAGGGGGAGCGCGGACGCCTGACGCCAGGTCATCGTCGCTGGAATCTCTGGAAGGAGTTCGTCGGAGGCGATGAGAACATAGCGTTCCTCGTACAACGGCACGAAGAAGAGTCGCGGGTCTTCCCCGTCATCGAGATAGGTGACGCCGGCATCCAGCTCGAAATTTCGCAATCGCCGGCTAATCTCGGCCGCGGACAGGCCCGACTTGATTTGGACCTTGGCCAACGGATGCGCAGCACAGAACGCGGCCACCACCAGCGCGATCGTCGTCGAGGCACTCGGTACCACACCCAGCCGTAACACGCCGGTCACTCCGGACTGGACGGCCTGCACCTCCGCCTTGAAAGCGTCGTGCTCGGCGAGGATTCGTTTGGCCCAAATCACCAAGCGTTCGCCCTCCGGCGTCAGCCCCTCAAAGGTATGACCACGATTGATCAAAGAAACATTGAGCTCCTGTTCCAATCTGTTGATTGCCGCGGAGAGGGCAGGCTGGGAAACGTGGCATGCGGCGGCCGCACGAGCGAAGTGCCGTTCCCGGGCGACAGCGACAAAATATTCGAGCTGGCGAAAACGCATAGGCTCTTCTTTCACGTTGGTAATCAGTGGGGCGTGTACCCCAAGGTAGGCTCGTTTCGACAGGGTGTGCAGCAACCGCCCTGGGGTAGATCAGCGTCGATCGGCGCGAAACAACTCTCTGGCCGCCAGTCCAAGCAGATCGCACGACAAGAAATGGTTTTCCTTTGCGCAAAATGAATATGTCCCGGGCAAGAAAGCTGTCGGTTGCCGTCACGGCGCTGCTGGCCCTCGCCAGCGGGTTCGCGGGCGTCAGCGCCGTGGCCGCGAGCGAGCCGAGCAGCCACGTCCAGCCCCGGACATCGGTCGCCGGCGAAACCTACGTTATCGGTACCGACACGACCTTCGCACCGTTTGAGTACCGCGAAGACGGTGAACTGACCGGCATCGACATGGACTTGATTCGTGACATCGCTGCTAACCAAGGCTTCACCGTTGAGATCAAGTCGCTCGGCTTCGACGCCGCGCTGCAGGCGTTACAGTCCAATCAGGTGGACGGCGTCATCGCCGGAATGTCGATCACCGACGAGCGCAAGCTGGTGTTCGATTTCTCCGACCCGTACTTCGACTCCGGTGTGCAGATGGCTGTCGCCGAAGACAACACCGAAATCACCGGTTACGCCGACCTGGCCGGTGAAACCGTCGTTGCCAAACGCGGCAGCGAGGGCGAGACCTTCGCCAACTCGATCAAAGACGAGTACGGCTTCACCGTCAAGGCCCTGGCCGACTCGGCCACGATGTACGACGACGTCAAGGCTGGCAACTCTGTCGCCGTCTTCGATGACTACCCGGTCCTCGCCTACGGCATCAACCAGAACAACGGGCTCAAGTCGGTCACCGAGAAGGAACAGGGCAGTTCCTACGGCTTCGCTGTCAACAAGGGCCAGAACCCCGAGCTGCTTGCTGCCTTCAACACCGGTCTGGCCGAGCTGAAAAGCAAGGGTGATTACCAGTCCATTCTCGATACGTATCTGGAGCAGCCGGTGCCCGTCGCGGCATCCGGTTTCTTCGGGCTGTTGTCCGACAGCCTGCCGGCCCTCATGAAGGGCCTCGGCCTGACGCTGCTCGCGACCGGGCTGTCGATCGTGGTCGCCCTCGTGCTCGGCGTACTGTTCGGGTTCTTCAAGGTCTCCGAGAGTCGCGTGCTGCGCGGCTTGGCGAGCATCTACGTGAGTATCTTTCGGGGTACCCCGCTGCTCGTGCAGGCGTTCTTCTTCTACTTCGGCCTGCCGCAGCTCACCGGGCAGCCGATCGACGTACTCACCGCCGGTGTACTGACCCTGAGCCTCAATGCCGGCGCCTACATGACCGAGATCGTGCGCGGCGGTATCCAGTCGGTCGACCCGGGCCAGACCGAGGCCGGCCGGAGCCTCGGCCTCGGCTACGTCACGACGATGCGACGCGTCGTGCTACCGCAGGCCGTGAAGATCATGACGCCGTCGTTCATCAACCAGTTCGTGATGACGCTGAAAGACACCTCTCTCCTGGCGGTGATCGGCTTCGCCGAGCTCACCTACCAGGGCCAGCAGATTTACGCCGCGAACTTTCGCACCGGTGAGACCCTGCTGATCGTGGCCGCGCTGTACTTCATCGTCATCAATTTGCTCACCATGCTCTCCAACACGCTCGACAAGAGGTTCAACAAATGAGCAAGAACAGCGCCGGCAGCACAATTCCCGCCGGCAGTAAAATCAGCGTCAGGGGACTGCGCAAGTCGTTTGGCTCCAACGAGGTGCTCAAGGGCCTCGACGTCGAGATCAACGAGGGCGAGGTCGTCTGTGTCATCGGTCCGTCGGGCTCGGGCAAGTCCACGTTTCTGCGCTGCCTGAACAAGCTCGACGAGCTCAGCGCCGGCACGGTCATCGTCGACGGATTCAACCTCGGCGATAAGACGGTCGACCTCAACGAGGTACGGCAGCACATCGGCATGGTTTTTCAGCACTTCAACCTGTTTCCGCACATGACGGTGTTGCAGAACATCATGCTGGCCCCGGTTGAGTTGAAGAAGGAATCCAAGACGGATGCCCGCGCCACCGCCCTCAAACTGCTCGACCGGGTGGGCCTCGCCGACAAAGCAGACGCCCGTCCCGGCCAGCTTTCCGGCGGTCAGAAGCAGCGTGTCGCCATCGCTCGATCCCTCGCTGTGAACCCCGACATCATGCTCTTCGACGAGGCCACGAGCGCCCTCGACCCGGAGATGGTCGGCGAAGTGCTGCAGGTCATCCGTGATCTCGCCGCCGAGGGCATGACCATGGTCGTGGTCACCCACGAAATGGGTTTCGCCCGCGAAGTCGCCGACCGGGTCATCTTCATGGCCGACGGGGTCATCGTCGAAGAGGGCACCCCGGCCGAGCTGTTCGGCAACCCGCAACAGGAACGCACGCAGGACTTCCTCTCCAAGGTGCTGTAGTTTCACCGCGCCCCAGTGCGGTGGCCGCTGCGGTAACCCCTGGAGCGCGCACCGAAGTAGCACGCACCTGCTCGATATATACTGCACCCACGGTGCGCGCAGCATCCGTTACTGCGCAGGCGTTTTAGGCGCGGTCGCCGACGATTTCTTCGCGCACCCGGCGCAGGTCTTCCATGAGCGATCCGATCAGAATCCAGTGGTCAGGGTGCGGCGTCACGATCTGCAGCGGCGCGGTCAGGGCGAGCACGTCGGGCGCGGCCGGCTCCGGTACAGACTCACGGTCACCGTCGGCGCGGGCGAGTAGACCCAGGTCGTGCGCCGCCCGGGCTAGTTCCTGAGAGAAAGCCTGAACGGTGGGCTCGAACTGCAGTGATGGGTCGTAGTGGTCGTGCAGTGCTCGAGTCATGCCGATTGCGCGGGTCACGAGAGTCGGCAGTCGCTCGATCATGTCGTGGTCGGCGTCGAGGGCTACTCGCAGCTTGGCTTTGCGAGGGTTGAGCATGAGGCTCTCCTCGGCCTGCGCGATGGCCTTCTCCGCCGACGCGAGCATGGGGCGCAGCAGCCGGGCCTTGATCATCAATTCCATCAGGTCGATCGGGCTCTGTGGGGTGAGCAGCGCCCGGGCGATGCGGTCGAAGGTGTCGGCCAGCTCGCGAGCCAGCAGGCCGACGGCGTCGCGGGCGGGCGCAATCAGTACCGGGGGAACGATGAGGGCATTGATGACGAGGGCGATTCCTGCTCCGATGAACGTCTCGAAGATTCGATCGAGGGCGTAGCCGGGTGTCGTGGCGCCGAGGGCGAGTACGAGCATGGCACTGATGGGAATCTGGCTCGCCGACGACGGGGACAGGCGCAGCGCCCAGGCAACGAGCAGGCTGACCATAATCGTGCCGAGAACGACCCAGCTGGACTCGCCGAGGAAGAAACCGATCGTGGAAGCGATGACGACACCGCCGATGACGCCCGCGGTGCGTTCGATCGCTCGCCCGAGGGTCTGGTTGACGCTCGGCTGCACGACGAGCAGGGCAGCGATCGCAGCGAAGATCGGCAGGTCGCTCGGTAACAACAGCTGGGAGACGACCCAGGCCAAGGCGACGGCGACGGCCACCTTGACGACCTGCAGCAGCGGGAGTCGTTTGGAGATGCGCAGGGCCGAGGTTAGTTTCACTGGTCAAGGGTAACCCGGGCCGGGTCAGTCAAGCGGATGCCGGCGCATCCGCTTCCAGGGTCTGCCGCAGGGGCACGCCAAGAAACCGGGCGTAGTCCTGCACGGCCTGGCCCAAGCCCCGCTGCGTTTTCGCGGCCCGAGTCCGGGCGGCGATCGCAGCTTCGCGGGCCCGCTCCAGCACGGCCGGGTCGAGGCCGAGTCGCTCGTTGGTCGTTCGGGTTTTCGCGAGCAGTCGCGGTGTCGTGAGGCTCTGTATCCAGCCCAGTTCGCGGGCCGGAACGAAATGCAGCGTGCCCCGCATCGGCCACGACCGCACGATCTCGCCGGCCGAAATCAGGGCCTGCACGTCATGGAGCGTAGCGCCGGGGGAGCGCACCCCCAGGGCCCACTGCGCCGCAGGGTAGTCCTGGGCTTGCACCGCGAGCATCCGCTCGGCGACGGCGACCGCACCGGGGAGCGGAACCCCGGCCAGCCCCTGGGCCTGGAGGCGCAGGCGGACGACATCGGCGCGGGAGGCGGCAGCTGGCATGACACCAGTATGCCGACTCCCGCGCCGAGCGTAACTCACATCAACCGATGTGCTATTTTTCGCGCCGCCCGACTTTGGATCGAACCACGCGAATCACCCGGGCGCTTCCGTCCGACGTCTGGGTTCCGAAGGTATCCAACTCCACGGTGTCATCTGCCTCGGCGCCGTCGCCATCGGTGTCATCCGTGCCGCCGCCTGCCAGGGAGCCGTCGGTAGGTCCGCCGCGTCCGAAGCGACGGCGCAGTGCCTTGACCAGCGGCGGGCCGATCAGGAACAGCACGATCACGGTGTAGACCACGACGGCGACCGGTTCGCTCACAAGCGCAGCGGGGTCGCCAGCGCTGATCTGTAGCGCGCGGCGCAGCTGGCGTTCCATCTCCGGTCCGAGGATGGCGCCGACGATGATCGGCAGCACCGGAAAACCGAAACGTCGGGCCGTGTAACCCAGGGCACCGAGCAAGAGCAGGATGCCGATGTTGAAGGTCTGCATACCCGCCGCGTAGGCGCCGAGGGTTGCGAAGAACAGAATGCCCGCGTAGAGGTAGGGCCGCGGAATGCGCAGCAGCTTCGCCCAGAGCGGAGCGAGCGGCAGGTTGAGCGCGAGAAGCAGCGTGTTGCCGATGAACAGGCTCGCGATCAGGGTCCACACCAGAATGGGTTCGGTCTGGAACAGTAGCGGACCAGGGTGGATTCCGTACTGGTTGAACGCGGCGATCATCACGGCGGCGGTCGCCGTGGTGGGCAGGCCGAGGGTGAGCAGCGGCACGAGCGTTCCCGCGGCAGAAGCGTTGTTGGCTGCTTCCGGCCCGGCTACGCCCTCGATGGCGCCGTGGCCAAACTGCTCCGGATGCTTGGACAGCTTCTTTTCCGTCACATAGGACAGGAAGGTGGGGATCTCGGCCCCGCCGGCCGGGATAGCCCCGAACGGGAAGCCGATGACCGTGCCGCGCAGCCACGGCTTCCAGGAGCGTGTCCAATCGTCCTTGCGCATCCACGGCACACCCACCGGGATCGTCGCGGGGGTGCCGTGCCGCAGGTGCGCAGCAATCCAGAGCGCTTCACCGACCGCGAACAGGGCGACGGCGATGACGACGACGTCGATGCCGCCGGAGAGCAGCGGCTGGCCGAACGTCAGCCGCGGCTGCCCGGTCGTGCCGTCGAGGCCGACCAAGCCGATGGTGAGGCCGATGAACAGCGACGCGAGCCCGCGAATGCGGCTCGAACCGAGCACGGTGCTCACCGCGATGAAAGCGAAAACCATCATCGCGAAGTACGAGGGGGCCCCGAGCCCGATAGCGATCGCCACGACGAACGGGGCGACGAAGACAAGGGCACCCGTGGCCAGGGTTCCGGCCACGAAGGAGCCGATCGCCGCCGTTGCGAGCGCTTGGGCGCCGCGGCCGGCCTTGGCCATTTTGTTTCCTTCGAGCGCTGTGACGACCGAGGAAGATTCACCGGGGGTGTTGAGCAGAATCGATGTCGTCGACCCGCCGTACATGCCGCCGTAGTAGATGCCGGCGAACATGATCAGCGATCCGGTCACATCAAGCGCGTAGGTGAGTGGCAGCAGCAGGGCCACTGTCATGGCCGGTCCGATCCCGGGTAGCACCCCCACGGCGGTGCCGAGCAGCACGCCGATGAGGGCGAACAGCAGATTCTGCAGGGTCAGCGCGTTGCTGAATCCCTCCATCAGAAGGGTCAGGTTGTCCATTTAGAGAATTCCCGTCAACAGGCCGGCCGGCAGGTTGATGCCGAGGCCCAGTACAAAGCCGTAGAACGTGCCGACGGCGAGAAAAATGCCGATCGCGAGTGCCCAGATGAAGCGGCGGGAGCCGAGCAGCAGGGCGGATCCGTAGAACAGCAGCGCGCTGCCGATCACGAATCCGAGAAAGTCCATCGACAGGGCGAAGACAAGAATCAGCCCGCCGAGGCCGAAGACGGTCGGCCAGTGGGCCTTCTGGGAGAGGTCGATGTCCTCGCCGTCTTCGGCTTCGGCGTGGCCGCCCCTCAGTACAGAGATCGCCAGGGCGATCGCGCAGAGGCCCAGGCCGATCGCGATAATCGTCGGAACGACCCGTGGTCCCATCACACCGGCATTGATGGCGGTGTCACGGATGTTCGCGGTATCGACCGCGATCACGATCGCGATCACGGCGAGCAGTGCGGCGACGCCGAGCTCGGAGCGACCCTGGAGTCGAGCGCGCAGCCCGGAAGCCGCGCCTGCACTGGGGGCGGTCATGCTTAGACCAGGCCCAGGGTCTTCAGCACGTCGGCGACGCGGGTGTCCTGCTCGGTAAGGAAGGTGCTGAAGTCGTCGCCGGTGATGAAGGCATCGGTCCAGCTGTTGTCGGTCAGAACCTGCTTCCACTCTGCGCTGTCGTGCATGGCCGTGACGGCGTCGACGAGGCGAGCGATTTCCACATCCGACAGCCCTGGAGCGGCCAGGAGCCCGCGCCAGTTGGTGAAGACGAGATCGATACCCTCTTCGGTGAGGGTGGGGGCGTCGATCACCGGAACGCGCTCTTCGCTCGTGACGGCGAGCACGCGCAGGTCGCCCGACTTCACCTGTTCGAGGAACTCGCCGTAGCCGGAGGCCCCGAACTGCAGCTTGCCGCCGAGAATGGCCGGCAGCAGCTCGCCGCCGCCGTCGTAGGGCACGTAGTTGACGGCCGTGGGGTCGATGCCGACGGCATCGGCAAGCTGCATGGGCAGCAGGTGGTCGGGGCCTCCCGGGGAGGAGCCGCCGCCGACGGCGAAGGAAGCCGGGTCGGCCTTCCAAGCGGTGACGAGATCGTCAATGGTCTCGTAGGGAGAGTCGGCAGCGACGAAGATGGCGCCGGCTTCTTCGATGAGCCCGGCGATCGGGGTCGCGTCGGCAACCTTGGCATCGCCCTCGTTGGTGTACGCGGCACCGACGACGCCGAGCCCCATCATGAGCATGAAGTTGGCGTTGCCGGTCTCGGTGAGGGTACGGGCCAGGCCCACAGTCCCGCCGGCGCCGGCCAGGTTGGTGACCTCGGTGCCGGAGGCCAGCCCGAGGTCGTCCATCACCTTGACCGCTGCGCGACCGGTGACGTCGTAGCCACTGCCGGGAGCGTTGGGAATCATCACCTGTAGGTTTTGGATCGGGCCCTCGTCGGTGGTCTCGGTGGTCGTGGCGCTGGTGACTCCGCAGGCGGTGAGGGCGAGTGCGACGGCACCGGCGAGAAAGACGGTGCCCGCCGTGCGGCGCGTGCGCGTGGTGCGTGCTGTGATTGGCATGCTCAAATCCTCTTCGATTTCTGGCGAGCCTCTTTGCTGGCCGAATTCAGCCTGCCGGGTGTGCCCGGCCAGACACAACTTGTGACTCTAGTGAACGTTGTGTAGCTTGCGGTTGCGCGCGGGGTGATTCGGATAATTTCGGTTTGGCTTCACGATGAGGGAGTATCTCTTATGGCCAGAGTCGACCGGAGGAACCCGATGCGAAAACGTGAGGCGCCGTCACCACTGCCGGCGGCGGGCTCGCGCGGGTCGGGCATCCGTTCAAGCCGCCTGAGCCTGACCCGCCAACTGTTGCTCTTCCAGTTGAGCCTGATCACCCTCGTTCTCGTCGCTGTCACGGCCATCTCGATCGAGCAGACCCGCAGCGGCTTCGAAAGCGGCGCCCAGCGACGCATGCTGACGGTCGCCGAGTACACCGCTGCCAACCCGCTCGTGCGCAGCCTGCTCGACACTGCGGCGGTGCCCCAGCAATACTCCGTTCCGGTCGAAGCGCTCCGCACCACAACCGGGGTCGACCAGCTGATCGTAACGGATGCGGTGGGCCGAATCATCGCCTCGCCGGCTGATCCGCGGCTGCTCACGACCGACCTGGCCATCGATGCCGCGCCGGACGAATCTGATGCCGCCTGGGCCGGCGCTGCCCCGATCGGCGCGAACGACTACGTTGTCGCGCAGGTGCCGGTGCTGTCCAACTCCGGTGAGGTCGTGGGCTCGGTTGTGGCCGCCCGCGAGTTTCCGGCCGTAGCTGAACTGCTCAAGGCCGCAGCGCCGAACCTGCTCACGTATCTGGGCGTGGCCGGGGTGCTCGGCGTCGTGGGATCGTTGCTGCTGGCAGCCCGGGTGAGACGGCAGACCCTCGGCCTCGAGCCGGAACAGATCGGTCGGCTGGTCGAGCATCGCGACGCCATGATCCACGGCATCCGGGAAGGGGTCATCTCTGTCGACACCGACGGACTCATCACGCTCGCCAATGACAGCGCGCGCACCCTGCTTGGTTTGCCCGCTGACGCGGAAGGCCGGGCGATCGATGCGGTCGGCCTCGATGACGAGGCGGTGCGCGCGCTACGCCAACAGGAAATCGGCGACATCGACACAGTGTTCGTGAACAGAGGGGTGCTGCTGGTGCTCAACCAGACGCTCATTCACCCGCCCAGGTCGCGGCCCGAGGTTGTCACCACCCTGCGCGACCGCACCGAACTGGTCACTCTGCAGCACGATCTCGGCAGCAGCCGGCAGGCTACCGATACCTTGCGCGCCCAAACCCATGAGTTCGCGAACCGGCTGCACACCATTTCGATGCTCATACAGCTCGGCGACACCGATGCGGCGGTGGAATACGTCGACGCCGTCACGCGCGAACGCACCGACCTCGACAACTCAGTCATCACCCGCCTGCAGGAGCCGGCGGTCGCCGCACTCGTGATCGCCAAGACCTCGCTCGCCCGCGAACGCGGCGCCACGCTCGTGCTCTCGGCCGAATCGACTTTGGCCAGGGTCGACGCTGATCTGTCCACCGACCTCGTCACTGTGATCGGAAACCTGGTCGACAACGCCCTCGACGCCGTCACCGGAGCCCGGGAACGCAGTGTGCGGCTCGACGTGCAACCAGTTTCAGGTACCGGTGCCGGTGCCGTGCGGGTGACGGTGAGTGATTCCGGACCGGGCATCGATATCGCACTGATCGACCGGGTCTTCGAAACTGGCGTGACCAGCAAATCGGTGCTCGGCGATGCCGACGCCCACGGCTACGGACTGGCTATTGTGCGACTCGTTTCGACGCGTCGCGGGGGATCGGTCGGCTACCGGGCCGAGAACGGTGCCGTGTTCGAGGCTGTGCTCCCGATTGATGCGGCCCGGTCACCTCAGGAGAAGGAGCTGACCCGTGTGTGACGTGCTCATCGTCGACGACGATTTCATGGTGGCGCGCGCGCATGAACGCATTGTGGCGCAGCAGGTCGGTTTCACCGTGGTCGGCGTCGCTGCGTCCGGGTCGGACGCGCTCGCCCAGATTGTCGACAAGGCCCCGCACCTCGTCCTCCTCGACATGTTCCTGCCCGATATGACCGGCCTCGACGTGATCCGTCGCGCGCGAGAGGCGGGGTGGGCTGTGGACTTTCTCGTGCTCAGTGCCGCCCGCGAGGCTGAAATGGTCACCGCGGCGCTGCAGGGTGGCATTGTGAGCTACCTGCTCAAACCATTCAAGATCATCGAACTGCAGTCGCGGCTGGCGGGATACGTCGAAAGACGACGACTGCTCGACCGCGCGGGAGACCTCAACCAGAGCGAGCTCGACCGGATGATCGCACCCGCGTTCGCTGTGCCACCCGCGGGAGCAATCTCCGCGCTACCGAAAGGACTGAGCAAGGAGACGACTGCGCTGACCACTGCGGCCCTGGCTAACAGCAAACCAGACCTGGCCGCGTCGGAGTGCGCCGAACTGCTCGGCTTGTCTCGGGTGGTGGCACGCAAATACCTGGAATACCTCGTAGCGACGGGGCAGGCGGCCGTCAGCCTGCGCTACGGCCAGACCGGCCGTCCGCAGCGGCGCTACGCCTGGGTGGTCGGCTAACTTTCCAGCTGGTTAGCCCAAGTCGTCGTCGGTGCGAGCGCCGAACACGATCTCGTCCCAGCTCGGCATGGATGCCCGGCCGCGTTTAGGTGTCGTACGAGTGTGGTTCGTGCGTTCCTGGGCGCGGGCAGCCTGGTTGGCCCAGGCATTGCCGGTCGGCTCAGGAGTGGTGGATGGCGCCGCAGTGGCCTCATCGGTGACCGTGGCGGCGGTCGGAGTCGCGGGCCGGGGCCGGGATGGTTCGGTGGAAACCGGCACCGAAGCGGATGCCACCGGCTTGGCTGCAGACGCATCCCCGCTCGACGCCGCTTCGCGTTCACCGCGTCGTCGACGCAAAGATTCTAGGAGGTCGGCGGTTTCGCTCATGTTCGAGGCCGGTTCTGCGGCACGCTTGATCGCCGCTTTCGACACCGCATCGTCCCGGCTCAGCGAGCGCGAGTACGGGACGGCTTCGAGGTTGGGGCTGGTGTCGTTCAGAATCTCGTCGGCGAGGGATTCCTTGAAGTTGAAGGCGTTACTGTCGAAACGCGATACGTCGGCCGCGCTCGTCTCGGAGCCGACGGCACGCAGGCGCGGAATCAACGAGCCCTTGAGCTCCCCCTGCTGGGACAGCGCGATGGCTTCGCTACCAACCGGAGACAAAGCATTCTTCTTCGGTTCGAAAGCCCACCGAGCGTCATGGTCGATCTCGTCGGCGGTGAACGATAATTTGACGATCCAGCCGCCACCGGGTTCTTTCCAGCTCGCCCAGCGCTCACCGGTGGCCCCGAGGGAGGCGAGCCGTTCGCGAATGACACTGCCGAAGTTGACGTTCTCGTCGATCGGATCCGGGTCGATGGCGGTGTGCACCGGAACGCTCAACGCCGACGAGACGATGTACTCCCGCTCGGCGACGACCGGGCCCTCGAAGCGGCGTACGTAGTCGAGTGATGCCCCCGTGACCGCAGCGACGTCCTCGGCGGACATTCCAGAGCGAATGTGCGCCTGAACTTCCCGCGGGGAGAGCTTGGGAGCGTTGACGCGCTCCGTCTGGGTTTGGCGAAGCCGGGACTGAAGAACTTCGTCGATGGCGATGCGATATCGGTCGCCATCTTCGGACGCTGCGAGCAGCGCACCGTTCTCAACTCCAATAACCTTCAATTCCTGCATGAAGACAAGCCCTCTCGCGATTACCGTTGGCTGCAAGACTGCCACGAGTTGGTGCCTTTTCGCGGGAATACGCCGGGCGTGCCGCAAGTTGTTTCTTCGTGTCCGAATAAAAAGGTTGGCGGACGGTTTGCTATTCCGTCTGGATTGTTGGAAACTGTGGCCGCCGATTTCGTTTTTCGGCGTAACTGAAATGGATGGGCATGGCAACCGATTACGACGCACCCCGAAAGACTGAAGACGACTCTGAGTCGATCGAGGCTCTTAAGGAACGTGTGCCAGACAAGATGTCCGGCAGCGTTGATGTCGACGACTCCGACAACCCTGGGGGGTTTGACCTTCCGGGCGCTGACCTGTCCGACCTGGACCTCGATGTCGTCGTTCTGCCCGCGCAGGCCGACGAGTTCACCTGCGTGAATTGTTTCCTTGTGAAGCACCGCTCGCAGATGGGCCACGAGACCAAGCTCGGCACCGTCTGCTTGGAGTGCGACTCTTAAACCTTCGCTTTATTCCACGTTGGCCGTTCGCGATTCATTGATCGCGGCGGCCAATTGTGTTGGGTGGCGGCTGGAGATGATCCAGTACGGTGCTGGGTCGGTCGCATCGACGATGGGCACGCGCACAACCGGGTCGATCCATCCGCGAATGAGCAGCCAGGCTCGGGCGTCCAATCGGGTTCCGCGCTCCTGGGTCGCTTCGGTCTTCTCATATGCCGTTGCTTCGCCGAGCAGCCCGGTGGAGATCGTGGCGGGGCCGGCGGTCAGTACGCCGTTCTGAACGCGTACGACCGGCGCGGCCAGCACGAGCAGCAGCACGCATCCGCCGTACAAAACGGCGGCCGTGACGATACCCGCAAACAGGGAAATCGGCACGAGCACGAGAATGCTCGCCGGTATCACCAGGGCGGTGACAAGGAAGGCCCATACGTTGGGCCACAGTTTTTCGCGGTATTCAGGCATGGCTCTATTCGATCAGATATCTGCACTACCCTCGACACGTGGCAGAAAGCGTCGAAGTACTGATCCAGGCATCCATCCTCCCAATCTACGCACACCCCGGTGATGCCGGGGCTGACCTGCATGCTGCCGAGGCTGTCGTGCTCGGCCCGGGAACCCGTGCACTTGTCGGTACCGGCGTGTCGATCGCCCTTCCCGATGGCTTTGCGGCTTTCGTCGTTCCTCGCAGCGGCCTTGCGGTCAAACATGGCATCACGATCGTGAACTCGCCCGGAACAGTGGATGCCGGCTACCGCGGTGAAATCAAGGTGGCGTTGCTGAACACCGATCCGAATGAGTCGTTCACGATCGCGATCGGCGATCGCATCGCCCAAATCATCGTGATGCCTGTCGTTCGTGCCACATTCATTGCCGTCGACAAACTGCCCGGCAGTCAGCGTGGCGAGAGCGGTTTTGGCTCGACCGGAGTTTTGCCCCGCGCGGCAACCAGCACTTCCAACAGCGCGCCAGTATCGGGCCCTACGGTCCCGCAGTCAGGAGACAACCGGTGAGTGACCTCACGAACTCTGGGGAGATCCCCGAATCGATGCCGAAGTCGGCACCCGAAGACCGCGAAACCGAGGGCCCGCTCGACGAATCAGAGGCCAACCCGGTGCGTCCGTACGTGGACCTCGGTGGGATCAAAATCCTTCCACGGGAGGGTCTGCACCTGCGCCTCGAAATCGAAGAGGGCAGTAAGCGAGTGGTAGCCATCGGCCTTGACTTCGCCGGGTCGACTTTGCAGGTACAGCCGTTCGCCGCGCCGCGCTCGAGCGGCCTATGGCATGAAATTCGAGAGCAGATCGCCGACCAGATCGGCAAGCAGGGTGGAACCACGACTCCGCGAGAAGGCCCCTTCGGCCCCGAACTCGTCGCCGAGATCCCCGTCGCGGCCGGACAGCAAGCCGGCGGTGTCACCCGCCTCGCGCGCTTCATCGGTGTCGACGGTCCGCGCTGGTTCCTGCGGGGCGTCATCGCGGGCGAGGGCGCAATCGACCCCGATGCTGCCACGCAGATCGAAGACCTGTTCCGCAGCATCGTCGTCGTGCGCGGGTCCACACCGATGCCGCCGCGCGATCTGATTCCGCTGCGCATGCCGGCCACCCCCGCCGGCGCGTCCGAAACCACCGCAGTCTAAACAGGCGATGAGCGACACCCCCAAAGAGCGGCCCGAGCAGCCCGGTCAGCCCGAGCCGTCTGGTGAACCGCGTGGCGAGCCGAAAGACGCATTGACTCCGACAACCTCCGGACTGTTTGCTGAGTCGATGGCCGGCGCAGCGCGGCGCGCCGGGTTTGGCGCGGCAACCGAGGGAAAGCCGATCAGTGGCCAGGCGCTGCTGGTGGCCATGGGCGGCATTCGCGGCCTGATTGAAGCTGTCCTGCCGGGCCTGGTCTTCCTGATCACCTACTCGCTCACTATCGATCCCTCCACTGATGTGACGAGCGACCCGATCGGAACTCTGCTGCCCTCGCTCGTGGCGCCGCTCGTGATCGGCGTGATCTTCGTCGCCCTGCGGGCGATCACCAGGCAGACCACGACGCCCGCACTCGGTGGCCTGGTCGGAACGGCGATCAGCGTCGCGCTGGCACTGTTCTCAGGCAAACCGTCCGACTTCTTTCTGGTCGGCCTGTGGACCAACGCCGGTTACGGTGCTGCCCTGCTGGTCTCCGTACTCGTGCGCTGGCCGCTCATCGGCGTGGCCGTCGGTTTTCTCATGGGCGACGGTGTCGCTTGGCGCCTCGACGCGTCGAAGCGCCGGGTGCTGACCATCCTCACCCTGTGTTGGACCGGTCTCTTTCTGGCTCGTCTGGCCGTGCAGCTGCCGCTCTACCTGGCTGACAACGTCGAATTGCTCGCCACGATGAAACTCCTCATGGGCATCCCGCTGTATGCGCCGCTCCTGATCGTTTCGTGGCTCATGGTGCGCTCGGTCTATCGCAAAGCGGATGCCGCTGATGCGGTGTGAATGACGACTCGGACACCCGCTCTCCCTGCTAGAGTTATCTCGACGTCAAGATAGTTGTTCGGCGAGGAGTCGCCGGGCAACTCGATGGAAAAAGGCAGCTCCCGGCATCCGCTGGTTAGGCTTGCCTTGCTGGCACGAGGCTGTGCCTGCCAGAAGAATTGAGGATTGCCGCCGGTCTCCCGTCGGCTCCCACAACGGAGAGGGCATTGTGTCGGAATCAACAAATACCGCGGTAAACAGCTTCGGAGCCAAAGACACCCTGCGCGTCGGATCGACGGAATATGAAGTCTTTCGTCTGGACGCGGTCGACGGCTACGAGAAGCTCCCATACAGCCTGAAGGTACTGCTCGAGAACCTCCTCCGCACCGAGGATGGCGCCAACATCACCGCCGAGCACATTCGCGCTCTCGGCGCGTGGGTACCAACCGCTGAGCCCGACACCGAGATCCAGTACACGCCGGCTCGCGTCGTGATGCAGGACTTCACCGGTGTTCCCTGCATCGTCGACCTCGCTACCATGCGCGAAGCCCTCGTCGAACTCGGCGGCGACGCCAAAAAGATCAACCCGCTCGCCCCGACCGAAATGGTCATTGACCACTCCGTCGTGGCCGACCTGTTCGGCACGACCGACTCGTTCGAACGCAACGTGGAAATCGAGTACGAACGTAACGGTGAGCGCTACCAGTTCCTCCGCTGGGGCCAGACCGCGTTTGACGACTTCAAGGTCGTTCCGCCGGGAACCGGCATCGTGCACCAGGTCAACATCGAATATCTCGCGCGCGTCACCATGACGCGAGAGGTCAACGGCGTTCTGCAGGCCTATCCCGACACGTGTGTCGGCACCGACTCGCACACGACCATGGTCAACGGCCTCGGCGTGCTCGGCTGGGGCGTCGGCGGAATCGAAGCCGAAGCAGCCATGCTCGGCCAGTCGGTCTCCATGCTCATTCCGAAGGTTGTCGGCTTCAAGCTCTCCGGAATCATCCCGGCCGGCGTCACCGCAACGGATGTCGTGCTCACCATCACCCAGATGCTGCGGGGGCACGGCGTCGTCGGCAAGTTCGTCGAGTTCTACGGATCGGGCGTGGCCTCTGTCCCGCTCGCCAACCGCGCCACCATCGGCAACATGAGCCCCGAGTTCGGCTCGACGGCCGCCATGTTCCCGATCGACGACGTCACGCTCGGCTACCTGCGCCTCACCGGCCGCAGCGAGGAGCAGGTCGCGCTGGTCGAGGCCTACTCCAAGCTGCAAGGACTCTGGCACAACCCCGACCAGGAGCCGGTCTTCAGCGAGTACCTCGAGCTCGACCTCTCCACGGTCGTTCCCTCGATCGCCGGACCGAAGCGTCCGCAGGACCGCATCGTCCTCTCCGAGGCCAAGACCCAGTTCGAGCGCGACCTGGACAACTACGCCAATGCGCCCGTATCCCTCGTGGACGCGGCAATAGAGGGCACTTTTCCGGCCTCAGACCCGATCGGCCTTACTCCGCAAGACGAAGAGACCGCGCACAACCACGCGTTCGAGAGCGGCCTGGCCCGCCACACCAGCCACCCGACGCAGTCGCACCCGCAGCCGACCGACGTCACCTTGGCCGACGGCCGTGAGTTCACGATCGACAACGGTTCCGTTGCGATCGCGGCCATCACTTCCTGTACCAACACGTCGAACCCGAGCGTTATGCTCGCGGCCGGCCTGCTGGCCCGCAACGCGAGCCTCAAGGGCCTCAAGAGCAAGCCGTGGGTCAAGACCACGCTCGCTCCCGGCTCCAAGGTCGTCACCGAGTACTACGCGAAGGCCGGCTTGAACGGTTACCTCGAAGATCTCGGCTTCTATCTTGTTGGCTATGGCTGCACCACCTGCATCGGTAACTCCGGCCCGCTCGAAGATGAAATCTCCACCGCAGTGCAGGAGAACGACCTCGCCGTTACCGCGGTGCTTTCGGGTAACCGCAACTTCGAGGGACGCATCAACCCCGACGTGAAGATGAACTACCTGGCCAGCCCGCCGCTCGTCATTGCCTACGCCCTGGCTGGAACGATGAACTTCAACTTCGACACCGACTCGCTCGGCACTGACCAAGAGGGCAACAACGTGTTCCTCAAGGACATCTGGCCTGATGCCGACGAGGTGCAGAAGACCATCGACGAGTCGATCGACTCGAACATGTTCGAGACCCAGTATGCCGGGGTCTTTGACGGCGACGAGCGCTGGCAGTCGCTCGAAACTCCCGTCGGCGACACCTTCGCCTGGGACGCTGAGTCCACCTACGTGCGGAAGCCTCCGTACTTCGATGGAATGACCCTGGAAACCAGCCCGGTCGTCGACATCTCCGGTGCTCGCGTACTCGCCAAGCTCGGCGACTCCGTCACCACCGACCACATCAGCCCGGCCGGTTCCATCAAGGCAGACGGCCCAGCCGGCCGCTACCTGGCCGAGCACGGCATCGAACGTGGCGACTACAACTCCTACGGCTCGCGCCGGGGTAACCACGAGGTCATGATTCGTGGAACGTTCGCGAACATTCGCCTGCGCAACCAGCTCCTCGACAACGTCGAGGGTGGCTTCACGCGCGACTTCACCGTCGCCGGAGGACCGAAGGCCGACATCTACGATGCCAGCCAGAACTACCAGGCCGCCAAAACTCCGCTCGTCATCTTCGGTGGCAAGGAGTACGGCTCGGGTTCCAGCCGCGACTGGGCAGCCAAGGGCACGAGCCTTCTCGGCGTCAAGGCCGTCATCGTGGAGAGCTTCGAGCGCATTCACCGCTCGAACCTCATCGGTATGGGTGTTGTGCCGCTGCAGTTCCCGGCGGGTCAGAGCGCCGATTCGCTCGGCCTCGATGGTACCGAGATCGTTTCGGTTTCGGGTATCACCGAGCTGAACAACGGCACGACCCCGAAGACCGTGCACGTGACCTGCGCTCCGAGTGAATTCTCGGCAGCAGGCAAGGCTCCGGTCGAGTTCGACGCCATCGTGCGCATCGATACGCCGGGCGAGGCCGAGTATTACCGTAACGGCGGCATCCTGCAGTACGTGCTGCGCTCGCTCGTCTAAGCCAGTAAGCGGGCTGGAAGCGCCTCGCTCTACCAACACGACACCGGCGCGTAGACTCGATTCATTCGGGTCTGGGCGCCGGTTTGTGTCAGTGCCGGTTCAACCAATTCAACAGATTCGTGAACAAACGACGTGAAAGGTGTGACGGATGATCCTTCTGGAGACAATTCATGGTCCCCGGGACCTCGATGGTCTCTCGAAAGAGCAGCTGCCCCAGCTGGCCAGCGAGATCCGTTCCTTTCTCGTGCGGGAGGTTTCCAAGACCGGTGGGCATCTGGGTCCCAACCTCGGCGTCGTTGAGCTGACCATTGCCATCCACCGGGTTTTTCATTCGCCGATCGACCCCATCGTCTTCGACACCGGTCACCAGTCCTACGTGCACAAGCTGCTCACCGGGCGCCAGGACTTCAGCAAGCTGCGCCGGCTCGAGGGGCTTGCCGGCTACCCACAGCGGTCCGAGTCCGAACACGACATCGTCGAGAGTTCACACGCGTCGAGCTCGCTGTCCTGGGCCGACGGCATCTCTCGCGCCTTTGAAATCACTGGCCAGACTGACCGACACGTCGTCGCCGTCGTCGGCGACGGGGCACTGACCGGGGGAATGACCTGGGAAGCGCTCAATAACATCAGCGACGACAATACCCGCAAGCTCATCATCGTGGTCAACGACAACGGGCGATCCTACGCACCGACCATCGGCGGCATGGCGCGTTTCCTCAACACCATCCGCACGCGGGCCAGCTACCGGGATGCCTACCTCACCAGCAAAGACGTGTTCGATCGCCTGGGCGCTCCCGGACGCGCAGTCTGGCGCGGCGTGCGCGGTGGCATGCACGGTTTCCTCGCCCGGGTCACCAACAATGAAGCCCTGTACTCCAACCTCGACATCAAATACATCGGTCCCATCGACGGGCACGACGTACACGCGATGGAAGAGGCCCTCACCCAGGCCAAGGGTTACGGCGCACCGGTCATCGTGCACGCCATCACGCAAAAAGGTAAGGGCTACGACCCGGCCGTCAAGGACATCGCCGACCAGTTCCACGCGGTCGGGCAGATCGACCCGGAAACCGGCGAATCCGTCGAAGAATCCGGTGCAGAATCCTGGACCTCGGTCTTCGCCGACGAACTATTGCAGTTAGCGATCGGCAACGAGCGCATCGTGGGCATCACCGCCGCCATGCTGCGTCCGATCGGCCTGCACAAGATGGCCGAGCGTTTCCCTTCCCGCGTGCACGACGTGGGAATCGCCGAACAACACGCGGTGACCAGCGCGGCCGGCCTGGCCTACGGTGGTCTGCACCCCGTCGTCGCGCTCTATGCAACGTTCATCAACCGCGCCTTCGACCAGGTACTGATGGACGTTGCCCTGCATAAAGCCGGGGTCACCTTCGTTCTCGACCGCGCCGGGGTAACCGGGCCGGACGGCCCCAGCCACCACGGCATGTGGGACCTCGCTATTTTGCAAGTCGTTCCCAATATTCGCCTGGCGGCGCCGCGCGATTCTGTTCGGCTGCGCGAAGAACTGGCTGAGGCCGTTGTCGTCGACGACGGACCGACGGTCCTGCGCTATCCCAAGGGCACCGTCGGGGTCGAGTTCGATGCCATTCGCCGCCTCCACGACGGTGTTGACGTGCTCCAGGAATCCACCCAGCTCGACGTCCTCATTGTGACAGTCGGCCCCATGGCGGCGATGGGGCTCGACATAGCTGACCGCCTCGCCGCCCAGGGCATCGGTGCAACCGTCGTCGACCCACGCTGGGTCGTCCCCGTGCCGCGGAGCATCATCGGCCTCGCGGCCGCGCACCGTATCGTCGTCACGATCGAAGACGGCATTCGCGTGGGTGGGATCGGCACGCGGATCCGTCAGGACCTCCGGGAGGCGGGCGTCGACACGGCGGTGACCGAACTCGGTTTGCCCGATCAGTTCCTCGATCACGGTACCCGTGCCCAGATTCTCGAGCGGGTCGGGTTGACCCCGCAGGTGATTGCCCGCGACGTGGTCGCGATGGTGCTCGGCAGCAAGATTCCCAACGCGCGGCCGCTGCCTGCCGATTACACCGACACCGGTGCCATCCAGGTAACCCGCCGCGACTAGCCCCCTCCGCCGTCTCGCACTGTCCCCTCCGGTCCTGTCTTAAATACGGACGGGGCCCGGGCCCCGTCCGCGGGCCCAGTTTATAAACTGGGCCCGCGTTCACAAGGTGGGCCCGTTACCAGGCCGCCCGGAGGCCCGGTTAGCTGCGGGTGACCGCGGGCACGGATGCAGCGATACCGCGGATCGGCGGCGTGTGGAACGTACCGCCGAACACTCGCTCACTCGCGCCGACGCGATCGAGGTACGGGGTGATGCCGCCCATCTGGAACGGCCAGCCGGCTCCGAGGATCATGCACAGGTCGATGTCCTCGGCCGCGTGCACGACGTCTGTGTCCAGCATTCGCTTGATCTCGTCGACCAGGCCGTCTTCAACCCGCTGCAGAATCTTCTCGGCCGTCATCGGTGTGGCGCCGCCGGCGACGATCTTCAGTGCGCCCTTGTCGAAGCCCGTGCGACGTCCCTTGCCGTCGCGCTCGAGAATCTTGCCGTGCTCGGCGAGCCTGTGCAGGTTGTCACTCTCGAAGAAGCGTTCGGGGAACGCCGCGTGGTGCGTGTCGAGCACGTGAGCGCCCACGGTGAGACCGACGAGCTCGAGCAACTCGAACGGGGTCATCGGCAGTCCGAACGGCGCTACGGCGGCTTCCACGACCTCGAACGGCGTGCCGGTATCCACGGCGTGCATGGCTTCGCCGAGCAGCTTGGCGAGCACTCGGTTGACCACGAAGCCGGGAGTGTCCCTGGTGATCACGGCGTTTTTTCGCAGCTTACCGGCGATGACCATCGCGGTGGCGAGCGTCACTTCGTTGGTCTGCGGCGTGTTCACCACCTCGATGAGTGGCATCACGGCAACCGGATTGAAGAAGTGGAACCCGACCAGGCGCTCCGGGTGCGCGAGCTTCGCGCCGATCTGTTCGACCGAGAGCGACGAGGTATTGGTGGCCAGAATCGCGTCGGGCGAGATGACCTTTTCGATCTCGGCGAATACCGACTGCTTGACACCCAGTTCTTCGAAGACAGCCTCGATCACCCAGTCGGCGTCGGAGAACGACGATTTGTCGGTCGTGCCGGTGACGAGTGCGCGCAGGCGATTTGCCTCGTCGGGGGAGATGCGGTTCTTGGCCTGGAGCGCGGCGATTTCGTCGTGGATGTACGCCACACCCTTATCGACGCGGGCCTGGTCCAAGTCGGTGATGACGACGGGCACCTTGAGGCGCCGCACGAACAGCAGCGCGAACTGGCTCGCCATAAGGCCAGCGCCGATCACGCCGACCTTGGTGATCGGTCGGGCCAGTTTCTTGTCCGGCGCTCCGGCCGGCCGCTTGGCGCGCTTCTGAACGAGATTGAAGGCGTAGATGCTCGCCTGCAGCTGATCGCCGGCGATGAGGCCGGCCAGTGCGTCATCCTCGCGCTGAAAACCTTCGGCGCGACTGCCGCTCTTGGCCGCCTGCAGCAGGTCGAGCGCCACATACGGTGACTGGGCGACCTCGCCGATGCGGTTGACGAGCATCTTGCGGGCGATGCCGACGGCCACGTCCCACTTGACGAGGCGCTCGATCTTGCCGGGCGCATTGGGCCGCGACACCTTCTCGCTGCCCGCGATGACGCCGTCGGCCCAATTGATGGAGTCTTCGAGGAACCGCGCCGACGTGAACATGACGTCCGCGATACCGAGCGCGAGGGCATCCGTTCCACTTAGGGTGCGGTTGTTCTTGAGGGGGTTCTCGATGACGACCTTCAAGGCATTTTCGATGCCGATCAGGTTGGGCAGCAGATACGAGCCGCCCCAGCCGGGGATCAGACCGAGAAAAACCTCGGGAAGCGCGATTGCGGGTACGGACGCGTCCACGGTGCGGTATGCGGCATTCAGCCCGATTTCGAGCCCACCGCCGAGCGCGAGCCCGTTGATGAACACGAACGACGGTACGCCGAGCGTGTCGAGCTTGCCGAGGGCGTGGTGGCCAAGCTGGCTGAGTAGCTTGCCGGCCGCGAGCGAGGGAATTTCGGCGACCTTGCTGAGGTCGGCGCCGGCGGCGAGAATGAACGGCTTGCCCGTGACGGCGACACCGTGAATCTCGCCGCGCCCAGCACGAGCGGTGAGTTCGTCCATGGTGGCGGCGAACTCCAGCAGGGTGACCGGGCCGAGCGTATTCGGCCGGGTGTGGTCGCGCCCATTGTCAAGGGTGACCAGCGCGAGCGTACGGCCAGCGGCCAGCGGCACATCGCGCACAAAGGAGTGCGTGACGACCTCGTCACCGGAGATCGCGACGAGCGAACTGAAGTCGAGGGAATTGTAATCAGTGGTCGTCATCGTTTGGCTGCCTTCTTGTTGAAGTGCGGGTTTTCCCAAATCACGGAGCCGCCCTGGCCGAGGCCGACGCACATTGCGGTCAGGCCATAGCGCACCTCGGGGTGCGATTTGAACTGGTGCGCGAGCTGGTTCATCAGTCGAACGCCGGAGGAGGCGAGCGGATGCCCCAGCGCGATCGCCCCGCCGTATTCGTTCACGCGGGGATCTTCGTCGTCGATGCCGAAGTGGTCGAGAAAGGAGATGACCTGTACGGCAAAGGCTTCGTTGAGTTCGAACAAACCGATGTCGTTGATCGACAGGCCGGCCTTGCGCAGTGCTTTCTCGGTGGAGGGCACCGGCCCCAGGCCCATGACCTCCGGTTCCACTCCGGCGAAGGCGAAGCTCATCATGGTCATCTTCACGCCGAGCCCGAGTTCCCTGGCCGTGGCGCCGCTCGCCATCAGGCAAGCGGATGCGCCGTCGTTCAGCCCGGACGCGTTGCCCGCCGTGACGCGGCCATGCGACCGGAACGGCGTGCGGAGGGTTGCGAGGCCCTCGAGTGTGGTGTCCGGGCGCGGTGCTTCGTCGCGGGTTGCGAGGCCCCAGCCGGATTCGCTGCGCGTGGCAACGGGAATCAGGTCGGGCTGAATGTTCCCGGCCTCGTAGGCGGCGGCGACCTTCTGCTGGCTGCGCAGCGCGAACCGATCGGAGCGTTCCTTGGTGTACTCGGGGAACCGGTCGTGAATGCGTTCGGCAGTTGCGCCCATGTTCAGCGCGTCTTCGCTGACCAGCCGCTCGGAAAGGAATCGCGGGTTCGGGTCTGCCCCGAACCCCATCGGGTGGCGGCCCATGTGCTCGACACCGCCGGCGATGGCGAGGTCATAAGCGCCGAAACCGATGGAGGACCCCATCATGGTGACGGCGGTCATCGCCCCGGCGCACATGCGGTCAATCGCGAAACCAGGGACCGATTTCGGAAGACCGGCCAGTAGAGAGGCGGTACGCCCGAGGGTCAAACCCTGGTCGCCGGTCTGGGTCGTGGCTGCGATAGCGACATCATCGATGCGGTCGGGCGGTACACCGGGGTTTCGTTCCATCAGCCCGATAATCGCCTTGACGACGAGGTCGTCCGCTCGGGTGTTCCAGTACATACCCTTGTCGCCGGCGCGTCCGAACGGGGTTCGAACTCCATCCACAAAAACGACTTCTGCTCTTTCGGCCACAATGCCTCCCGTACGTCAAACAGATCCGAAGCGGCCTGTTAGCTCTGAACCGATCCTAGGGTGACTCAAATGGGCCTCTCGAATCGTTTGCAGGTTTCTACGACTTCAGATCCGAGATGGGATCGGCTGTTTGTGGAATCTCTACAAAAGCATCCGCTATTAATTGTGCGGTCACGTCAATTTGCCAGCGCCGGGCTCCTAAAACACTGAGGGCCTGCCCGACGGATGCCGTGTCAGCCGGTTCTGGCGGCGACCACGACACCCGACGCAGGTAGTCCGGAGTGAGCAGATTCTCGAGGGGAATCTCGAGTTCATCCGTGACAGTCTGCAGCGCAGCGCGCGCCGCCCGATAGCGCACATCGGCCTCCGGATTGCGGTCGGCCCAGGCCCGCGGCGGCGGCAGGGTATCGCTGATCGCCTTGAGCGCTGGCAGGTCGGTCGCCGTGCGACCGCGCTCAATGGCGGCCCACCAGCGTTCGAGTTCCGTGCGACTGGCACGACCGCTGAACTCGCGCAAATCGGCCAGGGCCTGTCTCGTTGCCGGCAGCACGCGTGCGGCGGCGAGCAAGGAAGCGTCGGGAACGAGGCGCCCGGGGGAGACATCGACGTCACGGGCGAATTCATCACGGGCAAGCCACAACTCGCGGGCAACGGCCAGATTGCGCTGCCCGTGCAGGGAGTGGATGCCCGCCAGTCGCCGCCAGGGATCAATGCGCGCAGCCTTGGCCTCTTTGGCCAGGGTCGCGGCGAACTCCTGGTCGGCAATGTCGGTCTTATCGGACTCGACGAGCAGGTCGACCATGCGGTCGCGGAGGTCCGGCAGTAGCTCGACGTCGAGAGCGGCATACACCAGCCACGATTCGGGCAGTGGCCGGGTCGACCAGTTCGCGGCAGAATGCTCTTTGGCGAGGTGGATTCCGAGCAGCTCTTCCACCACGGTGCCGAGCCCGACCCGCGGGATGCCGAGCAGCCGGGCGGCGAGCTCGGTATCGAAGATGTGGGCCGGGTCGAGTCCGACCTCGCGCAGGCAGGCGAGATCCTGGCTCGCGGCATGCAAAACCCACTCGGCGTCGGCGAGCGCATCGTTCAACTCGCTGAAGTTGCCGATCGGCGGCGGGTCGAACAGAAAGGTGCCAGCGCCGCGTCGGTAAATTTGAATCAGGTACGCGCGTTGCGAGTAGGTGAAACCGGATGCCCGTTCTGCGTCGACACCAACCGGCCCGTTCCCGGCGGCCAGAGCGGCCGTCGCGGCGAGGTAGGCCTCGCGAGTGTCAATGACATGGTGGTGCGATTCAGCCACGGGCTGCTCGGCGTGCTGATAACATGCTGACTCCTTCCCCAGCGGGAGGGAGTCCGGCGAGCATGCATAGCAGCTCGCCCCACCCCTCGACGTGGGCGGTGAGATTGTGATTCAGGGGCGTCCACGACGCACGCAGCTCAATCTGCGCACCATCTCCCTGTTTGGCGAGTGCGCCAAAGCCTGATGAAATTATTTTAGTCGCCGTTCCGGAGGCCGCGGTGTACTTGGCCTTGCGCGAGTCGAGGGCATCGACGAGCCACGTCCAGGTGACCTCGGCCAAGAACGGGTCGAGCCCGATCTCGACCTCGAGCGGAGCGTGCGCGAAACAGACCACGCGGAAGGCGCCATTCCAGCTTTCTGGTTCCTCCGGGTCGTACAGAAGGATGAATCGGCCGGTTCCCAGTTCGGAGTCGCTGCCGTGCCGCACCGGTCTGATATTGGCAGCCAAGGCGATCGAATACGGGGCGAGTTGTGCGGGAGCGGCAATTTCGGTGACGACCAGTTCGGCTCGGCTCGTGGCACGACGAATCGCTGTCAACGCCGCAGCAAACTCCGCGGGGAGCGATTGATCCGTTTCGGGCACGTCTGCAGACTAGAGTTTTTTCTGGGTGTTGTCCGTGAGGCACGCCGATCAGTCGGAGGTGCACGTGCACGACCCACAGCCCCCAAACAGGCGTCATGATCACGTTCTGCGCGCGATTCTCGGCGGCACCGGCATCGTCATCGCCGGCTCTGCCGTGGCCATCGTCGGTGCCGTCGGTGTACTTGCGGGGGTCATGGCGAAGACCATTGTGACACCGCCCGTACCCCGCACCGATGACACCCGGGTTGTTGCAGTCGACCTGCCAAGCGGCACGATCACACTGCAACGCCATCGCGATTCCGTCCTTGCGGGTGACTACAGCTTCTTCTTCAGCTCGGGCACCGGGCATGCGCGCATCGGTGAGATTACCGCGCGCTCGGCCGCGACCGTCACCCGGCGCATCCTCACGGTGGACTACGGCGACCTCGCCGCTGCCCGCCGAGGGCGGTTCAGCGGTTGGCTGTACACCAGCCCCACCGACCTTGGTTTCGCCTGGGCTGAGGTCATCATTCGCACTCCCGTGGGGCCGGCGCCCGCCTGGCTCGTTCCAGCGGATGCCGCCATCCGCTCGACAGGGTGGGTGATCCAGGTGCACGGCCGGGCCGTGCGCCGCGAGGAGGCTTTACGGGCCGTGCCGGTGTTTCACGCGGCCGGCTACACCTCGTTGCTCGTCTCCTACCGAAACGACGGCGACGCTCCCGCCAGCACTGATCGCCGTTACGGCCTCGGCGACACCGAATGGCCCGACGTGGACGCCGCCATCGACTACGCCGCCGCGCACGGTGCGACGAGCATCGTGCTGATGGGTTGGTCGATGGGCGGTGCCGTGGTGTTGCAGACGCTGACCCGCGGTCGACGCGCGGACCTGATCGTCGGTGTCGTGCTGGAATCGCCGGTCATCGACTGGCGAGACGTTGTTGACGCGCAGGCCACTGATCGTAAGTTGCCGAGGCTGGTCGCCCGCGGCGCCGTCGTTGTGCTGGGAGCGCGCTGGGCCCGGCGCCTGACCGGACAAGACGCTCCCATTGATTTTGCCAGGCTCGACTTTGTGGAACGCGCCGGCGACGTGCACCGTCCCGTTCTCCTGTTGCACAGCGATGACGATGGTTTCGTGCCCCCGACCGGGTCGCGTCGACTCGCCGACCGACGGCCCGACATGGTGACCTTCGTTGCTTTTACCGAAGCCAGACACACGAAGCTATGGAACTACGACCCCGATCGGTGGAACGAAGAGATCGCAGCCTGGCTGGCGCAGTTGCCAACGCCTCAAGCAGCGAGTCGCTCTCGCAGCTGACGTTTGGCCCGGCCAAGCATGGCGCTCATGCCTCGCAGGCGCAGCGGAGAGACGGCTTCGCTCAAGCCGATGGACTGGGGATAGTCATCGGGAACGGCGAGCACCTGCTGGGCGCTCAGGCCGTCGAGCCCCTGGGCGAGGATTGACGCAAACCCCCGCGTGGTCGGCGACTCGCGCGGAGCAGTGGCGTGCAGGTGGAAGGCACCGTCGGCATCCAGGTCGACGAAAATAAAAACCGGCGATTGGCATTCGACGACGCGCTCGAGCAGGTCGGGGTGGTCCTGAAAATTTTTCGGAAGTTCCGGCAGGTCATTGGCGAACTCGAGCAGCAAGAGCAGACGGTCCTTCTGCTCGAGTGCCAGAAAGTCCTCCCGAATCTCCGCCAGCAGGTCTGCGCTCATGGGCGCGGTGCCGGCGCGGTACCCGGCGCCGTACCGACCGCGATCGGCACGGCGACGGCGTTGCCCCACTCGGTCCAGGAACCGTCGTAGTTGCGCACATTCTCGAAGCCGAGCAGGTAGGTCAGCACAAACCAGGTGTGACTCGACCGCTCACCGATGCGGCAATAGGCGATCACGTCGTCGCCGTCGGACAGGCCTGCTTTCCCGCGGTAGATGTCGTCCAGCTCGGTGCGGGTGCGAAAAGTGGAGTCGGCGTCCGCGGCGAGGGCCCACGGAACAGACGCTGCCGTAGGAATGTGGCCGCCGCGCAGGGCTCCCTCCTCAGGGTAGGCGGGCATCGTCGTGCGTACGCCGCTGTACTCCTCGTCGGAGCGCACATCAATGAGCGGGTTACCAAAATGGGCGAGCACGTCGTTCTTGAAGGCACGAATCGGGGCGTCGTTGCGCGAGACCACCGGGTATTCCGTGGGGGTGACGGAGGTCGCATCCGTTGTCATCTCGCGCGCCTCGGCGAGCCATTTCGTGCGTCCACCGTCGAGCAGGCGAACGTCGTCGTGGCCGAACAGGGTGAACACCCAGAGGGCGTAGGCGGCCCACCAGTTGCTCTTGTCGCCATAGATGACCACAGTGCTGTCGCGGGTGATGCCCTTGCTGCTCATGAGGGCGGCGAATGCGGCGCCCTCGATGTAGTCGCGGTTGACCTTGTCGTTGAGGTCTGTATGCCAATCGATCTTCACTGAGCCGGGGATGTGTCCCACTTCGTACAGCAAGACGTCTTCGTCGGATTCGACCACGACCAGTCCGGCGTCATCGCGGTGTTCGGCCAGCCAGTCGGTGGAAACCAGCTTGGAAGGGTGGGCATAGGTGGCAAACTTCTCGGTTGGATCGAACGGGGCAGACATGTAACCTCCAGTGGGCAGCGGATGCATACGGATTTGGGTTGACCGCGGATTAGGCTTATCTGGTCCACCCCATAAATCTACGCGGTGCCGGCACACAGCGCATTTGCACACACTGCGCATTCGCAGCACGATGAACGAGAACGGGCGTTTCAGCATGGCTCCAGAGGCCCACGAGAAGGCGCACCACACGGTTCCGCAACTGGCCGACCGAACTCCGAGCATCACGGGCCGGGAAATAGTGGCCGAACTGGTGCCGCCTCCCCAGTTTGAACACGCCTCGTTCGAGAACTACCGGCCGGATCACGACTACCCGTCCCAGGTCGCGGCCGTTGAAAAGCTGCAGGAATTCGTGAACCCCCGGCCGGCCGGATTCTTTTCCCGCCGCCGACAGGCGAAGGACGACCTGCCGGGCATCTACCTCGATGGTGGGTTCGGTGTCGGCAAGACGCACCTGCTCGCAGCGCTCTGGCATGCCGCGACCGGCCCGAAATACTTTGGCACCTTCATCGAGTACACCGCCCTCGTGGGCGCCCTCGGCTATCAGGAGACCATCAAGGAGCTGCGCAGCGCGAAACTCATCTGCATCGACGAGTTCGAGCTCGACGATCCGGGTGACACCATGGTGATGACCCGGCTGCTCGGCGAACTCGTGGCCACCGGCACCCGCGTCGCCGCCACGTCGAACACCCCGCCCAACTCGCTCGGCGAGGGCCGATTTGCCGCGCAGGACTTTCTCCGCGAGATCTCGGCGATGAGCGCCAACTTCGAGACCCTGCGCATCGACGGTCTCGACTACCGTCGCCGCAACGTCACCGGTCAGGCCGTGGCGGTTGAGCCTGAGGCACGTGAACACCTCGTCAACACCCTGCTGGAGCGTGGTTCGAAGGTCACCGAGGATGACTTCGGTTCCCTGATTCGTCACCTGGGCACCGTGCATCCATCCAAATACATCAAGGTCATCCGTGGCGTCGAGGTTATTGCTCTGCGGGGCGTCTTTCTCCTGACCGATCAGTCGGACGCCCTGCGTCTGGTCGCGTTCATTGACCGCGTCTATGACGCTGAGATTCCGATCGTCGCCAGTGGGCGTCCGCTCAATGAGGTCTTCGACGACGAGATGATGGCGGGCGGGTATCGCAAGAAATACCAGCGGTCGCAGTCTCGCATGGTCGCCCTCACTACGGGAGAGTTGCCGCCGCACACCGACTGACCCTGAAATCTGGCGTTAACAATTCGCCAGCGCCCGTAACCGCAACGAAACACGTCGGAACGTTTGTTGTAACAGTCACCTCAGATACTGGACTCGTATCCGAGGTGGATCGCCTCGTGCTACGCCCTGCATATTTGAGACGCGTGAGGACAATTCTATGGAAACCGGAAGCATTGCCTGGGGGCTGACCGCCACCGCGCTCGTGTTGTTCATGACACCGGGTGTCGCCTTCTTCTATGGCGGGCTGGTCAAGGCTAAAAGCGTCATCAGCATGATGATGATGAGCTTTGGTGCACTGGGCCTCATCAGCGTCCTGTGGATTCTGTACGGCTATAATATGAGCGCCGTGAACGGTCCCACCGAATTCGCCGGCAACCCGTTCTCCGACTTCGGCCTGGGCAATCTCGCCATGGGAGAGACGGGTAGCATCGACCTGCTCGGTGCCACGTACGGTGCCACATTCGCCATCATCACCGTCGCGCTCATCAGCGGGGCCGTTGCCGACCGGGCGAAGTTCGGATCCTGGATGATCTTCGCGGGTATCTGGGCGACCCTCGTCTACTTTCCGGTCGCAGCCTGGGTCTGGGGCGGCGGCTGGATCATGAAGCTCGGTGAAACGTTGGGCCTACCGAGCGTCATCGATTATGCCGGTGGTACCGCGGTGCACATCAATGCCGGTGCCGCAGCTCTCGCGCTTGCCCTGGTCCTCGGCAAGCGCGTCGGGTTTCAGAAGGGCATCACCAAACCGCACAACGTACCGCTCGTGCTCATCGGCGCCTCGATTCTCTGGTTCGGCTGGTTCGGTTTCAACGCCGGTGCTGAATGGCTCAATGGCCTCGCCAATGTCGGCATCATCGTGATCAACACCCTGGGCGCCACGGCAGCGGCCATCCTCGCCTGGATGCTCGTGGAGAAATTCAAGGACGGCAAAGCCACCTCGGTGGGAGCCGCATCGGGCGCTGTTGCCGGCCTCGTCGCCATCACCCCGGCGTGCGCCAACCTGGAACCGGGTTGGGCGCTCCTGCTCGGCGGGCTCTCCGGTGCCGTTTGCGCCCTCGCCGTTGAACTCAAGTTCAAGCTCGGCTTCGATGACTCGCTCGACGTCGTCGGCATCCACCTCGTCGGTGGCATCATCGGCACCCTGTACCTCGGCTTTTTCGCCATCAACACCGGACTCTTCACCGGCGGCGACCTCGGTCAGCTCGCGGTGCAGGCCATTGCAGGCTTTTCGGTTCTCGTCTACTCCTTCATCGTCGCGTACCTGCTCGGCCTCGCGATCGAGAAGACCATCGGCTTCCGCATCAAGAACGAAGACGAACTGGCCGGAATCGACACGAGCGTGCACGGCGAAGAGGGTTACGCCCTCGAGCGTGTCTAGCTTCTGACTTCGTCAGTGTGAACGGTCTGCCTGGCATGGGGCGGCACGGAATACGGGTTGACCCGCTTCCGTGCCGCCCTTCGTGCGTTGCGCGCTTCGTTGGTCCGCGCACTGTTCGTGCGAAGCACATTGGTGCGGGGCAGAGTTCGTGCGGGGCAGAGTTCGTGCGGGGCAGAGCTGGTGCGGGCTGTGTTTCTGCGAGCGAGCGGATACCGGTGGTTCAGCCGCGAACGCAGGTTCCCGATGATACCGGGGAGCTCAGACCGGGTGCCTGGCTGATAACCGGCTGCACTTCTTCCAGCGCGAGGGCATAGCCGACGTTCTCGGTGTTGGACGCCTTGGCAAAGATAACGCCGACCACCAGGCCGGATTCGCTCAGGAGAGGTCCGCCCGATTCGCCCTGCTGCACGTCCGAAGCCACGGTATACACCTGGCGGGGCGTCGGGTCCTGCCCATAAATGTCGGCGACGCTGATGGTGCCGATCGAGATGACCTGTGCCGGATCGGAGACATACGGCCCTCCGAAGGGATACCCGTCGGCGGCCGCGCCGCTGCCCGCCGGGAGATTTGCGCCGACGGTCAGGGGTGCAGCATCAAGGCCGGGCACCGAAATGATGGCGAGGTCATCGACCGGGTCGAAGTACACGATTTCGCCGGCCATCGTTTCGCCGGCCGGCGTTTGCACGACGGGCTGGCCCACGCCAGCGACGACGTGCGCGTTTGTGACGACGCGGCCGTCAGAGACGACGAAGCCGCTGCCGGACTGGCTCTGCCCGCAGGCGTAGGCCGTTCCGGTGATGCGTACGACCGACTGCGCCGCCACGGCCAGTGCCGGGCTGCTCGTGTCGGCTTCGGCGGCATCCGGTGCCGGTCCCGCGAATGCGTCGACGATGCGCGGCAGACCCTGCTGCACGGCCAATGAGCGCAGCTCGGCCATGAACGCCTTGACCGGGTCGGGGGTGAGAGAGTCAATTCCTGAGACGACGGTGGAGGAGGCGATGGCGGGGGACAGGAACGGGATCCCCAGGGCGCCGATGCTGAATGCGACCATCGACGCGACGAGGGCCGAGGCGACAGCGGCAAACGCTGATCCCAACACGCGGTTGAGGGTGCCGAGCGGGGAACGCCGTTTCTGGCTACCGGACATGCCACCCACCGACACACCGATCGAATGGCCGATGAGGACGAGCAGAATCGCCACGGCGATCGTGGCCGGAGTGCGCCATTCGGCCGCCGGCACCCAGGCACCCACGATGGGCACGATGAAGAAGGCGGCTATCCCGCCAAGCACGGCTCCGACGATGCCGGTGAGGCTTTGCAACAGTCCGCTGCGGTAACCATTGACGAGGGCTACAAACAGGATGAGAACGAGAAAGAGGTCGAGAACGGTCGAACCCGGCATTCGTCTCCTCATCTGTGGTTCGTGTGGTGCAGCGCGACGATTTTGTCTTCTTTATGTTTACACAGGCCGCCTCCGCGATTGCTGAGCGGAACCGCCTCCCTGCATGCATTCCCGGGTGATCAACATGCGCAGGGGGTGCCCAGCGAGTACCGTGAGGCAGATCGAGAAAGGATTCGTATGGCGAACGCTGAGGCACATCCCATTTCCGCGATAGCACCGCCCCTGGCCGGAAGGGCCGCGGCGAGCCAGCGCTGGTCGCATGTGGTGTTTCTGCACTGGCGAGTGGATGCTGCTCTGGTCGCGCCGTTGTTGCCGAAAGGCCTCGTCCCCGACGAACACGACGGGTCGAGCTGGGTCGGCCTGATTCCATTTGTGCTCGATCGCGCCACCATTCTCGGGAGCCCGCCGATTCCGTACTTCGGCACCTTCGTCGAAGTGAATGTTCGACTCTATGCAGTCGACTCCGAGGGCCGTCGCGGTGTCGTGTTTGTATCACTGGAGGCCGGTCGCCTCGCGGCCGTGCTGGCTGCCCGCGCACTGTTCTCGTTGCCCTACATCTGGTCGCGCACCCGACTCACGATTGATTCCGGCCAGTACCGGTATAACTCGACGCGACACGGAAACCATGCCAAGCGCTCAGAGATCGTGGCGCGACCAGGTGCCGGTGCTGTCGTTGATGATCCGCTGGCAGATTTTCTCACCGCACGATGGGCGTTGTTCACCAATATCCGTGGGCGGACCGTGTATTTACGCAACCATCACGAGCCGTGGCCCTTGTTCGGGGCCGAGCTGGTCAGTCTCGATGACACGCTCTTGGCCGCGGCTGGTTTTGCCGGCCTCACCGATCGCGCGCCCGATTCTGTGCTTTATTCACCCGGCGTTACGACCTGGTTCGGCCGGGGAAAGTGACGACGCCAGCACTCAGAAAGATCTGGAAAAATGATCGTCACAGACAAATCCACAAGAGGAGCAATACACCATGGGATTTCTTGACTTTCTGCTGGGCCGCAAGGAGCAATCACCCACGGACAACAGGTCAAACCGTTCGACCGGCGCCCCCACGCGCAGCGAGGATGAGATCGCGGTCGAGCGCTACCAGTACCTGCTGCGCACGGCACCACCCGAAACCATCGAACAGGTGCACAGCGAAGCGTTCTCAAAATTGACTGACGAGCAGCGCAACATTCTCTTTCGCCAACTCACCGAGAACGTCGAACCGAGCGAACGCCCGGCGGACGCCGCACCGGCCACGCTCGCCCAAGCCGCGACCCGGGCTGAATTGCGTCAGCCTGGAACGCTGACGCGCTCGTTTGGAAGCCAGAACGGACAGAACGGAATGGGCTTCGGCGGCATGATGGGCAGCTCACTGCTTGGCACCGTTGCCGGATTCGTCATTGGTTCGGCACTGGTCAGCGCCTTTATGCCGATGGATGGCGGCGGTACGGATGCCGGCGGTACGGATGCCGGCGCAGACGCCAACACCGAAACCAACGCGGACTCCGCGAGCGATGCGGGCGGCGACTCCGGCGGAGATTTCGGTGGCGATTTCGGTGGCGATTTTGGTGGCGGCGACTTCGGCTTCTGAGCCTGTGAGCTTCTGGGCCTGTGAGCTTCTGGGCCTGTGAGCTTCTGGCCCTGTTAGTGGATAGCGGCTATGGCCTCGCCGATCGGCACGTCGCCGTCGGCGAATTCAATGAACGCGCCCACGGTATTGTCGTCGGCCAGCACGGCCGCCGCAACGAGCGCCACGTTCTCGCGTGAGGTGTCACCAGTCGCTTTCGAGCCCACATTGATGGAGCCCGTCGCGGCGGCCAGGGTCAACGTGCTCGGTCCGAGAATGGTCCAGTTCAACGAGGTGGCGCGCAGATAGTCATCGGCGGCAGCCTTGGCCTCATAGTAGGCAAACATGCCGTTGTCGGGTGAGGCTCCGTGATCGGCACGTGATCCCAGATACGACACCATCACGTAACGGTTGATGCCGGCTTGAGCGGCGGCATCCATCGAGCGGATGGCCGCGTCCCGGTCCACCGCGTACGTGCGCTCTGCGCTTCCTCCGCCGGCGCCGGCGGACCAGACCACCGCATCATGCCCAGCGAGCGCTTTGGTCATCTCATCCACCGACAGGTGCTCGACATCCGCTACGAGCGGCGTTGCACCGCTCGCCGTGACGTCGTCGACGTGTTCGGGGTTGCGGATGAGCGAGGAGACGTCGTGTCCGGCAGTCGTGAGCAAACGGGCCAGGTGGAGGGCAACTTTTCCGTGTCCACCGATGATCGCTATTTTTGTCATGCATTCAGCCTCCCACGATTGACTGAAAGCGAGTCCTAGATTCGAACAAAGCCGAGCAGCCGGGCGCTCAGGGCAACGCAGACCACTTGCGCGACGATGAAAACGGCCACCCAGAAAATACCCGGAAGGTGGGTGAGTCTCGTCAATTGGTCGGCGTCCGACGAGGAGCCGCCCCGACGCGACCGGGATTGCTGCAGTTCGAAAGACGTGCGCAGCGAGCCGAAAAGGAGAACCAGGGTGACCAACAGCGCGAACACACCCTGCACCTGGGGCGACCCAAACCAGGAGACACTGAACACGACGGCGCCGGTGACGGCAACCGACCAGAGCCCGAACCAGTTGCGGATCTGTATGAGCAGCAATGCCAGCAGCACGAGAAGTGCCCATAGGAGGCCCACGTCGTAGCCCAAACTGAGTAACCAGGCCGCGCCGAGGCCGAGCAGCGCTGCGGCCGGGTAGCCGGCCAGCAGGGTGAAGATCATGCCGGGGCCGGTCGGGCGTCCTCGACTCACGGTGAGCCCGGAAGTGTCCGAATGCAAGCGGATGCCGCCCAATCGCCGCCCGCTCAGCACGGCGACGATACCGTGCCCGCCCTCGTGCACGATCGTGATGACGTGTCGCGCCAGGCGCCACATCGGAGGAAAGACCACGATCACAGCAGCTGCTGCCACGGTTAGCCAGGCAATGAGCGGTTCCAGCATGGCATGTGGTGTCGTTATGCGTTGCCAGATGTCGAGGAGTACGTCCATGTCCCTCAGACTAGGTTGCCCCGACCGCGCGAGGCGGTGAACAAGAAAAAACCCCCGGTGAACGGGGGTTTTCTTGGTGGGCGATGCGGGACTTGAACCCACGACCTCTTCCGTGTGAAGGAAGTGCGCTACCAAAAATGACCCCCGAATGCGTGGGTACTCCCGCATAAAGACGGGGTTTTAGTTCAGCCTAAATCAGGGCTTTTCAGTGGGGTCACAGAATTTGGTGTTTTTTCTGTGTGTTTTTGAGCCTCCGAAACTTGCTTGATGACCTGATTCTGAAACGCTGAAAGGTACGCCTCCAGACCCGACCCAGGGGACGGACGGCGGTAAATTCGTGATCCGCGCACCAGAGACGAAAACGCCGATTGTTCGCGTGGTCGTCCGGTCAGCGAATCGGTCGACCACGACGCAGCTGCGCGTCGCCGACATCAAACCGGCGGCCAGCGTTGTAATCCCGCTCACGGCGTTCGCACAACTCCACAAGCACTTTCCAGATCATCCCCTGGAACGTATCCTCACCCTCCCGGTGGTGCGTCGCCAAATACACGGCACGCACACGAGCGCGGAGATCAGCGTCAATATCAACGGTCAAATTTGGACGCCGTTTAGCTGGAGACGGCTCAGAGGGCGGGACGAAAGATAGGGGTGAAGCCGCTGGCACGGGAGACGCCAAACTTGGCTTGGCTTGGCGTGTTGTTGGGTCAGGCATGCTGGCTTGGAAGTCAGCATCCTGGTTCTTGGGCAGCAACCGGCTCGCGTCCATCCGAGCGCGAGGCGGCGGGCTGACAGTGCGCGTGGGTTCAGCCATCAGATGCCTCGCGCGGCTAGACGCCGCACAAGCTCAGCCGCGATCGCTTGGAGGTCACCAGCGACATCGATCGCAGATTGCGTGCCAGCGTCAGCCAAATTCTTCTTCACCCGGTCATACCAAGGCTCGGCGTTGTTAACCTGTTGCTCCAACTCGTGGACAAGCAGACCTTCGCGTCGGGCGCGAGAGGCTGCAGCTGAGGCGTGACGAAGATGAGTTGGGAAGCTACGCTCTCGCTCAGATTCAGCCCTCAGAATCTCGACAACCTCGTCAAGGAAGTGGCGCCGGACACGAGTTTCACCAGTCCCCGAATCGAAAAGGATGACACCCAGTAGATCAAGCTCTGGGTTCAAATCATCCACCTGCTCGATACGGGACGCGGTGATCTCCAGGCCGCCAAGGCTTGCGGTGTCCTGCTTCACAGGGATCAAAACAAACTTTGCTGCGGCGACAGCCGCCGATTGCAGGACTTCGGATGCCGGCGGGCAATCGATCATCACAATGTCGTAGTCAGATGCGATCAGGGAAAGTGCCCGCGCGAGTGAAAGGCGAGCGGCGGTGGTGTCATGCATTGCCTGCATGAGCAGCTGGGCTGCAGCACCTTCCAAAGCTTGGCCGCCGACGAGAACGTCCAGGTTGGGGCGCACACCCCTGAGGGGTACCGGTAGGTGACCGGCGGTGAGCAGCGATGTTGACAGCTCGCGCCCACAGTCATCACCCTGCGTGCCGCGGTAGCCGAGGTCGAGACCCAGGTTGCCTTGCGGGTCAAGATCAACGAGAAGTACACGCCAGCCGGAGGCTGCGAGGATCCCACCGAGATTGGCTGTGAGTATCGTCTTCCCGACGCCGCCCTTCCCGTTGATCACGGCAATTGTCGTTTGGAGGTTGAAACGGTCCAAAGCTGGCGTCTGCTGACGTTGAGTGTAGGCGGCGACGGCCACTCCTTCGGTGAACGATCATTCAGGGTGTTGCGTAAAACCCTGAACACCCGTAACACCCGTAACACCCTGAAAGCAGGAACCGCTCTCTCAGGTCTTCGCCTGGCTCGCCCGCGCCGAAGGGCACCTTCCTGAATATGCGCGCTCCTGGGGGCCGGTGTTATTGACCTTCGGGGCCGCTGGTCGAAGGTGCAAGCAGCGTGTTAGGGAGCCACCGGATATTTCTGTTGGGGACTATCCTAAGCTTCGAGTTCAGGCCGACGCGATCATGGACGGCATCGTGCACAGTACGCTACGGGCCGAGACCGGAGGCGACGATGTGCTCGAACTCGCCGCCGGCCAAATCGAGAGACGGGCCCGTCACTCGGTCGGACACCACTGGCCCCACGAGCCGCATGATCCCCGCGTACGCCGTGGGCGGTCCGCCACCCGACGGCCGATCCGCCTAATCGGGCTGGTCAATCTCGGCTATCGTCTTGATGATCTGAGCCGAGACAAAGCCGTGGAGGGCTCGTCCGCGCGTCGAGAGAAAAACGAGAAACTGTCGCCGATCCTCCGGGCCGACCTGCCGATAAATGGATGCACGACTGACCAGAGAGTCGACATGACGGCTCAAAGTGGCCTTGCTTGCCAGAGTCTCCGCTGCGAGTTGCGACATCGACAGGCCGTCGGCCTCGCTCAGCACGTCTAAAATCAGCCATTCCTCGATGCTCAGGTTTTCGGTGAGCAGTACGGGCTCAAGGCTCGCAGTGGCTCTTCGTGCGGTCGTTATCGTCACCCGAATGTCATGAACACGACGGTCAGGCAGCCCATGTCCAGCACCTCGAGCAGTGTGAGTCTGGCTCGTTTTTTGACTCATGTTTCCCACCTATCAGTCTGTCCGCGGCTCCAGGACAGAGCATTGCTTCCATCTGATTAACAATCGGCACATCGAGCAACCTGTGTATTAGGATACACAACAATATTCTATTTGGAAATATTTCCTCATGCTTGAAATCGAGCGTAGCTAGGTATAAGTGTTCACTGTCGGAATGGTCGTCCCACTGTCGGGTCCGGGCGGTATTTATGGTCCGTCGGCGGAGGCGGTGACGGAGCTGGCCGTTCGGGAGATCAACGCTGACGGCGGCGTGCTCGGGTCCGAACTTCGAGTGACCATGATCGACGGAGGATCCGCGTCACGAATCATGACGGCCCAAGTCGCGGGCTTGTTGCGAAGCCGAGAGATACAGGCCGTGGCTGGGTGGCATATCTCGTCGGTTCGCAATGTGCTTGTCCCCATCGTTGCGAAGCGGGTTCCCTATCTGTACTCGGCACTCTACGAGGGCGGCGAACATCGCAGCGGAACGTATTGCACCGGTGAGGTCCCCCGCAATCAGCTTGCACCCGCCCTTGACTGGCTTCACGCCAACACCGGGGCACGCCGTTGGTTCGTCGTCGGAGACGACTACGTATGGCCCCGGCGGTCGTACCAGTCGGTCGTTGAGCATGCGTCGCAGCTCGACATCATCATTGTCGGTCACTCCTTTGTTCGCGACTCCGACGCTGGTCGAGCTGATTCGATGCCCAAGCTCATGGAGGACATCGCACGAAGTGGCTGCGACGGAGTCCTGGTCCTCATGGTCGGCCAAAACGCGGTGAGTTTCAATCGGGCCTTTGCCCGTCGAGGGCTCGACGAGGCCATCCTCAGGTTCGGACCGCTGATGGAGGAGAACACTCTTCTGGCCAGCGGCATCAGCGCGACACACGGTCTGTATTCGGCGGGAGCATACTATCGTTCCCTTACCACCGTGAGCTCGCTCGATTTGGTTAGTCGATATGCCGCCCTGTATGGCAGCTCAGGCCCGGCACTGAACGGCCCCGCGGAATCGTGTTACGAAGGGCTCTACGCGCTGCAGTCGATACTTCACCGAGCTGGATCTGCCGATGTCTCCGCAACGGACTCCATCATCGACGGGCATTCCTATGACGGCCCGCGCGGACCAGTCTCCTTCGCGGGGAATCAAGCGACGCAACAGCTGTACATGAGCGCCGCGGCCGGTTTTGATTTCGATGTCCTCGCCGCTCTGTAGTCGCGTGTTGGCCCCGCGCTGGGCTAGCTGTCCTGCCCAGAGAGGTTGGTTAAGCGGCTGATGGGTGGGTGGTTTCCAATGGCGGTGTGGGGCCTGTAGTGATTTTATTCGTGGATCCAGGCTGGCAGGGCGTTTCGGCGGGCTGATTCTGTGGCGTAGAAGCGGCTGAAGGCCCTCCCGTCGGCGAGGGTGCGGTGGAAGCGTTCGATCTTGCCGTTGGTCTGGGGTCGGTAGGGGCGAGTCTTCTCGACGGTGATGTTTAGGTCGCGGCAGGTGTCGCGCGAGAGGTGTGATTTGTAGGCGGATCCGTTGTCGGAGAGCATGCGTTGCAAGGTCACGCCGCGGGCGGCGAACTAGGACACGGCGCGTTGCAGGACTCCGACGGCTGTCGCGGCGGTTTCGTCGTTGTGGATTTCGGCGTGAGCGATGCGGGAATGGTCGTCGATGACCGTGTGCATGAACGCCGTCCCGATCAGTGGATTGCGGTGAACGCTACGGTTCTTGGTTGCCGTGGCGGCGCGGTTCTTGCCGCCTCGCTGCCGGCCGACGTAGCGCCATCCGCCGCCATCGGGGATATTGCCCAGCTTTTTACGTCCACGTGGATCTATGACCCCGGGGTGGCGTGCTCGTAGCGGCGGACGATCTCCCCGGTGTGCACGTCAACGTGGTGGAGCTTGTTCAGGTGGCACCGGGTCAGAACGGCGTGAACAATCGAAGGTGGCATGTCCAGTTTTGCGCCGATCGCCATCGGCCCCAGGCGTTTCTTCCAGCGCAGGTGCACGACTTTCCGAACCTGCTCCTGCGGCGTTTTCGTAGGCATGTGGTGCGGGCGGGATGATCGATCTTCCATCCCGTCCGGGCCCATTGCGGCGTATCGGTTGGCCCACCGTTTCGCGGTCGGCCACGACACGTTGAACAGCTGGGCGGCGTAGACAATGGAGCGGTCTTCCTCGACAACAAGACGCGCCAAGCGAAGACGGTGCCGCGGAGTCAAATCAGCATTAGCGTGGGACACGAGGACCTCCTGGTCTGAAGTGGTTGGCCTTTGACAGCTCCACTTCGCAACAGGAGGTCCTCCCTCATGCCCAACGACGAAAGCGTGTCGTCACATTTACTCAACCGACCTGCCTGGGCAGCACAGCTAGCGCTGAACGGCGGCGGATATCCGCTGACCGGATGCCTCGACGCGCACGCACAGGGGCAGCTCCGACCGCGTCCGCGCCTCCAGGACGCATTCCGCAACCACTCCCGCGACCTGTGTCCGAATGACGCGTCGCAAGCTCCGTGCTCCGAAAACCGGATTGAAGCCCTCCTGTACCAGGTACGAACTCACCTCGGCGGTGAAGGTGAGTTCAACAGACTTTCTCTGAAAACGGCTCTGCAGAATTCGAAGTTCGAGGCGCGTGATCTCGTGAGCCGTCAGCTCGTCGATCTCGAGAAAGACCACCGTTTCGTCGATCCTGTTCAGCAGTTCAACGTCAAAGAACTCTCTTACGGACGAGGCGAATATCTCAGCATCCGTCTGACCGATCCAAACCGGCTTCGCGCCCGGCCATCGGGAACTCAGGTAGTCCGCCACGGCCCATCGCTTGCTCTGCCGGCGACGGGCGACTGCCGTCGACCCGAGATTCGACGTCATGAACACGTAGCAGTTGCGAAATGAAATCGTATCCTGGCCGTTTGCCAGACGCAGGGTTCCATTGTCGAGGATCTGAAGCAGCGACCGAATCACGGTGGGATGTGCTTTCTCGACCTCATCAAAGAGCACGATTCCCGGCGTGTACGGATCTCCTTCGATTTTGCCTTTCTGAAAAAGCGAGAAGGCTTCCTTACTGCCGGCATATCCCGGCGGCGCACCCGAGAAGGAGGCCGCGTATTGCTCCTGGGCCAGGGCGTTCATGTCTATCCGGCACAGGTCGTCGGGACCCGACCTGAGCTCGGCTGCGATCTGGCGTACCAGTTCCGTTTTTCCAACTCCGGTCGGGCCGGTGAGGAGAATGTTGGCCAGCGGTCGATCGGGGTCGGCCGCTCCCGCCGCGGCCAGACTGACAGCTCGAGTCGCAGCTCGAATAGCGTGGTCCTGGCCGAGGATTCGCTGGCCGAGCCGGCCAGCGAATCCTGCAGAGTCAAAGATGCCCGCCCTGGGTCGAGCTGCGCTCGACTCCACCCCAACGCCACCCGCCGGGTCTTTCCCCGTAGCGTCTCGGGTACTGACCCGGTCTCGATTCGCGTTTTGTGCGTTGATCATGTCGTTGAGGTATGGCATCAGAGACGTCTTCTACCGGCTACGTTCAGAGCTCAATCGCATCTTCCACCGGCAGGTTTCCCACCCGGCAACTGGCCACTCCCACGGTGGTGCGAGTAATGGCTTCGACGTTCCTCTGCGCCAACTCCGCATCATTAACCCAGGTCTTGTAGAAATCGAAGGGGCACTCCGCCACACCCTTGTCACCGTCACCGGCAGCGTGCACTCCTGTGTATCCCCGGTGGAGCATCTTGAAGAGATGGTTCTGAGACTGGTCGTTCGCGCGGGCGTCTCGGATGGCTGAAACAGAGAGTTGGGCATACTGAATCCCGTATTCCTCCTCGCCCGTTTCGCCGAGTGTCCGCCCATCGAAGCCGATGATTGCCGAGTGGCCGAAGTAGGAGTAAACACCATCGAAGCCGGCCGCGTTGGCCACCGCGACATAGCAATTGTTGGTCCACGCCATCGCCTTGGAAATCAAAATTTGTTGTTCCTTGGCCGGGTACATGTAGCCCTGGCAGCGCACAATCAGCTCGGCTCCCTTCATGGCACAGTCACGCCAGACTTCGGGGTAATTGCCATCGTCACAGATGATGAGGGAGATCTTCATTCCCTTCGGGCCCTCGGTCACGTATGTCGTGTCACCCGGGTACCAGCCCTCGATCGGGTTCCAGGGAAAAATCTTGCGATACTTCTGCACGATCTCGCCCTGGTCGTTGATCAGGACGAGAGTGTTGTACGGCGGCTTCTTGGGGTGTTCCTCGTGCTGTTCTCCGGTGAGGGAAAAGACACCCCAGGTCTTGCTCTCCTTGCATGCCGCCGAAAAGATGTCCGTTTCTATGCCGGGGATCACAGCCGCAGTCGCGTACATCTCGTCCTCGTCGTACATGATTCCCATCGTTGAGTACTCAGGAAAAACGACGAGGTCCATACCGGGAAGCCCGGTTTTCATGCCGCGGATCATGTCGGCAATTTTGTGTGCATTTTCGATGACCTCACTTTTCGTGTGTATGCGAGGCATTTTGTAATTCACGACGGCGACGCCGACGGTGTCTGGGCTGGATGAGATATCTCCGTGACGCATTGTTGGTTCTCTTTTCTTGTCTGCAATTGCGGTCGTCGATCTGCGGAATGAGGATTCGACGTCGGTAACGCTCTGCCATGCTCGACGACAGGTGGGGACCTAGTCGAGGTGCGGAGGGAGCACGAGTTTCCCGGTCTTGTCGGTGGCCAGCATCAGAGAACTGATGTACTGCTTCGAACCATCGGCGGCCGGTATCGGGGAGGCCATCATGTCCGGGCGCTCGAATTCCATTCCGCTGACGTGGCAGCGGAGAAGCACGTCCGAGGGGTTGCCTTCGGCGTCGAACATAGGCAGTTCGATGCCATCGTGCGTGCGGCAAAGGTAGTACTTTCCACGAGTCAGGATGGCCATGACCGGCGTGCAGATTGCCGCGATAACTACGGCAAAAATGGGCGAGAAAGGCTGAACTGCGGGACCGAAAGCACCGAAGAAGATCGCGATGGAGATTCCGGCCGACAGGATCAATGAGACGAACCCCACCGGATTGACCGCGTAGAGCATTCCTCTTCTGAACTCGGGAAATTTCGGCGATAGCTTGAGCACGTATTTGTTGATGCTGATGTCGGTGGCAACTGTCACGATCCAGGCGATTCCGATGTTTGCGTAGAAGCCGAGAATTGCATTGAGAAAATCGAACATGTTCATTTCCATCAGGAGCAGCGCGATGCCCACGTTGACGATGATGAACACCAGACGGCCAGGGTAATGCCGAGTGATCCGGGTATAAGAGTTCGTCCAGGCCAGCGAACCAGAATAGGCGTTCGTTACATTGATTTTGATCTGGGAGATTACGACCAAGATGACGGCCAAGGTCATGGCGAGCCAGCCGGGCATCATCTCCGAATACACCCCGAGAAACTGATTGACCGGCTCCGCAGCAGTGCTGACCGCGTCGGGATTCAGTTTGGCGATGATATACACAGCGATGAAGAGCCCGATGGCCTGCTTGAGCGCGCCGAATATTACCCACCCTGGCCCGGCCAGAAACATTGCTCGCCACCAAGCAACGCGATTACCATCGGTCTTCGGGGGCATGAAACGCAGGTAGTCGATCTGTTCCGCGATCTGCACGATGAGGGATAGGCAAACACCCGCGGCCAGCATGATCGCCGCGAAATTTGGTGAACCGGTTCCGTTTTCTCCCTGGTATTCAAAGAAGTTGTCGATCGAGTCGGGATTGGTCAACATCAGGTAGCCGATCGGTATAACCATCAGCACCAGCCACAGCGGCGTCGTCCACAACTGCAGCTTGGACAGCGTCTTCATGCCGTAAATTACCAACGGAATGACCACCAAGGCCGAGACCGCATAGCCAATGGGTTTGGGTATTCCGAGGCCCTGTTCCAACCCCTGCGCCATGATCGAGCCCTCGAGGGCGAAAAAGATGAATGTGTAGGTCGCGAAAATGATGTTGGTGATCACGGAACCGTAGTAGCCGAAACCCGATCCACGTGTGATCAAGTCCACGTCGATGTTGTAACGTGCCGCGTAGTAGGCCAGCGGAATTCCCGTGATGAAGATGATGACGGCGGCCACCAGAATGCCCAGGAGCGCATTCGTGGTGCCATAAGAAATTCCGATGGTGGCTCCGATGGAAAAGTCCGCCAGATACGCGATGCCGCCCAATGCTCCGGTGGCCACCACTCCAGCCGTCCATTTTCGATACGACCGTGGGGCGAATCGCAGGGTGTAATCCTCCAGCGATTCCCGAGTCGCGGTGTTCGCGTGCGAACTGGGTTGCGGAGGTGCACCCTGAGCGAGGCCGGGGGGTGATTTTTCGGCGTCAGAAACGTCAGTGGACATAGGACCCTCTTTCTTTGTTTTGCTGAGGACTACAAATGAGCGATACGGGCTCGAACGTGCGTGGCAGATTGTTGCGAGGTGAAGCGGCTACAGATACAGCAGGACACCAAGCAGAGAAACGGGCTTGCGGCCGAAGTGAAGGATCGCTCCAAGTCGCCACAGATGGTCTGTACTCATACAGTACTACTTCCAAACGGAAATAAACATAGGCAAGAAATTGCATCTGCTTAACCCTGTTTTTTTGAACTATTTTGCTAGGAGACATAAGGGTTCGGCAGAAACAATGTCTCGCCTCCGCGTTAGTACCATCTAAAAATATTTAAGTGAGAGTGCGCACCAAATGGCTAGTGACGCCGCTACTTAACCCGCGGGGGTGCTGGCCTCGACCAACGCGGCGGCGATCTTGTCGGTGAGGGACAAGGCGTAGGTTTGGGCGAGGTGGTGCCCATCGCGATAGACCACAGCGCCACCGATGACGGCGGGGCACACATCCCGCGTGTAGAAGCATTCCGTGAGGTCCAGGAGCGTGGCACCGGGCGTTTTCAACATCGCCTCGCTGACGGGATCCGGCGGGAGCGCTGACGACCGGGGCGTCGCGCACGCCAGAAAATCGTCACTGTGCTTGTCCAGGCAGGCTGGCACATCCCTGACCCCGGCCCCCTCGGGTACGGGATTGTCACGGATCGCGAAAATTGAACTGCCACGGTCGGCGAGCTGAGTCCAGGCTTCGGACATGCCCGCGGAGGCGCCGTCAGGGCGCGAGTCGCTCACATAGTTGGATCCCGAAACGCGGAAACCACGACGGTATCGAACGGGTCGGCCTGGAGTCCGGCCGATACTGAATAGAGGCTTCGATGAGCACCACCAGTGGTGCGCATGAGCCCTGCTGTTCGGATGTGCGGTTCGTATCGTTCGGCCCCACCGGCGTGCTTGAGCCCCTGCGCCCGGCAAGTTGTTGAGACAGTCTGATGTGTTTTTCTTCTACGCAGCAGCGGTTTGGCGGCTGGCGCGGTGAGCGGCGAGAGCGGCCGCGGGTTGCAGCCCTCCGTTGTGCGAATGAGGTCGACGCCTGTTGTACCAGGATTCGATGTATTCCAGCACCGCGGTCCTCGCGGCGAGGTGGTTGTCGAAGTAGTGCTGGTAGTACATCTCGGTCTTCATATGGGAGAAAAAGCTCTCGGCAACGGCGTTGTCTCAACACACGCCGACGGCGCCCATCGACTGGGTGACGCCGGTCGCGGCGCACCACTTTTGAAAGTCGCCCGATGTGTATTGGGCAGATTCAACCGGTGGAAGCAACACCTCGATCATGGAGGTGGATTATGGGACGTCCTAAAGGTTGGATGGCCACACAACTTGGGCGGGAGCCGATGCGGTCACCGGGCCGACCGCCGGGGTAGCGTCGGGAGCACCGGCAGGAATTCCGGGACTTCGTCGGGCGGGGTATCTACAGCGAAGAGGCTGGCGAGCGGGCCGGCGTGTCGGCGCCGGTCGGGACTCGCTTCTTCCGCCACGCTGGCGGCATGCGAGATGTCAGCAAGGACCCGCTTTCTGGAAGATTTCTGTCTTTCGTCGAGCGTGAGGAGATCGCGATCCTGCGGTCACAAAACGAAGGTGTTCGACAGATCGCGCGGGTGTTGAATCGGTCCCCGTCGACGGTCTCACGCGAGCTTCGGCGCAACGCGGCCTCACGAGGCGGCAAGCCTGAATACCGCGCCACGAGCGCCCAGTGGCACTCCGACCGGCGCGCCTGCCGACCCAAGACTGCCAAGCTCGCGGGCAGCCCCCGGTTGCGCGAGTGAGTACGTGCAGTCTCGGTTGGATGGCGTGGTCATGCGGGCTGATGGCATGCCCGCGGCAGCTCCTGGAATTGGTGCGTGGAACGGGCGTCGTCATGGGCCATGCAAGGATCGGCGCTGGACTACCGCGTGGAGCCCGGAGCGGATCGCAGGTCGGCTCAAGGTTGATTTCCCCGACGATTTGAGCATGAGGATCTCGCACGAGGCGATCTACCAGGCCCTCTACATCGTGGGGCGCGGCGCGCTGCGTCGCGAGCTGACCACCGCTTTGCGGACCGGGCGATCACTGCGAGTTCCGCGGGCCCGGGCGAAGAGCGGCAAGAGCTTTCTGACGAAAGAGGTCATGATCGCCGCCGACCCGCGGAAGTCAACGACAGGGCCATACCCGGACATTGGGAAGCGGACCTGATCCTCGGGCTGGGCGGGGTCGCAATCGGGACCCTCGCCGAACGCACGACACGGTTCACGATGCTGCTGCACCTACCCCCAATGGACGAACACAAGATGGTCGGCTCGCAGACCAAGAACGGGCCAGCGACAGCGCTGTCTGTGACGCGATCGCGCGGACCATCACGACCCTGCCCGAGACACTGCGCGAGTCTCTGACCTGGGACCAGGGCGTCGAGATGGCCCAACACGCTCGACTCCGTAATCAGACAGGTCTGCCGATCTACTTCGCTGATGCCCACTCGCCGTGGCAGCGGCCCAGCAACGAGAACACCAACGGGCTACTACGCCAGTACTTCCCCAAAGGCACCGACTTCACCCGTTACGCACGCGTCGATCTCGAAAGCGTGGCCAAGACCCTGAACGAACGCCCTCGCAAAGTACTCGGATACAAGACACCCACCGAAGCGATGAACGAGCTACTGTTGAGCGCAAACACCGATGTTGCGACGACCGGTTGAATCCGCCTTGCGACCCTCGGTCTAAGTGAAATATGGCACCGTTCGCGTCGAAATGGCCATGATCACGGTCCATTTCCAGGGCGTCGATGATCAGGCTCGTGCGCATGTGGCTGGCCATGGACCAGCCGACCACCATCCGCGTGCACAGGTCGATCACGGTCGCCCAATACAGCCATCCCGAGCCGGTGCGCAGGTAGGTGATGTCCCCACAAGACCGGGTTCGGGGCGTCGTCGAGGTGAAATCGCGGGTCCCGTCTTTGCCCTGCATGTGGTTCTGAATGTGTTCGGTTCTGGCGTCCGGGTCCACGGTCGTGGTTTTCTTCCCCGCCCGCATCCGCACGGCCCGCAGGCCGCGACTGGTGAGGATAGATCCGACCGTGCCGCAGGCGATGCTGACGCCTTCCTGGCCCAGGATCGTGGTGATCTGATCCCGGCCAGCCATGCCCTTCTCACGCGTGTGTGTCAAGGGCCATGAAGAACGGCCCACTGGCGGCCATGAGAAATGCCCGCTGGTGGCCATGAAAACTGCCCACTCATGGCCAACAGATCTGCCGACCAGGAGTTCGGCGGCGTTGGCCAAGCGTGAGCGCGGCGTTAGCTCATCGGCGTCACGCCCTGCCCGGCGAGGGCCTGCGTGAGGCGGATCGATTCGCCTGACGTCTGGCAGACGTGAGCGTGGTGGAGCAGCCGGTCGACGGTCGCCGTGGCGAGAGTCTTGGGCATGAGCTCGTCGAACCCGGCGGGGTGCAAATTCGAGCTGACCGCGATGGATCTTTTTTCATAGGCCGCGTCGACGAGGCGATAGAGCCCCTTTGCCGCGTCGGTCCCGACGGCCAGGAGGCCGATATCGTCGATCACGATCACGATCAGGTCGGCGCGGAGGATGCGAGTGACGACTCGGGTGACGCTGTCGTCAGCGCGGTGGGCGCGCATCAGCGCGCCGAGGTCCTCGAGGCGGAACCATGCCACTCTCATGCCGGCCTCGACGACTTGCTGGCCGAGGGCCTCGAGGAAGAACGTTTTTCCGGTGCCGGAGGGCCCGCAAACGACGACGTTCTCCTTCCGGCTGATCCATTCCAGGGTGCGGAGAGCCTGCTGCGTCGGCAGCGGGATCGACGACGCGGCTGGGTCCCAGGTGTCGAAGGTCTTCCCGGTCGGGAACCCGGCGGCTTTGCGGCGGGTGGCGAGCATCGATCGGGACCGGCCGGTGACCTCCTCGACGAGGAGCGCTTTGACGACTTCGGAGGGTTCCCAACGTTGTGTGCGGGCCGTGATCAGTAGCTCCGGCGCTAATGCCCGGGCGTAGGGCATTTTCAGCTGCCGCATCAATGCCTCGAGGTCGGCGGGCAGCGCGGGTGCCGCGGTTGGGACCGGGCTCATGCGCTTTCCTCCAGCAGGTCGTCGGCGGCGTTCACTGGCAGTTGACCGATCGCGGCCCAGCCGCGTGTTCCTTGAGTGAGGGACTGGCTTTCGCTGGCGGTGTGGGTGTTGGCGCAAAGGCCGGCGGCGTTGAGGATCGAGGCGAGGTCCTTGTGGGCGAAGCGGCCGTGGATGGCCGCGGTACCGAGGGCCTGGTCGACGTCGGCCTGCCCGGCGATCTTCGCCAACGCGACGGCTTCGGCCATCTTCTGGCTATGCGCATCGTGCCGATTGCGGCTGCTTCGAGCAGCCAGGTCCGGGCGCCGGCGCCGATGGCGAGGAACTCCGTCTCGGCAGCGCTTTTCGCTTTCACGGCGTAGTCGCCGGGGATCTTGGGGGCGTGGTCGGGGAAGTGCGCGTCCCTGATGGCGGGGCTTCCCGGCCGGGCGCGGTGGTGCCGCGCGACTTCGACGGGGCCGTCGCGGCCCTCGTGGATGACGATGACCTGCTCATCGAGCCCGAGGCCATGGCTGCGCACGAACACTTTGGCGCCGAGAAGATACGACGGCACCGAGTACTGACCGTTCTCGAACGTGACCATCGGCGTGTTGTCCGGGACGCGGCGGGACATACCAAACGAGATGGTGTGGGCGGCGTCAGGCACTCGGTGCAACCGGGGTGTTTCCTCCAGAAGCATCGCGGCGGGCTTGCGGCGGGTGGCGCGGTGCTCCCGGTTGTTGACGAGGTCCATGAACTCTTGGCAGGCCGTTTCGATGTCGGCGAAGGAGTCGTATTCGAGGCGGAGGTTGGTGTCTTTGGGGACGATGTCGGCCTTGGCAAGCTTCACCGAGGACTCAACTCCGCCCTTGGTCGCAGGGTCCGCCGGCTGGCAGGTCAGGCCGGTGACGCCGTAGTGGCGGGCGAAGTCAACCGTCGCGACGTTCCTGACCGGGACGCCGGCAACGTGGGAGACGGTGACGCTTTTCTCGTTGTCGGTCAGGACGTAAGTCGGCGCGCCACCGATGATGCGAAACGTGCGATCCAGCGCCGCATAAACGCTTGGTGCGGTGCGGTCGCGCATGACGATGACGACCCGAAACCGCGACCACGCCAACCACGCAATATAGAGGACCGTCTTCTTGCCGTCCATCACGGGTCCGTCGCCGAAATCGTATTGAATCCACATTCCCGGCTCCGAGATCCACGGCCGGTGCACCCGAGTATTGCCGAGGCGTCAGGCGGCGCGAACCTGCGCGAACGCGCGGCGGGTGGAACGGTCCGACCCGGTGTAGCCCAGGGCCACGAGCTTGGTGTGGGCGATGTCGGACCGGAGTTTGCCTTTGGACGCGACCATCCATTCCTCGAGCTTGGGCATGAAAGCGTCGGTGACCCGGCCGCGGTTCACGGGATTCGCGATCGGCTGGCCGGCATCGCGGGCGGCGACATGGCGGGCGACGGTGTGGTGCGAGCAGCCCGTCAGCCCGGCGGCACCCCGCAAAGATTTGGTCAGATCGTACGCAGCGAGTATTTCCATGATTTCTACGTCTACCTTCATAAGTGGGCCTCTTCCTGAGCTGTTCAATTGCGTCTTAGACACCGCAATCAAACCCCAGGAAGAGGCTCCGCCGTTTAACACGGTCGGGTTCAGAAAAGGAAGTGGGCAGATCTCATGGCCACCAACGGGCAGTTTTCCTGGCCGTCAGTGGGCAGTTCCGTGGCCGCTTATGGGCAGCTTGTCATGGCCACCGACATATGGCCCGTGGGACGTCGTAGATGACGTGCACTGTCCGTGCCCAGGATCACTGTTCCAACCTCTCAGGGCGGCTACAGCGGCCTGACACGGAATTAAACGGCGTTAGACAGTAGGCGCCTACGGGGCTTGAAGCTGCCCGGTGTTCAGCATACTGAAACTGTCACCGGGTTAGACGACCAAAGGCCCGCTTGTGTGTTTTTCGTGTCTTTTGCCGCGCCCGAAAATGCTCGAAACGAGCGTGTGTTTTGTGTGCCTTTTCGTTCCAAACCTGAGCCGTGAAGCAAAGCGTTCAGGGGCTTTCAGTATGTTTGGTGTTTTTATTGGCTATTCTCACGTCACCAGAACAGCGTTTGGGCAAAAAAAAAACCCCGCTGACCGGAGGTTTCTTTCTGTGGGCGATGCGGGACTTGAACCCACGACCTCTTCCGTGTGAAGGAAGCGCGCTACCAGCTGCGCCAATCGCCCAATTGCTTTTCGCACAACAGCCAAGGCTTGTCGTGCGACTTTTGATACTAGCCCAGTCTGGCGCGCCGCCGCACATCGAGACCGCACCGGGAGTGGCGCGTGTGCCGTGCGCGGCCGCCAGGTGGGTCTCGACAGGCCGTCGCGCCGACCGACGCAACACGCCGTAAACAGCTCGGTTTGGTTTCCGTCTTGCTATTCGGCTAGAGTCTCCAAGTACGCAGAAATGCGGACAGTTGCGGATGTGGCGCAGTGGTAGCGCATCACCTTGCCAAGGTGAGGGTCGCGAGTTCGAATCTCGTCATCCGCTCGAATGAACTGGAATCGGTCGAAAGACCGGTTCCAATTCGTTTGGTATGAACCCATATGGTGTGAACCCACATGGTGGATTGGCCGAGAGGCGAGGCAGCGGCCTGCAAAGCCGTTAACACGGGTTCGAATCCCGTATCCACCTCCATTCTTTGTGCACGTCCTGAAGAATAGGTAGTTCCCAGAATCTTGGGCGATTGGCGCAGCGGTAGCGCGCTTCCCTGACACGGAAGAGGTCACTGGTTCGATCCCAGTATCGCCCACAGAACATTTACAGCTGAACGAGAACCCCGGTCATCCGGGGTTTTTTTCTGCCCGAAGCCTCGGCGCACGACGACCGGCACGGGAACAGCGAGGTCCTCGGCGCCGATTTCGTGAGTGAACGCTCGACGGGATCGGTGTGAGGTCGGAGCCCGGACAGGACCGGACTCCGACGTCACAGCCCCTGCTACCGAGTTACCCGTACGATTTTCGGCACGGTCAACGCCTGAGCGAACTTCGGCGTGCCCAGGTAGCGGGCTACCAGCACGTGAGCGCCGACCTTGAGCGACGCGTACCTGAACGTGGCTAAACCGTTCTTGAGTGCCACCGGGGCGCCGACCTTCGTGGTCACGTCGTAGAACTGCACGAAACCGGTCACCATGGCGGTGCCGGAACGCGGAGCGAATTTCGCCACAGCCGTGACGGCGGTGCCGACAATGACCTCACCTCTCGGCGACACGGTCAGCGTTCCAGCGACCTTGCTGGCCCTGGCGGTCTTGGCCAGAACCGTGACCGTCACCGCTGGCGACGTCGACGACTCGTAGAACACGGCGAAACTTTCGGCGGTGATGCGGTGCACCCCCACGGACAGACTCGTCGTGGTCAGGGTGGAATGCCATTCGCCGAACACCTGGTTGCCAACGAGTGGCTGGCCGTTGTCGTAGAAAGTGATCTCTTCGCCTGATCGGTCACCGTTTAGGGCGCGCCCCTGACTGTCCGTGACGTTCGCCGTGAAGGTGATGCGCTGCCCGGCCGTTATGGTGCCGGACGGTGTCGCGGTCAGCGTCGTTTTCGTATCGGGACCGGTCGGCACGAAGTAGTTGAAGGTTTTCGAGGCCGGGGCAAAGTTCTTATCCCCGAGGTAGTCCACTCGAAACTGGCGCGTCCCGGCCACGCTGGGATGAGCGTCGGAGTAGAACACACCGGCCGTGTCGCTCGGCAGGAGCGTCGGCGTTTCGGTGGGGTTGCCCGGCTCGAGGGAGACGACCCGAACAGTCCCCGTCGGGACGCCTGTGGCGGGGGCGGTGGGCGTGATCTCGCCATAAACGGACGCGGCCTGCCCGGCGAAATAAATATCGAAAGTGCCGGCCACGATACTGACCGTGGCCCGCCCCGTGGAAAGGGCCGGGGCATCCGTTACCGCCGATGCTGCCGGCGCGGCGATGAGGGCGCCGAGCATCACGGCGGCCGGTAATACCAGAGCGGGAAAGCGCCACGAGCGCCTCGCGTCCGCATGGCTGGAATGGGATGGGTGCGGTGCAGGTATCATTTATCGCTTCTTTGCGGTCGGTAGTGATCGGCCCCCTAAATTACGGACAAGATACTCCGATATCGGCGGGGCTAGAAGTGCGGGCGTGCGTTTTCGCGGCGTCGCGATCTCGCAACCGACGAGCGCACCCGCGCACGCCGCTAAAGTTGACGGGTAGGCAAACAACAGGGAGTTATACACGTGGCTGACGGCTTTGCGCTTTTCACCGATCGATCCATTGTCGCCATGCGCGTCAATGGTGAGTTGAAAGACCTGGCGGCCAGCGTGTTGCCAACGGATGTTGTCGAACCGGTGGGTATAAATTCTCCCGACGGCCTCAGCATTTTGCGCCACTCCGCCGCTCACGTGCTCGCCCAGGCAGTGCAGACGGTCAACCCGACCGCCAAGCTTGGCATCGGCCCGCCCATCACCGACGGGTTCTATTACGACTTCGACGTCGAGGTTCCGTTCACCCCGGACGACGTGAAGTCACTGGAAAAAGCGATGGATCGCATTATTCGTCAGGGGCAGCGCTTTGTGCGCCGAGTCGTGACCGATGACGAAGCCCGAGCCGAACTGGCTGCCGAACCGTACAAGCTCGAACTCATCGGGCTGAAGGGCGGCTCCAGCACCGAAGACAACGAGTCCGTCGAGGTCGGCGGCGCCGAACTCACCATCTACGACAACGTTGACCCGAAGACGGGGGAGACGGTCTGGAAAGACCTCTGCCGCGGTCCGCACCTGCCCAATACGCGCATGATCGGCAACGGCTACTCGCTCACCCGGCTGGCCGCCGCCTATTGGCGTGGCTCCGAGAAGAACCCGCAGCTGCAGCGCGTCTCCGGCACCGCCTGGCCCACCAAGGACGAACTGCGCGCCTACCAAACCCGCCAGGAAGAGGCCGCCAAGCGCGATCATCGCAAGCTCGGCGCCGAACTCGACCTGTTCAGCTTTCCTGAGGAGATCGGCTCGGGCCTGGCCGTGTTCCACCCTAAGGGCGGCATCATCCGTCAGGAGATGGAAAGCTACTCCCGCAAGCGCCACGTTGAAGCCGGCTATGACTTCGTCTACTCGCCGCACATCACCAAGTCGACCCTGTTCGAGACCTCGGGCCACCTCGACTGGTACCGCGAAGGCATGTTCCCGCCGATGCACCTCGACGAGGAACGTGACGAGACCGGCCATGTCACCCGCCAGGGCGTCGACTACTACCTCAAGCCCATGAACTGCCCCTTCCACAACCTCATCTTCAAGTCCAGCGGCCGCAGCTACCGCGAGCTGCCGATGCGCCTGTTCGAATTCGGGTCGGTCTACCGCTACGAGAAGTCCGGCGTGCTCAACGGGCTCACCCGGGTGCGCGGCATGACTCAGGACGACGCCCACATCTACACGACCAAAGAAGGCATGAAAGAGGAGCTCACCAGTACGCTCAACTTCGTGCTGCAGCTGCTCGCCGACTATGGCCTCGAGGACTACTACCTCGAACTGTCCACGAAAGACCCGAAAAAGTTCGTCGGCAGCGACGACGCCTGGGACGAAGCCACCGAGACGCTCCGTGAGGTCGCGGAGGCATCCGGTCTCGATCTCGTCGCCGACCCGGGCGGGGCGGCGTTCTACGGCCCCAAGATCTCGGTGCAGGCCCGCGATGCCATCGGCCGCACCTGGCAGATGTCGACCATTCAGCTCGACTTCAACCTGCCCGAACGGTTCGATCTCGAATACACGGCGAACGACGGCAGCCGCCAGCGCCCGGTCATGATCCACCGCGCCCTATTCGGCTCGATCGAGCGCTTCTTCGCCGTGCTCACCGAGCACTATGCCGGGGCGTTTCCGGTCTGGCTGGCGCCGGTGCAGGTCGTCGGCATCCCCGTCTCCGAGCAGTACGGCCCGTACCTCGACGACGTGATCGCCACCCTGAAGAAGGCTGGCGTGCGCGCTGAGGTCGACCATTCCGACGACCGCATGCAGAAGAAGATTCGCACCCACACCAAAGCCAAGGTGCCCTACCAGCTCATTGTGGGCGAAGACGACCAGGCCAATGGAGCGCTGAGTTTTCGTTTTCGTGACGGTACGCAGCAAAATGGCGTGCCGGTCGCCGAGGCCGTGCGCCTCATTGTGGAATCGATCGAGAACCGCGCCCAGGTCACCACGAGCCCAGTTGCCCCGATCGCGGCCGAAGTACAGGCGTAGCATGACGGAAATTCCGGACGATCGGCTGCGCGGCTCGGACACTGGCGACGCGGGTGCGAGCGAAACCGCTGCAGAGTTCGCGGCGGTTCCGGATGCCTTCCAACGGCTCTGGACGCCGCATCGGATGGTCTATATCCAGGATGGGCAGCAGCCGCACCCGGATGACTGCCCGTTCTGCATCGCTCCGGGGCTGGACGATGAGAAGGCGCTGATAGTGGCGCGCGGTACCCATGCGTACGTGCTGCTCAACCTATTTCCGTACAACAGCGGTCACCTGCTGGTCTGCCCGTATCGGCACGTCGCCACCTACGACCAGGCCACACCGGCGGAGGTCGCCGAGATCGGCGAACTCACGCAGATCGCCATGCGGGTTCTGACGCAGGTGTCTAATTGTGACGGATTCAACATCGGCATGAATCAGGGGCGCATCGCCGGGGCGGGTATCGCCGAGCATCTACACCAGCACATCGTGCCGCGTTGGGCCCTCGACTCGAATTTCTTTCCGATCATCGCCGGCACCAAGGCCATTCCGCGCCTGCTCGGCGACGTGCGGCGCGAAATCGCTGACGGCTGGCCCAGCATCGTGAAGCCCGCTGCGGCGACCCGCTAACTCGATTCACACTGGACGCATGTTGGTGCGCGCCCGGTCTTACCCTGTCAGTGCACCAGCCGCCGACCAGACCACCACCGTGCAAGGAATACAATCGTATTATGACTAAATCAACCTCCGCCGAGCAGTTCGGTTCGAGCCGCGTCAAGCGTGGACTCGCCGAAATGCTCAAGGGCGGCGTCATCATGGACGTCGTCACCGCTGCCCAGGCTCGTATTGCTGAAGACGCCGGCGCTGTCGCCGTCATGGCTCTTGAACGCGTTCCCGCCGACATTCGCTCACAGGGTGGCGTAGCCCGGATGAGCGACCCTGACCTCATCGACAGCATCATCGCGGAGGTCAACATTCCGGTCATGGCCAAGGCTCGTATCGGCCACTTCGTCGAGGCGCAGATTCTTGAAGTGCTCGGCGTTGACTACATCGATGAGTCCGAGGTGCTCAGCCCGGCCGACTACATGAACCACATCGACAAGTGGAATTTCACCATTCCCTTCGTCTGCGGTGCTACCAACCTCGGGGAGGCGCTTCGCCGTATCAATGAGGGCGCGGCCATGATCCGTTCCAAGGGAGAGGCCGGTACCGGCGACGTCTCCGAAGCCACCAAGCACATCCGCACCATCAACGGCGAGATCAAGCGTCTCACCTCACTCAGTCGCGACGAACTGTACGTCGCCGCCAAGGAGCTGCAGGCACCCTACGAGCTCGTCGCCGAGATCGCCTCCACCGGTAAGCTGCCCGTCGTGCTGTTCACCGCCGGAGGCGTGGCCACCCCGGCTGACGCTGCAATGATGATGCAACTCGGCGCTGACGGCGTTTTCGTCGGCTCCGGCATCTTCAAGTCGGGCAACCCCGAGCAGCGCGCAGCAGCCATCGTCAAGGCCGTCACCTTCTACGACGACGCCAAGGTCATCGCAGATGTCTCGCGTGGCCTCGGCGAAGCCATGGTCGGCATCAACGTGTCGGACATTCCTGCGCCGCACCTCCTCTCGACCCGCGGCTGGTAACTGAGCGGTTCGTGACGATCCTCTCTATGCGCACCCGACCGGCAGAAACCGCTCTACCGGCAGGTCTGCGGGTCGGGGTGCTCGCCCTGCAGGGCGATTTTCGCGAGCACGCGCACGTGTTGCGCGAACTCGGCGCTCACGTCGACCCGATACGCCGCCCGGAAGAACTCGACCGAATCGACGGTCTGGTCATCCCGGGCGGTGAATCGAGCGTCATGGACAAACTGGCCCGCACGTTCGGTCTCGCCGAGCCGCTGAAGGCCGCCATTCGGGGCGGATTGCCGGTCTACGGTACGTGCGCCGGCCTCATCATGCTTGCCGATACGGTTATCGACGGTATGAACGGTCAACAGAGTCTCGGCGGACTCGACATCGTGGTGCGCCGCAACGCCTTCGGGTCGCAGACGGCCTCCTTTGAGACCGACCTTGACATTCCGGTGCTCGGTCAGCAGCCGGTGCATGCCGTGTTCATTCGAGCGCCGGTCGTGGAGACCATCGGTGCGCGGGCGACCGCGCTGGCCACCCTCGATGACGGGCGCTGCGTCGCTGTCGAGCAAGGAAACCTGCTCGGAACCTCCTTTCACCCGGAAATCACCGGCGAATATCGTTTTCACCAGTATTTCCTGCAGAAAGTGATTTCCGCCGCACGGTGAGAAGTCGGCTTAATTGTGCCGGGTGCGCGAGTGTGGCTAGGGTTCAGACATGACTCAGACAACCGGTGGTCAACGATGACCCGATATGTAGCACTGCTCCGTGGCATCAACGTCAACGGCATCACCATAGCCATGACGGATCTTGCTGAAACATTCCACGAACTCGGTTACACCGACGTCAAAACCGTGTTGGCAAGTGGCAATGTGATCTTCAGTATCGACAGTCCGCTCGTTGATAAAACGGATGCTGCCGCGCTCAAGGCCCGCATCGAGAAGGCCCTGGCCGCTCGGTTTGACTACGAGGCGTGGATCGTGCTCGTCGACGCCGAATCCCTCGACCGGATCGTTCGCGCGTACCCCTTCGACGCGGACCGCGACGGCTGGCATCCGTATGTGATGTTCTCCTCCGACCCGGGACATCTCAGCGAGCTCGCCGGACACCGCAAAGAACTCGAGGCCGCCGAGGAACGCATCGAACTCGGCCATGGTGTGCTCTACTGGGAGGTTCGCAAGTCGGTCGGCATCAAGAGTGCTTTCAGCAAGAAGAGTGCCAAGCTCAAGTACCGCAACACGACGACCACCCGCAACCTGCACACTCTGCACAAGCTGCTGGAACTCACACCGGGATAGACTGCTTGAGCACTTACGCGTGCACCGACCACGCACTGCCGGCGCCCGCAGCATAACGGCCAAATGGCCAGGGGCCCCCGCGCCTGCTGCACCACGTCCAAACGATCGAGCACAACAACGGGAGATGTATGTCCGGGCATTCCAAATGGGCCACCACCAAGCACCAGAAGGCGGTCACCGACTCCAGGCGGGCCAAGGCGTTCGCCAAGCTCATCAAGAACATCGAGGTTGCGGCTCGATTGGGCGGCGCTGACCTCTCGGGTAACCCGACGCTGGTCGACGCCATTCAGAAGGCCAAGAAGACCTCGGTACCCAACGACAACATCGACCGCGCGGTCAAGCGCGGTGCCGGCCTGTCGGGCGAGCAGGTCGACTACACGACCATCATGTACGAGGGCTACGCCACTCACGGTGTCGCGATCATGATCGAGTGCCTTACCGACAATAAAAACCGCGCAGCGGCCGAGGTGCGCACCGCGATGGCCCGCAACGGTGGGGCCATGGCCGATCCGGGCAGCGTCGCCTACAACTTTCACCGCAAGGGCGTCGTTGTGGTCAAGCACCTGCCGACGCTCACCGAAGACGACATCATGCTTGCCGTTCTCGATGCCGGCGCCGAAGAGGTCATTGACGAGGGTGAGACCTTCGAGATCCATTCCAATGTGAGCGACCTTGTCGCTACCCGCACCGCGCTGCAGGCCGCCGGAATCGACTATGAGTCAGCGGATATCGCGTTCATTCCCTCGCTCAAGATCGAGGTCGACGCCGAAACGGCCCGTAAGGTGTTCCACCTGATCGACGCCATGGAAGATCTCGACGACGTGCAGAACGTGTATTCCAATTACGACCTGTCGGCTGAGGTGCAGGCCGCACTCGCGAGCGAGTCCGAGTAATTCGATGGCGGTACGGGTTCTCGGCATCGATCCGGGCCTCACCCGTTGCGGTGTGGGCGTGGTCGACGTCGAGGGTAACCGCTCGGCTCGCCTGGTGGATGTGACGGTGCTGCGCAGCGCACCCGACCTGCCCCTGGAGCAGCGTCTGCTGCTCCTGGCCCAGGGCTTGGAAGACATGCTCGACCGCCATCGGCCCCAATTCATTGCTATTGAACGCGTCTTCGCCCAGCACAACGTGCGCACCGTCATGGGCACCGCGCAGATCAGCGGTGTCGCCCTGATGCTCGCCGCGAAGCGCGGTCTGCCGGTAACCCTGCACACCCCGAGCGAAGTGAAGGCGGCCATCACCGGCTATGGTGCCGCCGACAAGAAACAAGTCGGCACTATGGTCGCGCGCATCCTGGGGCTCACCGAGATTCCCCAACCAGCCGACGCAGCGGATGCCCTCGCCCTCGCGATCTGCCATGCCTGGCGTACCGGGGCATCCGGTGGCACTCTGCCGACCGTCACCTCGGTGAAAGCGGCCGCCATCATGCCCGGAGCGCTCACCCCAGCCCAGAAAGCGTGGCGCGACGCCGAACGCAAATCGGTGCCAGCAGTGTCGGTGGTGCCCCGTAGTCTTAAGCGGTGATCTCCTCCGTACGTGGCCCTGTCCGCTCAGCTGTCGGCTCAACCGTCGTGATCGAGGTCGGCGGTGTCGGTCTCGCCGTGCAGGTGACGCCGGCCACCGCACTCGGCCTGCGCATCGACGAGGAAGCCCGGCTGGTGACCGTACTCATCGTGCGCGAGGATTCGCTCACGCTCTATGGCTTTCCGAGCGGCGATGAGCTCGCCGTCTTCGAACTGCTCGTCGGTGTGACCGGTGTGGGCCCCAAGTCCGCTCTCGGCGTGCTCGCGGTGCTCACCCCCAACCAGATCGCGCAGGCTGTCGCCGGTGATGACGACGGCGTGTTCCGCAAGGTCAGTGGCATCGGACCGAAAACGGCAAAACTTATCGTGCTCTCCCTGGCCGGCAAACTCGCTGTGACGGCGGCAACTTCTCCAACCCGAACACGTGGGCCCGCCTCGGTTGCAGCCAGCGTGCTGGCTGCACTGATCGGCCTCGGCTGGTCGGAGCGGGTCGCGGCGGAGGCGGTCGACGAGACCCTGTCCGAGCTGGGGGATGCCGCCGGCACAGACTCCGCGCCGCCGGCGGTTGCCGCTGTGCTCCGGTTAGCCCTCGGCCGGCTTGGACCGGCAGCGCATCACGTTACCGGTGCGGCGGCCGCAGCGAGCACCGGAACGGCTCGCTCGTGACAACCGATCCATCCATCGAGAACCCGGCCGTCCAGCTGGTCAACCCCGCGCTGGAAAGCGAGTCAGAGCTGGCGTTCGAGGGCGCCCTGCGCCCGGCGAGTCTGACCGAATTCGTCGGCCAGAAGAAGGTGCGTGGGCAGTTGCAGCTGCTGCTGACTGCCGCCACGATGCAGAATCGCACACCCGACCACATCCTTCTGGCCGGCCCTCCCGGCCTCGGCAAGACCACCCTGGCCATGATCGTCGCCTACGAGGGCAATCGTCCGCTGCGCATGTCGAGCGGTCCGGCCATTCAACACGCCGGCGATCTCGCGGCCGTGCTGTCGTCCCTGGTGCCCGGCGAGGTACTCTTCATCGACGAGATCCACCGTATGGCTCGCTCCGCCGAAGAGATGCTCTACCTCGCCATGGAGGACTTTCGCATCGACATCATGGTCGGCAAGGGCGCCGGCGCTACCTCGGTCCCGCTCGAACTGGCCCCGTTTACCCTGGTCGGCGCTACTACCCGGTCCGGGCTGCTGCCGAACCCCTTGCGCGACCGATTCGGTTTCACCGCCCATCTCGAGTTCTACGCTCAGAGCGAGCTCGAACAAGTACTCGCTCGGGCAGCACACTTGATCGGCCTGCCGATCAAAAAGGATGCTCTCGCTGAGATCGCTGGGCGATGCCGCGGCACGCCGCGCATCGCGAATCGCCTGCTGCGTCGGGTACGGGACTATGCGCTCGTGCACGGGGGAGCGGCCGACATTGCGGCGGTGCACGCGGCTCTCGAACTCTATGACGTCGATGCGATCGGCCTCGACCGCCTCGACCGCGAGGTGATGAAGATCATCCTGACCCGGTTCGGGGGCGGGCCGGTAGGGCTCAACACTCTGGCCGTGTCCGTCGGTGAAGAGTCCGAAACGGTGGAGGCGGTCGTAGAGCCGTTTCTGGTGCGGATAGGATTTCTCACGCGCACCCCGCGAGGTCGAGTTGCCACCAGCGCAGCGTGGCAACATTTCGGTCTGACCTCTCCTCAGGGCAGTGCGACCCTTCTTGACCTATAATTCAATTTGGCCCGTGTGCCTACAGCTCTAATCCAGTAGGCGCGTTCCCGTAAATCGGGCCCCCATCACAAGCTTCGGCCACTCGTGCCGCAATCGAAAGGTAATACAGTTTTATGGATTCATTGACTCTCGTCATGTTGGCGGTTTTGGCCGTCCTCGTCTTCTTCATGTTCCGAAACGGCCGCAAGCGCAAAAAAGACCAGGAAGCGCTGCAGGCCACCATGGTTGCCGGCGCGGACGTCATGACCAACTTCGGCATGTACGGCACGATCATCGCTATCGATGAAGAGGCCAACAAAGTCGAGCTGCAGATCGCCCCCGGCGTCATCGTCGAAATTCACCGTCAGACCATCGCCCGTGTGGTGGAGCCGGTTGTCGTCGACGTTTCTGAGGACTCAAATGTTGATAGCATCGACTCGCTCACCGAGCCGGAATTCGGCCAGCGTGTTGCCGACGTAGACACCGACACCACTGAACAGCCCAAAAAGGGTGACGCGTAGTTTCTCACTTTTAGGTAATACTTCGCTTGGCACCATAGTTAGCACAACGCACGTACTGCATCACGCGGCGCGCCCACGCATGTTGGCGTGGGCGCCAACAGAAAGCTGAGTTCATAGGTGGCTAAGTCGTCTCCGGTCAAGAAGGCCTGGCGTTCCCTGACCTGGCTTGGCGTGATTATCGTCGGTCTGATCGCCCTCAACGCTTTTGGGGTGCTGACCCAGAACGGATCATGGACGCCGAAACTGGCCCTTGACCTTGAGGGTGGAACACAGATCATCCTCGCCCCCCGGGTTGAGAGTGGCGCAACAGTGACGTCGGAGCAGCTCACTGAAGCCGTGGGTATCATTCGCCAGCGTGTCAACTCGTCGGGGGTATCCGAGGCGGAGGTCAACACTCAGGGCGGACGAAACATCGTCGTGTCGATCCCCGGTACGCCCGATGACGCCACCCTGGAACGCATCAAGTCGTCAGCGAAGCTCGAGTTTCGGGCGGTGCTCGTCGCCGGTCAGCCGTCCGGCCAGACCGTCGGTGCTGACGGAACGGCAACGCCGGTGCCGCAAGCTCCGGTCGATCCGAGCCTGTCGACCACTCCCGCCGTGGCGCCGACCAACGCAAGCGACTTGAACTACGTCACCCCAGCGCTCCAGGCCGAGTACGACGCCTTCGACTGCAGCAAAATCAATACCACCAACGTGGCACCGGCCGACCAGCCCCTGATCACCTGCGAAACAGATGGCTCCGTCAAGTACATCCTGGGTCCGGTCGAAGTAGACGGTTCCACGATCGCCGACGCGACCAACGGCCAGGTCACGACGCAAAACGGTGCAACCACCGGCGAGTGGGCTGTCAATATCGTCTTCAACAATGATGGAACCACGAAGTTCGCTGACGTCACGACCCGGCTATTCGACCTCACCGGTGTGCAGAACCAGTTCGCGATTGTGCTCGATGGCCGTGTCATCTCTGCGCCAGCCACCCAGGGCGCCATCCTCGATGGCAAGCCACAGATCACCGGGTCATTCGACCAGGACAGTTCTAAGGCCCTGGCCGACCAGCTCAAGTTTGGTGCCCTTCCGATCAGCTTCACCGTGCAGAGCCAAGACACCATTTCGGCGACGCTCGGGTCGACCCAGCTGGTCAACGGGCTGATCGCCGGCCTGATCGGCCTGATCCTCGTGGTCTTGTACTCGCTCGCGCAGTACCGTCTTCTCGGCCTGATCACGGTTGCATCACTCGGCGTGGCTGCGGTGATCACCTACCTGCTCATCACCATCTTGTCCTGGCGCGAGGGCTATCGCCTGTCTCTGGCTGGTGTGGCCGGTTTGATCGTGGCTATTGGTATCACCGCCGACTCGTTCATCGTGTACTTCGAACGTGTCCGCGATGAACTGCGTGACGGTCGCGGGTTGGAGTCCTCGGTCGAGGCCGGCTGGAAGCGGGCTTTCCGCACCATCGTCGCCTCTGACGTCGTCAATTTTCTTGCCGCTGCCGTGTTGTTCGTGCTCGCCGTCGGCAACGTGCGCGGTTTCGCGCTGACGCTTGGCCTCACGACGGTCGTCGACCTGCTCGTGGTCAGCTTGTTCACGCACCCGATGCTGCAGCTGGTCGCGCAGACGAAATTCTTCAATGAGGGCCACAAACTCAGCGGGCTTGATCCGCGAGCACTCGGCGCCGTCTACCGGGGACGGGCCCGATTCGAACCATCGGCGTCGATGTCCGCCTCCAAGGTCTCATCCTCGAGCAAAGAGGCAGCGAAGCGACAAACCATCGCCGAGCGTAAAGCTTCCGAGCTCGTAAGCAGCAGCACTGAACGATCGACTAACGGGAAGGATTCCTGATGGCTAGCTTCTCGAAATTTGGAAACGACCTCTATACGGGCGCTCGTTCGCTCGATATCGTCGGGCGTCGAAAGCTCTGGTACTTGATCGCCGGGGGAATGGTCCTCATTGCCTTGGTCGGTCCGTTCCTGTTGCGCGGCGGCTTCGTCTTCGGTATCGAATTCACCGGGGGCAGCGAGTTCGTTGTCTCGCAAACGACCAGCCAGTCAGAGACCACGGCAACGGATGCCGTCGCCAGCGTCGTTCCAAATGCCATCCCGAAGGTCTCCACGATCGGCAACGACGGCGTCCGGGTGCAGACCGACCAGCTGTCGGAAGCGGAGACGACGAGCGTGCGAGACGCTCTCGCAACCGCTTACGACGTTCCCGTCGCTGAAGTCGCCACCTCGTTTATCGGTGCGACCTGGGGGCAGGACATCACCGGGCAGGCTCTTCGTGCCCTGGTCGTGTTCCTCGTGCTGGCCGGAATCATCATGGCGATCTACTTCCGTACCTGGAAGATGTCCGTTGCGGCAATGGTCGCCCTACTGCACGACCTCGTGATCACCGCCGGCTTCTATGGAATAACCGGTTTTGAAATCACGCCAGCGGCCGTGATCGGATTTCTCACGATCCTCGGGTACTCGCTCTACGACACCGTCGTTGTCTTCGACAAGATTCGCGAGAACACGAATTTCGACGGGTCAGGTTCAAGCCGAACCTTCTCTGAGTCGGTCAACCTCGCGGTCAACCAGACACTCGTGCGATCCATCAACACCTCCGTCGTGGCGGCCCTGCCCGTGGCATCCATTTTGTTCATCGGTGCGTTCGTTCTGGGCGCCGGTACCCTGCGCGACATCTCTCTCGCCTTGCTTATCGGAATCCTGGTCGGCACCTACTCGACCATCTTCATTGCGTCACCGATGTATGCCCAGCTGCGAAATGGTGAGGATGTCATTCGTAAGCACGACAAGAAAGCCCTCGCCGCTCGCGCCAAGGCGTCAGCTCCAAGCGCGGAGAGCGTCACGGTGTAGCCGCCGGAACGTGCACGACGAGAAGCGGCCGGCCCTTTCGGGTCGGCCGCTTTTGCGTGTGAACGAGACGTGATCGCTGGGGGCGTAAGGGTGAGCCTCAGAGAACCGGCATAATTGACAGTACGCACACCCGCCCCTGCAGAGCGTGAAGTACGAGGTGAGACTATGACCGACACGACGACACCATCCCCGGCCTCGCTGCGCCGACTTGTGCCGCGCATCTTCTCCCGCGCGCAGCCTGCCGGTGCCGTCGATCGCTTGATCAAGACGGTCCGGTCGAACCACCCCAAGGTTGATCTATCGGTCATCGAACGCGCGTATACCGCTGCCGAGCGAGCACACGACGGGCAGTTTCGGCATAGCGGGGAGCCGTATATCACGCACCCGGTTGCGGTAGCGCAGATTCTGGCCGACCTGGGCATCGGTACCAAGACCATCGCCGCAGCGCTGCTGCACGACACCGTGGAAGACACCGAGTACACCCTCGACGCACTCCGGGCTGACTTCGGCGATGAAATCGCGATGCTGGTGGACGGGGTCACCAAGCTCGACAAGGTGAAGTACGGCGATTCGACCCAGGCTGAGACCGTGCGCAAGATGATCGTCGCAATGTCCAAAGACATTCGGGTGCTCATCATCAAACTCGCCGACCGACTGCACAATGCACGTACCTGGGGCTTCGTGCCCAACGAATCCGCCGTGCGAAAAGCAACAGAGACCTTGGAGATCTACGCGCCCCTGGCGCATCGGCTGGGAATCCAGACCATCAAATGGGAACTCGAAGACCTGTCTTTTGCGGTGCTGTACCCCAAGTTGTACGCCGAGATCGAAAGTCTGGTCAAGCAGCGCACGCCGCAGCGCGAAGAGTTCGTTCAGCAGGTCATCGACACCATCAACGACGACCTCAAATCAGCACGCATTCGCGGCAAAGTTGCCGGTAGACCCAAGCAGTATTACTCGATCTACCAGAAGATGGTCGTGCGCGGCCGGGAGTTCGATGAGATCTACGACCTCGTCGGTATTCGCGTTCTCGTGAACTCTCTGCGGGACTGCTACGCCGTGCTGGGTTCCATCCACGCCAGATGGACACCACTGCCCGGCCGGTTCAAGGACTACATCGCCACCCCGAAGTTCAACCTGTACCAGTCCCTGCACACGACCGTGCTCGGCCCGAGCGGTCGCGCAGTGGAAATCCAGATTCGCACCACCGAGATGCACCAGCGTGCTGAGTTTGGCGTTGCCGCGCATTGGATGTACAAGGAACAGGTCAACGGTAAGAGCACCGGCGGGCCAGGTCTCCAGAGCGATACCGATATGGCGTGGCTCGCGCACATCTCTGACTGGCAAGCCGAAACGGCCGACCCGGGCGAGTTCCTCGACTCCCTGCGTTATGAGATCGGCGCCAAGGAGGTTTACGTCTTCACGCCGAAGGGCCGGGTCATCGGCCTGCCCTCCGGCGCCACCCCGGTCGACTTCGCCTATGCGGTGCACACCGAGGTTGGCCACCGCACCATGGGTGCCAAAGTCAACGGCCGACTGGTGCCGCTGGAGAACGAACTGATCACCGGCGACGTCGTCGAGGTGTTCACTTCCAAGAACCCTGACTCCGGCCCGAGCAAGGATTGGCTGAACTTCGTCAAGAGCCCCCGGGCGCGCAACAAGATCCGGCAATGGTTCACGAAAGAACGCCGCGACGAAGCCATCGAACAGGGTCGCGACGCCATCGCGCGTGCGATGCGCAAGCAGAACCTGCCCCTGCAGAAGCTGATGAACCAGGATTCCTTCGCGGAGGTCGCGGCCCAGCTCAAGTACGAAGACGTTTCGGCGCTCTATGCCGCTGTGGGTGAAGGTCACGTTTCAACCCAGTCGGTGCTCGAAAAGGTTGTCTCGTCGGTGCAAAGCATCGAAGACAACGACAACAACGACTTTCCGGTCGCCGCACGGGGTCGCACCCAGTCCACCCGCAATACAGATTCGGGAGTGCTCGTGCGCGGTGCGCCCGACATTCTGGTCAAACTCGCGCGTTGTTGCACTCCCGTGCCCGGTGACAAGATCGTCGGGTTCGTCACTCGTGGCGCCGGCGTTTCGGTGCACCAGGCTTCCTGCCACAATGTGCAGTCGCTGCTCAAAGAACCGGAGCGCATGATCGAGGTCGATTGGGCACCCACCTCCAAGAGCCTGTTCCTCGTGCATATACAAATTGAAGCTCTCGACCGTGCCGGGCTCCTCTCCGACGTCACCCGGGTGCTGTCAGAGCACCACGTGAACATTCTCTCGGCTACCGTCAACACCTCGAGTGACCGGCTGGCGCTGAGCCGTTTTGTGTTCGAAATGGGTGACACGACTCATCTCGACCGCGTATTGAACGCGGTGCGTCGCATCGATGCCGTTTATGACGTGTACCGGGTCAGCGACGGCTAACCTGCGGTGATGGTTGCAGTATGCTGCGGGCTCTGCAGCCGCAGGGCTTGCAGGGGTGCCCGGACGGCCGCCAATCGCTCCACGGCGAGTGTGCTGTGAGCGGGGCTGCCGCGTTTGCAGAGGCGAATGGCGGCCGAGACATCGGGGTACTCGCCGTAGTGCAGGAGGCGAGCCAGCAGGGCGGTGAGTCCGGCGGCTGACGTGGTGCTGGGCGTGTAGCGGGCGAGGTCGACCGCGGTACGCAGTGGCGTGGTGACCCGCACTCCCGAGATGGTGCGGACGTCATCGGGAGAACGCACGATTTCACGTACCTGTGCCCGGGGAGACCACACGGCGGTGGTGCGCGCGCTGATCAGCACGCAGAACTGGTGGCGGCGCGGCTCCGGTGCGAGGCCGTAGATCCACGCGGCGGTGAGTTGTTCGGCGATGGCGCGGGGCGGGACCAACTGGCTGGCGGCGATAGCCCGGGTGTCGCATCCGTCTATCTCATCGATCACGCACCAGGAGTCTGCGACTTGAAAGACCTGGCCATCGAGGCGGGCGCTGTAGAGCTCGGTGAGCGGGAGATCGTTTATGGTGAGCGGTCGTCCCGGTAGGTTCGTCATGCTCTTAGAGTGACGGTCCTACCCATTCAGATCCCTCGAGGGGCCGCATCTGTGGATAAAGTGCGGACCCCCGTGGAGTGTGCATAACTCCGCGGGGAGTCCGCTGCCGCCCTGGCTACTGGCCGATCGCCTTTAGCCAGGCCTTGCGCGCCTCGAGCGCTTCGGTGGCGTCCTTGATGGCGCGCGCGTTCTGCCCCTTCTGCGCCGCGACGAGCTCAGCCTCGAGCTTGGCAATCGCGTCGTTCAGCTGGCCGGCGAGGCCCTCCGTGCGGGCCTTCGTCTCCGGGTTGTTGCGCTTCCAGTGATCGTCATCGAGTTTGCGGACGACGGCTTCCACCTTGCGAAGACGATCCTCGATCGGCTTGACCTGGTCGCGGGGGACCTTGCCGATTTCATCCCACTTGCGCTGGATCACGGTGAGCGTGTCGCGGCCGGCGTTGCGGTCGCTCGTGGTGAGCAGGGTTTCGGCCTCGGTCAGCAGTTCAAGCTTGAGCACGAGGTTCGCCGAGAACTCTTCGTTGTCCTGGGCTTCGACCTCGCTCTTGACCGCGTAGAGCACATCGCCGGCGGCCTTGAACTTCGCCCACATAGCGTCGTCCTGCTTCTTGCCGCTGCGACCGGCCTTCTTCCACTCGTCGAGCAGGTTTCGGTACGTCGAGACGCCATCGGCACCCTTCGGGGCCAGGGCCTCCGCCTGTTCGATCAAGTGCTGCTTCTTGGTGCGCACATCTTTGTGAGCACTGTCGAGCTCGGCGAAGAAGGCCTTGCGGTTTTGCTCGATCGTCGTGCGTGCGGCACGGAAGCGCTTCCACAGGTCGTTGGCTTCCCCCTTGGGAATGCGCGGGGCATCGTGCTGGTGTGCCTGCCATTTGGCGAACAGGGCGTCCAGGGCGGCACTGGTCTGCTTCCACTGCGTCTTCGCCGGATCTTCGGCGGCGAGACGCTCGGCCTCGGTCACGATCTCGGCCCGCTCAGCGACGGCGGCAGCGGACGCGGCCTTGGTCTCGATGCTCTGCTGCTCGGTGAGCTCAGTGACGGCCCCGCCGAGGGCTCCGAGACGTTCGGCCAGTGCGGCGAGATTGCCAACGGCGTTGGCGTTGGCAACGGCGACGGTGAGGTTGGCGACCGATTTGGCGATATCCGCTGCCGGAGCGCCACCCTTCGCGCGCTGTTCGAGCAGGGTGACTTGCCCGTTGAGCTCAACGTACTTGCGTTCGAAGTAGGCCAGGGCCTCTTCCGGAGTGGCATCCGGGTACTGGCCAACGGCGCGTTCACCGTCGGCCTCGCGCACGTAGACCGTGCCGGTTTCGTCTACGCGACCCCATGGTTGCTGATCTGTCGTAGTCAAGAGCCTCACCTTTGCTGAGTTGTTGTGTGTGGATCCGCGGGAGGGACGAGTGCGGAGCCAGGAAATACCCTGATAATCCTATTGCAATAGCGCAGGCGGATCGATTGATCCTACTGAACTGTTATGCCCGTGATCGTCGTTGGCACCTTCGGCGCACCGTCACCGGCACCATCCGCGGTTCCGGCATCCGTGATCTGGGCCTTGAGTTCGTCCAGGCCACTCGTGACGTGGCCGAGCACGGTATAGCCACCGCCCGCGTCTGATGGGATGGTCGTGTCGTCATAGACCACGAAGAACTGACTACCCATGCTGTACCCATTTCCGCCTTGACGGGCCATCGCGAGTGTTCCGGCAGGGTAGATATCGTCGGCCGGGGCGTTCTCCACAGGCCCGTAACTGTAACCCGGGCCGTGCGTAGCCTCTGCGCCAGTTTTTTCGGCGTCAGGATCGCCGCATTGCAACACGAAGAACCCACCCGTGGTGAGGCGATGGCACGTGACGCCGGTGTAGAAACCGCTCTGGGCGAGGCTGATGGTGGAAGAGACCGCCTGAGGTGCGAGCGCACCGTCAAGCTCGATGCCGAGGTTGACATCGTTGAGGGTGAGGGTTCCAGTCCAGGTGCGGCCTTCGGCGAGGGTGCTCGCGGGGACGTCTCCGCTGTTCTCACCCGCGGCTGTGCCGGGGGCTGTCGGAGTGGTAGTCGCCGCTCCTGTGGGCGCAGGGGTACCGGGGCCGCCGTCGAAATAGAAGACCTGAGCGATTACGATCAGGGTCAGCACCACGAGCAGACCGCCCCCGGCGATCACGTTGTCGCGCACACGACGCTTCTTCTGGTGCTCGTGCACGGCCCGTCTGGCTTGGTAGGAACGAACGCGTCCGCGCTCTTCACGTGCCGCACGCTCGAGCTTGTAATTCGAAGCCACTAGAACCCCTCCAGGGTCGTCGGGGTTGGCGACGACCGAACACAAAGCAATCGGACGCGTCGTGCTCCCGATCTCGTAGAACTCTACGCACAAACTACGCTGGAAGAATGTCGGATGCTCAACCGGGTCTGCGCAGTGGTGCGACCCCCCTCGCCGTACGAATGCGCCCAAAAACTCTTGACGAGGTCGCCGGCCAGCGCCACCTGCTGACGCCGGGTTCGCCATTGGTGAGTCTCGCGAGCGACAAGACCGGGGAGCGCGGCAGCGTGTCGGTCATCTTGTGGGGACCGCCCGGTACCGGAAAAACCACGCTCGCGCAAGCTATCGCGCACAGCTCAGGGCGACGATTCGTCGAGCTGTCCGCCGTGACGGCCGGCGTACGTGACGTGCGGCAAGTGATGGAAGATGCCCGTACCAATCGCGATTTGTACGGCCTCGCGACGGTGCTGTTTCTCGACGAGATCCACCGCTTCTCCAAGGCCCAACAAGACACCCTGCTGCCCGGGGTCGAGAACGGCGTCGTCATCCTGGTCGCCGCGACGACCGAAAACCCGTCGTTTTCGATCATCTCCCCCTTACTGTCTCGGTCCCTGTTGCTCACCCTCGAAGTTCTCAGCGACGACGACCTCGGCATCGTCGTCGATCGTGCCGTCACCGATGCGCGCGGCCTGGCCGACCGGTTCGAGCTCGAACCCGAAGCCCGAGGCGCGATCATCCGACTCGCCTCCGGTGATGCGCGGCGGGCACTGACCGCGCTGGAGGCAGCATCCGTTTCGGCCGAGTCGACGTTCGAAGCGGGAGCTACCGGCAAGCCCGTCATCACGACCGATGTTGTCGCCCTCGCCGTTGATCGTGCCTTACTGCGCTACGACCGCAACGGTGACGAGCACTACGACGTGATCAGCGCGTTCATAAAATCGGTGCGCGGCAGCGACGTCGACGCTGCGCTGCACTACCTGGCGCGCATGATCGAGGCCGGCGAAGACCCGCGCTACATTTGCCGGCGCATTATCGTTCTCGCCTCGGAGGACATCGGTATGGCGGACCCGCAATCGCTCCTGATCGCTGTAGCCGCCGCCGACGCCGTGCAACTGATCGGCATGCCTGAGGGCCGTATACCGCTGGCTCAGGCCGTCGTGCACCTCGCAACGGCCCCCAAGTCCAATGCCGCCTACATGGCGCTCGACGCGGCGATCGCCGACGTGCGGGCCGGCAAGATGGGCCGAGTGCCCAAGGGCATGCGCGACGCGCATTACCCTGGTGCCAAACGACTCGGTCATGGCAAGGGGTACGTGTACCCGCACGATGATGCGCTCGGCGTGGTCACCCAACAGTATCCGCCGACCGAATTGAAAAACACGCGTTACTACGAGCCCACCGAGCACGGCCACGAACGCGACATTTCCGCGCGCCTGCTCAAAATTCGTAGGATAGTGCGCAATCAGTAAGAGTGCCCCCGTGTGCTAGCCTTATCCCTGCCTACAACTGGTTTCGGCATGCGGCTGCGTCCGTTTCCAGTTTGGAGGGGATTCGTTCTGTAGCCGAACGTCCCGTGGCACCCAATCCTCTGATCTCCCATGACCTGTGTCGGTTACGTCCACACTCGCCCTGGTATCCCTGTTATTGAGTCCGATCGAAAGGAAACCGTGTCTACCAAGTCACGTACCCGCAGTAAAACTCGCCTCTCGCGCGCCCTGGGCATTGCCCTCACGCCGAAGGCAGCTCGCTTCCTCGAGAAGCGCCCCTATGCACCCGGTGAGCACGGCCGCACCAAGCGCAAGACCGATTCGGACTACGCCGTGCGCCTTCGCGAAAAGCAGCGCTTACGCGCCCAGTACGGCATCCGCGAAGCCCAGCTCAAAATTGCCTTCGAGCAGGCTCGTCGTCGTCAGGGACTGACCGGTGAGAACCTCGTGGAGATCCTCGAGACCCGTCTCGACGCCCTTCTCGTTCGTTCCGCGATTGCGCGCACCACGGCCCAGGCGCGTCAGATGATCGTGCACCGTCACATCCTCGTTGATGGAGAGCTCGTCGACCGGCCGTCCTTCCGCGTGAAGCCGGGCCAGCTCATGCACGTCAAGGCTCGCAGCGAGGGCATGGAGCCCTTCCAGGTTGCAGCAGCCGGCGGACACGTCGACCTGCTCCCCAAGCTCCCGCCGTACCTCGAGGTTGAGCTCGACAAGCTTCAGGCCCGCCTCGTGCGCGCTCCGAAGCGCATCGAGATTCCGGTGACCTGTGAAGTTCAGCTCGTCGTGGAGTACTACGCAGCTCGCTAAGTACCTGACCGATTGAGGGCAGCCCCCGGCTGTGTGAAACGGTACGCTGAAGGGCGGATCACCCCAGGGTGATCCGCCCTTTTTGTATACCCGCGCTCCGCAGGAGCAGATCGAACTGAGTGGAGTCACCGTGTCAGGTGGAGATATTGCCGGTCTTATCGCAGCCGGCGTGTTCGCGATTCTGGTCGCGGTCATCGCTATTCCGCTGGTCAAATTGGGTCGGGTGTTTGATGAAACCACCGCGGCCATCCATGAACTCAGCGAGGGGATCACTCCGATGCTGACCGAAACGACCGATGCTATTCGCGGGGCCAACCAACAACTGGCTCGAGTGGACACCATCACGAGCAACGTGGCGGATGTCACCGGTAACGTTTCCGCGCTCGTCGCGTTGTTCGCCGCGACGGTTGGCGGACCGCTGATCAAGCTCGCCGGGTTCTCTGCCGGCGTACGTGCGGCGTTTCGCGCCGGGCGGCCGCGGCCTCGGCGTGATCGGGGTTGACCGGCTACTCTGGACTCGGCGCTGATATTCTCGCGCCCGACTTATCGATGGCTCCGGCTAGCGCAGATTCAGGGAGAAGTGCAATGAAGAACGTCATCTGGTTGGTCATTGGCGTGGCCGCAGGCTTCGTGGTGGCCCACGAGGTCAACAAGACCCAGCAAGGCAAGCAGTTCTTCACCGAACTCGACACCAAGGCCCGCGAGTTCGGCGAGGCCATCTCTGAGGGCTACCGCCAGCGCGAGGCCGAACTGCACGCCGCGGTCGGCGACGCGCCGACGCCCACCGCGCCGTAGGCGTCCGGTCACACAGAACCACAGTCTTTCGCATCACCACACTCACGCACCATCAAAGCTACGGACACCATGCAGACTGCTGACATTCGCGGGCGCTGGCTCGACTTCTTCGCCGATCGTGGACACACCGTTGTGCCGTCCGCGTCATTGGTGAGCGACGATCCCACCCTTCTTTTCACCGTGGCCGGCATGGTGCCGTTCGTGCCATACCTCACCGGGCTCGTTCCAGCGCCATATCCGCGCGCCACGAGCGTGCAGAAGTGCATTCGCACTAACGACATCGAAGAGGTCGGTAAAACACCCCGGCACGGCACCTTCTTTCAGATGAACGGCAACTTCAGCTTCGGTGACTACTTCAAGGAAGAAGCCATCGGCTTCGCCTGGGAGCTGCTCACCACCCCGGAGAACCAGGGCGGCTACGGCTTTCGCGAAAGCGAACTGTGGGTCACCATCTACCTCGATGACGACGAGGCCTACCGGTACTGGCGTGCCATCGGCGTGCCGGACAACCGCATTCAGCGCCTCGGCATGGAATCCAACTACTGGTCTACCGGCCAGCCCGGCCCGGCTGGCCCCTGCTCAGAGATCTTCGTCGATCGCGGCCCAGCGTATGGAGCCGATGGCGGCCCGGCCACGGACGATGACCGTTACGTCGAGATCTGGAACCTCGTCTTCATGCAGTACCTGCGCGGCGAAAGTACCGGTAAAAACGACTTTCAAATTCTTGGCGACCTGCCCAAGAAGAACATCGACACCGGCATGGGCCTCGAACGCGTCGCCTTCCTCAAGCAGGGCGTCGAGAACATGTACGAAATCGACCAGGTGCGTCCGGTCCTCGACCGTGCCGCCGCACTCGCTGGCCGCCGCTACGGCGCCGACCACGACGATGACGTGCGCATGCGCATCGTCGCCGACCATGTGCGCTCCTCCCTCATGCTCATGAGCGATGGCGTCATGCCGTCCAACGAAGGTCGCGGCTATATCCTGCGCCGCCTCCTGCGCCGTAGCGTGCGCGCCATGCGCCTGCTCGGCGTCGACACCGTCAGCCTTCCCGAATTGCTGCCCGCCTCGCGTGACGCCATGAGCGCCGCCTACCCCGAGGTAAAGAGCGACTTCGGACGTATCAGTCAGGCAGCGTTCGCCGAGGAAGAAACCTTCCTGCGCACCCTCGCGAGCGGCAGCACCGTGCTCGACCTTGCCGTGGCGAAGACGAAAAAGGCCAACAAGACCGAACTGGCCGGCCCGACGGCCTTCCTGTTGCACGATACCTACGGGTTTCCCATCGAGATCACCCTCGAGATTGCCGAAGAAGCCGGCCTGAGCGTCAACCGTGACGCCTTCGACGTGCTCATGACCAAGCAGCGCAGCCTGGCTAAGGCCGACGCGAAATCCAAGAAGACGACCCTCGCCGACCTCGGCGTCTACAGCCCGTTCCGAGCCCTTGGTGAGACCGTCTTCACCGGGTATGACAACCTGCGGAACGAGTCAACCGTGCTGGGCCTCATCGTCGACGGCGAGTCCGTCACGGGCGCGGTTGCCGGTCAAACAGCCGAAGTTATCCTCGCCGAGACCGCGCTCTGGGCCGAATCCGGTGGGCAAGAGGCGGACGCCGGCCTCATCGTCGGTGCCGGTTACGAGCTCAAGGTGCTCGACGTGCAGAAGCCGGTCAGGGGCCTCATCAGCCACAAAGTACTCGTGCTCTCCGGCGAGGTAGGTGTGGGAGAGCGCGCCACGAGCGTCGTCGACGAAAGTTGGCGCCGCGGTGCCCGCCAGGCGCACTCCGGAACGCACGTGCTGCACGCCGCGTTACGGCAGGTTCTCGGCCCCAACGCCCATCAGTCCGGCTCCTACAACAAGGCTGGGTTCTTCCGACTCGACTTCTCCTGGAACCAGGCACTGTCGCCGGCGACCCGCACCGAGATCGAAGAGATCTCCAACAACGCCATTCGTGACAACCTGCCAGTCACCACGCGGGAGCTGCCTCTCGCTGAAGCGAAGGCGCTTGGCGCTATGGCGCTGTTCGGCGAGAAGTACGGCGATGTCGTGCGCGTCGTCGACATTGGCGGCCCCTGGTCGCGTGAACTCTGCGCCGGAACGCACGTGTCCAGCAGCGCTGAGATCGGCATGATCAACCTCATCAGTGAAGCCTCGGTCGGATCGACCAACCGCCGCGTCGAGTCTCTGGTCGGCCTTGAAGCCTTCCGCGATCTCGCCGCTGAACGGGCCCTCGTCTCGCAGCTCACGTCGAGCCTGAAAACGCCGCGCGAACAGCTGCCAGAACGCATCAGCGACCTCGTGACGAGCCTCAGGGCGGCGGAGAAGAAGATCGCCGCCTTCGAGGCCCGCGCCCTGACCGACCGTGTTCCGGCCCTGCTGTCAACGGCGCGCCGGGTCGGCGCCGTGACCGTTGTCGCCGAAGACCTCGGCGTGCTCGGTTCGCCCGACGACCTGCGCGTGCTGGCTCTGGCGACCCGAGATCGCCTCGGCACCGACGCGGTGGTTGTGGCGCTCTCCGCCATTGCCGCGGGCAAGCCCGTCGTGATCGTCGCCACCAACACGGGCGCGCGAGCTGCCGGTCACAAGGCCGGAAGCCTCGCCAAGACCGTTGCGGGAATTCTCGGCGGAGGCGGTGGCGGCAAGGACGACGTCGCGCAGGGGGGCGGCCCCAACGGCGACGCCATCCCGGCCGCGCTGCAGGCCGTCGTAGCAGCGATCAGCCGCTAACGATGCGGTCAGGGGTGCGTGTCGGCGTCGACGTCGGCAAGGTGCGCATTGGCGTCTCCCGCAGTGACAACCACGGGATGCTTGCTACACCGGTCGAAACCGTTGCCCGCGACCTGGCCGGGCTGACCGACCTCGTGCGCATTCGAGCTGTGGTGCTCGAGCTTGACGCGGTCGAGGTCATCGTCGGTTTGCCCCTGGCTTTGTCGGGAAACGTGACCGCGTCGACCGACGACGCGATCGATTTCGCAGCGCGGCTCAACCGAATTCTCGACGTGCCGGTGCGCTTGGTCGATGAACGGCTCTCGACCGTGTCTGCGCAGTCGGCGTTGCGGGCGTCCGGTCGGTCCACGAAAACGCACCGGCCAGTGATTGATCAGGTGGCCGCGACTATCATTCTGCAACACGCGCTCGACAGTGAGCGTGCCTCAGGGCGGCCGCCAGGGTCGCCCGTCGAACCGACAGAGAGGCCGTAACCGTGTCGAGTTCCACCCCGGAAGAGCCGTTGCCGAGCCGTCGGCAGTTGCGCGCGCAGCAGGCCGCAGCGGAACAAGCGGCCGCGGGAGAGAGCCAGGCCGTGCCGCCTCCTGTCACCGTCGCCGGAGACGGACCGCTGTTGCCTCGATTGGCCAGCGAAGCAGCCGTGCCCCCTACCGACGCCACCGACTTTCGGACAACGCTCGAGAGCGTCGGCTCCGGCCACGGCCGTGCAAACCGGCGCTCACTGCTGGCCGACGAACCGCCGCGAGAAAAACGCAGCCGTAAGGGTGTCTGGGGCTGCCTCATCGTCATTGCAGTGCTGGCTGCGCTCGTGGCCGGGGCCTACTTCTTTCTCCAAGGTCCCATCTCGCAAATCATCGCGGCCACACAGGGCCCCGCCGATTTCACGACCGAGGAAGCGGCCTCCGGTGAAGACGTGGTCGTTATGATTCACGGTGGTGACGGCGGCTCGGACATCGCCACCACCCTGGTCGACCGGGGCGTAGTGAAGAGCTTCGATGCGTTTTACGCGCTTCTCTTGGAGGCTACCCCGGAGCCGGTGTTCCAGCCCGGTGCCTACCAGCTGAAGACTAAAATGGTCGCGAGCACAGCCCTGGATGCGCTGCTCGTTGACGGTACGCGACTACGCCAGACCGTCGTCGTTCCGGAGGGAACCGCGGCCGTCGACGTGTTGCAGTCGATATCCGAGGGCACTGACATTCCTCTCACCGATGTGCAAGCTGCTGCGGCCAACGTGGGCTCGTTTGGTTTACCGCCCGAAGCGACCACGCTCGAAGGTTTTCTCTTTCCTGCCACCTACACGTTCTCACCGGGGGACACCGCCCAGGTCGTCCTGCAGGCTATGGTCGATCGGCAGTTCGAGGCCCTCGACTCGGCGGGGGTCGCTGTTACCGACCGCTGGTCGACCGTCGTGTTCGCCTCACTCATTCAGCGAGAAGCTGGTCTCGCCGCCGATTACTACAAGGTATCCCGGGTCTTTCTGAACAGGCTGGAGCCAGCGCGGTGGCAGAGCGGTTTGCTGCAGTCCGATGCGACCGTCGCTTACGGTACGGGAAACACCCACCTCGTGACCACGACCGATGCCGAACGCGGCGATGCCGGCAACGCGTACAACACCTACGTGCACCCCGGCATGGTCGTCGGCCCCATCTCGAACCCGGGTGACCTGGCTATTGACGCCGCCCTGAACCCGCTGGACGGCCCGTGGCTGTTCTTCGTGACCGTCAACCTCGATACCGGCGAGACGGTCTTCTCCACGACCGTGGCAGAACACGACGCCGCAGTCGTCGTCTGGCAGAACTGGATGAGGGAGCACCCCGAATATGGATAGCCTGACCTCGAATCGGCTTGCGGTGCTCGGCTCGCCGATCAAGCATTCTCGTTCGCCGCTGGTGCACCGAGCCGCCTACCGGCAGCTGGGACTCGACTGGTCCTACGATGCCGTCGAGGTCAAATCAGGATCCCTCGCCATGTTCCTGAGCAAGCTCGAGCCAGAATGGCGAGGTTTGTCACTCACGATGCCGCTCAAGCAGGAGGTTCTGCCGTTCATCGACGACTGCGACCGGGTTGCCGAGCTGACCGGTTCGGTCAACACGGTGCTGCTGCGCCGGGTCAAGGGGCGCGGCACACTGAGTGGCTTCAACACGGATGTTGCGGGTCTGGTGCGCGCCCTCGCCGAAAGTGGCGTCACCCAGGCGACGCACGTGACTCTGCTCGGGGCGGGCGCGACGGCGTCATCCGCTTTGATGGCGGCAGCAGAACTCGGCGCCGAGTTCGTCACGGTGCTCATGCGGGACGCACGAAAAGCGCTGCCACTGGTCGAGCTCGGCCGAACGTTGGGCGTGGTCGTTGACCTGCAGGATTTCAGCGGGGTGAGCCGGGTCGATAGCGATGTCGTGATCAGCACACTGCCGGGAGGAACCGTGCTGCCGTCGCTGCTCCCGCTGGAACTGCGCGAACGTGCCGTCTTGTTCGACGTCGCGTACTCACCGTGGCCGAGTGGGGTCGCCACGTCGTGGCAGGCGGCGGGGGGCACGGTGGTGAACGGACTCGGAATGCTGCTGCATCAGGCACTCATCCAAGTGCGGGTCTTCGTTACCGCTGACCCGTTTGAACCATTGTCCGACGAGGCGTCCGTGCTCGCGGCCATGCGCGGTGCGCTCACCCGTGACACTGGCTTCGACGATGCTGTGGAAAGATAGGAACCATGCTTCGTTGGCTCACCGCCGGAGAATCTCACGGCCCCGAACTCATCGCCATTGTCGAGGGTTTGCCCGCTGGAATCCCGGTCACCCTTGAATCGATCCGCCTCGATCTGGCGCGCCGCAAGCTCGGCTACGGCCGAGGCGCGCGCATGAAATTTGAAGAGGACGAGCTCACGCTCTCCGGTGGGGTGCGGCACGGGCTCACCCTCGGCGGTCCGGTCGCACTGCGCATTGGCAACTCGGAGTGGCCCAAATGGGTCGACGTGATGAGTGCAGCGCCGGTGGACCCCGGCACGATCAGTCGCGGTCGTGGAGCACCGCTGACCCGACCGCGGCCCGGTCACGCCGACCTGGTCGGCATGCAGAAGTACGACTTCGACGAAGCCCGCCCGGTGCTCGAACGCGCCAGCGCTCGGGAAACCGCCGCACGGGTCGCGCTGGGCGCCGTCGCCAGGTCCTTTCTGAACGAGCTGGGGATTCACCTGGTCAGCCACACGATCGCCATCGGACCGGTGCGCGTGCCAGACGGCGCGCCGTTGCCGCTGCCCGAAGACGTCGACGCCCTTGACGCTGACTTGCTGCGCTGTTTCGACGCCGCGACATCCGCTTTGATGGTCGCTGAAGTGGATGCCGCGCACGATGATGGTGACACCCTCGGCGGCGTCGTCGAAGTGCTCGCCTACAATCTCCCCCCAGGCCTCGGGTCATTCGTGCACTGGGACCGCCGTCTGGATTCGCAGCTCGCCGCTGCCCTCATGGGCATACAGGCGATCAAGGGCGTCGAGGTTGGCGACGGTTTCGAGACCACCCGTCGTCGCGGGTCCGACGCGCACGACGAACTCGTGCAAGCGGATGGCGTGATTGTGCGGGTCAGCGACAAGGCCGGCGGCACAGAGGGCGGTATGAGCACCGGCACGGTGCTGCGCGTTCGCGCCGGCATGAAGCCGATCGCCACGATTCCCCGGGCGCTGCGCACGGTCGACGTGGCAACGAGCGAGCCGGCAGCGGCGCACCACCAACGCTCCGACGTCTGTGCGGTTCCGGCGGCCGGTGTCGTTGCCGAGGCCATGGTGGCGCTCGTGCTCGCGAATTCGGTGCTCGAGAAGTTCGGCGGCGACTCGATCAAAGAGACCCGCCGTAACCTTCAGTCTTATCTGGCCGAAATTCCCGCCAACCTGCGCACGGGTGCGTCCAGCGACGCGACACTGTGACGAGTTTTCGGCCTGACCGATGCTGAGTCTGCGTAACTCGTTGCTGCCGATCGTCTTCATCGGGCCGATGGCCGCCGGTAAGACCAAGATCGGTCGCCGAGTGGCGCGCGGCCTGGACGTGCCCTTCATCGACACCGATAAACGCATCGTCGAACGCTACGGTCCGATTGGCGAGATCTTCGCTCGTGAGGGCGAAGAGTACTTTCGCATCATCGAGCGCGAAGCCGTCGATTGGGCTCTCGGTGAGCCCGCCATCGTGTCGCTCGGTGGGGGAGCGGTGCTGAATGCCGACACCCAGTCCGATCTCGAAAACGCGACGGTCGTCTACCTGAGCGTCACGACGGCGGCAGTGCAGGCGCGCCTGGGGGGCGGCAAAAGGCCGCTTCTGGCGGGGGGAATCGCCGACTGGGAACGCATTTACAACGTTCGTCGCTCCACTTATGAGGCCCTCGCGACGATTCACTTGGATACTTCCAACCGACCCATCAGCGGCATCGCCGACGAAATCGTGAATTGGGTACAAGAAAGAAATGATGAGTGAGATTTTCAGGATGACCGAGATGACCGAGATGACCGAGCAGCCCGCAACTACCGTGATCACCGTGACGGGGGTCGATAGCTATCAGGTCCACGTGGGGCGTGGCCTCGTCACCACCGTCGCCGAGCAGCTGGGCAGCGGCGTCAACAAGGTACTCATCGTGCACACCTCCACCGTCGGTGCCCGCGCCGTTGCACTGCGGGATAGCCTGCTCGAAACCTATTCCGAAGTATTGCTCGCTGAAGTTCCCGACGCCGAGGCCGCCAAGCGCGTCGAGGTGGCAGCGTTCTGCTGGGGCGTGATGGGTCAATCCGACTTCAGCCGTACCGACGCCGTGATCGGACTCGGTGGCGGCGCGGTCACCGACCTCGCCGGTTTCGTTGCGGCTACCTGGCTGCGCGGTGTGAAGCTCGTGCAGATTCCCACGAGTGTACTCGGCATGGTCGACGCCGCCGTTGGCGGCAAGAACGGCATCAACACCGCCGAGGGTAAGAACCTCGTCGGCACCTTCTACGCGCCCGCCGCCGTGCTCTGCGACCTGGACCTGCTCGACGCGCTGCCGAAAAATGAGATCCTGGCCGGTTTCGCGGAAATCGTGAAGGCCGGCTTCATCCAGGTTCCCGAAATTCTCGACATCATCGAAGCGGATGTCGACCGCGCCACCGACCCGACAACCCTCGAATTTCGCCGGCTGATCGAACTGTCCATCGCGATGAAAGCCCGCATCGTGGGGGAGGACTTTAAGGAGGTCGGCCTCCGTGAGATCCTCAACTACGGCCATACCCTCGGCCACGCGGTCGAGCACGCCGAACGGTACGGCTGGCGCCACGGCGCTGCCGTTGCCGTCGGAATGATGTTCGCGGCCGAGCTCGCCGCACTGAGTGGCCGGCTCCCGGTCGAGGTCGTCGACCGGCACCGCAGCATTCTCGAATCGCTGACCCTGCCCACCGGCTATCCGGTGGGTCGCTGGCCCACCCTGCTCGCCACGATGCAGCGCGATAAGAAGACGCGCAGCGGCATGCTGCGCTTTGTCGTGCTCGATGATGTGGGCAAGCCCACCATCCTCGAGGGCCCGGACGCCTCCTTGTTGTTCAGCGCGTACCAGGCCATCGGCCAGTAGCCTCAGGCTGGAACAGCCTTCGTGGCGCTGGCCACGGCATCCTCTCCGGCGGTGTCGGTTTCGGCCGAGTCGGCAAACGGGGTCATCGTGGTCATGAGCTCGGAGCGGATGAGAAAGCGCACACCGCGCGGGGCTTCGGCGCTGAAGCCGCTGCCGCGACCCGGTACGACGTCGACGGTGAGGAAGGTGTGGCTCCAGTAGGTGAACTGTTCGGCGGACATCCAGAAGTCGAGGGGCTGGCTGGGCTCATTGGCCGGAGCGATATCGAACTGGCCGAGGCGCACGTCCTGGTCGGAGGTGATGAACTCGCCGGCCATGAACAGCATCGGGGAACTACCGTCGCAGCATCCGCCGGACTGGTGGAACATGAGGGGTCCGTGCTCCTCCCACAGGCTGCGGAGCAGGTCGACCGCGACCGGGGCGAGCTGCACGCGGGGAACGGTTTCATCGGCGATCGTGACCGATGCGGTGATCGTGGGTGTCGACATTGACTGACCTCCTGCTAGACGGATGATGATAAAAAGGGCTGCCTACGACGTTACGTCGTTGGCAGCCCCCCGGCCAGCCCTCCAGCGAACTCCCACCGATAGGGCTACTCGGCGACCAGATTGATCGGTTTAGAAGAAGCCGAGCTTATTTTCTGAGTAGGAAACCAGCAGGTTCTTGGTTTGCTGGTAGTGACCGAGCGCGAGCTTGTTGTTCTCCCGGCCGATGCCGGAGCTCTTATAGCCGCCGAACGCGGCGCCGGCCGGGTAGGCGTGATAATTGTTGACCCAGACACGACCGGCCTGGATATCACGGCCAGCCCGGTAGGCGACGTTACCGTTGCGCGACCAGACACCCGCTCCGAGGCCATAGATGGTGTCGTTGGCGATGGAAATAGCGTCGTCATAGTCCGTGAAGCTCGTCACGGCCAGTACCGGTCCGAAGATCTCCTCCTGGAACAGGCGCATCTTGTTGTGGCCCTCGAAGATGGTCGGCTGCACATAGTAGCCGTCGGTGAGGTCACCGCCAAGATCGGCTCGTTCGCCGCCGAGCGCCAGTTTCGCGCCCTCCTTGGTGCCAATGTCGATGTACGACAGGATCTTCTCGAGCTGGTCGTTGCTGGCCTGTGCGCCCATCTGGGTGTCCGTGTCGAGCGGGTTGCCCTGGATGATCTTTTTGGCGCGCGTGACCGCGTCCCCGAGGAAGCTGTCGTAGATCGGCTTCTGTAGCAGCGCCCGGCTGGGGGCCGTGCAGACCTCTCCCTGGTTGAAGGCGAACAGCACGAAGCCTTCCTGGGCCTTGTCGTAGAACGCATCCTTCGCCTCTGCAACGTCGCTGAAGAAGATATTCGGGCTCTTACCGCCGAGCTCGACGGTCGACGGGATGATATTGGCCGAGGCGTACTGAAGAATCAGGCGGCCGGTGGTGGTTTCCCCGGTGAAGGCGATCTTGCGGATGCGGTTGCTCGAGGCGAGCGGCTTGCCGGCCTCGAGGCCGAAACCGTTGACGATGTTGACCACTCCCGGGGGGAGGATGTCGCCGATGAGCTCCATCAGAACGAGAATCGAGACCGGGGTCTGCTCGGCTGGCTTGAGGACGACCGCATTGCCGGCGGCGAGGGCAGGGGCAAGCTTCCAGACGGCCATCAAAATGGGAAAGTTCCACGGAATGATCTGGCCGACAACGCCGAGCGGCTCGTGGAACTGATATGAGACCGTGTCGCCGTCGAGCTGGGCGTGGTCGCCGTCTTGGGCGCGGATCGCCGCAGCGAAGTAGCGGAAGTGGTCGGCGGCGAGGGGAATGTCGGCATTGATCGTCTCGCGAATGGCCTTGCCGTTGTCCCAGGTTTCGGCGACGGCGAGCATTTCGACATTGGCGTCGATGAGGTCGGCGATCTTGCCCAGGACCGCGGCGCGCTCGGCGGGGCTGGTCTTTCCCCAGGCGGGAGCAGCCTTGTGGGCGGCGTCGAGCGCCAGCTCGATGTCTTCGGCGGTGCCCCGAGCCACTTCGGCGAATGCCTTGCCGGTGACCGGGGTGATGTCTTCGAAGTACTGGCCTTTGACGGGGGCGACCCATTCGCCGCCGATCCAGTTCTCGTAGCGGGACTTGAAGGTAATTTTGGAGCCGGGTGTTCCTGGGACTGAATAGACGGTCATGTCACTCCTCTTTCGACGACGGTGTCGGGCTCGCAAACCTGCGGCCTATTTCTACTCTAGGAGGGGGGACGTTGCAAAATGTTGCGATGGCCACCGATTTCGACTTCGATGCGGGCAAGATGCGCCACGACCGTTGCACGTTTGGGCGATCGGGCCGGGAGCAGCTCGAGGCAGGCCCGCCAGACTTCGGCGTCCCAGGTGGCTTCTTCGGTACGCGCGTAGGTGAGCAGCAGGTCGACCGAAGCATCCGCGAGCATTGCCTCGCGCAGTCGGCTGCTCACTTCTGAACGGATTTCGATGATCCCGGGAGCGGACGATCCCGGGAGTACAGCGCCGCGGTAGGCGCCGAGAGCCACCCGGTGAGCGCCGCGATCCAGAAAGGCCAACACCTGTTGCGCATCGAGTTCGAGCCGTGATTCCAGCCGATACGGCCGGGAGGTGATCGTGATCGAGGGATCGAGGAGGGCGAGTACCTTGCGTACCCGCACCATTTCGGCGCGCAGCGTTTCCACTGCTGTGTCCAGATCAAAGAGGTAGCTGGCCAGACGATCGGCGGAAAGTCCTTCGCGGTGCCAGGCGAGAAGTGTGAGAATCTCGGTGTGGCGGGGCGAGACATCCACGGTGCGGCCGCCGCAACATAACTGGCCGTGATCGGTGCCGAGCACACTCAGACCGGCCGGCGCCAGTCGCCGCACGGTCGTCGGCAGCGATGTATGCGACCGGCGAGCGGGCGGCGAAGAATTCGGCTGGCCAAGACGCTGGATGCGCAACTCTGCCTCCATCGCGGCGACAGCTGCTTCAACGAGGGGGAGTGTTTGCGGTGCGACCGCCTGATCGCCGCCGGTGATGTCGATCACGCCGAGGATTTTGCCGGTGTCTGGATCGTGGATGGGTACGGCCGTGCAGCTCCAGGGGTGCGCGAGGGCGTTGAAGTGTTCGGCCCGCCGAATCTGAATACCGCGGTCCAGGGCCAGTGCGGTACCGGGGGCGCTGGTTCCGACCCGTTTTTCTGACCAGTCCGCTCCCTCGACGAACAGCATTTCCTCGACCTGGCGGCGCAGCGCCCGGTCGCCGTCGATCCAGAGCAACCGGCCGGATTCGTCGCCGATGGCCACGAGTAACTCAGCATCAAAGGCGTGGCGAATAAGCAGGTTCTGCACGACGGGCAATACCGTGGCGAGCGGATGCTGGTTGCGCAGGTCCCGCAGTTCGATATCGGTCAGTGCCCGCTCGGGTGCCACACTGCCGGGGTCGAGGCTGAGAGAGAGCGACCGCTGCCAGGAATCCTGCACGAGCTGGCGCACGCCGGACTGGAAGACTCGGTCTGTGACGGCGGATTCGTGGGCCCGTTCCAGGGCGAGCAGGCTTTCGTACGCCGACCCGGACGGAACCGACGAGGTACTCTTCAAGCCGTGTCCCATCAGCGTCTGCCTCCATTAGCAGTAGCGGGCGCAGCTGCCGCGGCCGCCGTTTCAGTGTCATTCTACGGGCACTGACGCAGCGGGGCGTGCGGACCATCGAACTACCCGAACCGTGCCACCGCCGTCGCCCGAATTGAACCGCAACGTCGCCGTCCGAATTGAACCGCAACGTCGCCGACACCCGGACGACCGGACGCCCGCCGGAAGATACCCACAGCCGAGCGGATTCAGGAAATTCCTGTGGATAATCCTTCGCGACTACGAGACCGGCTCATGCTGGGCACATGACAATCAACATCGACGACGCTCCGCCCGTGAGCACTGTGGTGCAGGCCAAGGCACGGGTTTTCGACCTGATCGGCCCCGCTATCCGCCGCCAGCTCTGGCTCATGGTTCTCGACGCCCACGGGCAACAGCTCCCACTGATGATTCCCCTCGACGGCATTCCGCTCCGGCCGGAACCTGGTTCGGTGCGACCGTTCGCCGTGAGAATCAATGAAATCCTGGCCCGGGACGCCCCGGGGGGCAGCCTCATTGTGACCCTGGAACGACCAGGGTCAGCGGCCCGCACCGCCCCAGACCAGGCCTGGGCAGTGGAGTTGACCGAGTCCTTTGGCAAACTCATGCGCATTACCGGCCTGTTCGTCGCCCACGATGACGGCGTGGCCGTACTCACTCCCTGACGGAGACTGCCGACACGGCAGCTGCACGGGGACGGCCTAGGCTGAGAGCATGAGTACAGTGCTGGTTCTGAACGGTCCGAACCTCGGGCGCCTGGGTAGTCGCGAGCCAGACGTGTACGGGTCGGCGAACCTGGAGGACCTGCGGGAGCTGCTCGTCGCATCCGCTCGTGACGGGGTCTTGATCGACCTGCGGCAGACCGACGACGAGGCAGAGCTGATCCACTGGCTGTACGAGGCAGTCGACGAGCGGATGCCGGTCATCCTGAATCCGGCAGCGTTCACGCACTACAGCTACGCGCTGAGGGATGCCGCTGCCCTCGTCACCAAGGCTGGCCTGCCGTTGATCGAGGTGCACATCTCGAACCCGCACGCTCGTGAGACGTTTCGCCACACGAGTGTGGTGAGCGCCATCGCGACCGGTGTCATTGCCGGTCTTGGCTTCGACTCCTACCGGTTGGCACTGGACTTCGTCACCGCTTCGTGACGCAGGGTCGAAACGGTGCCTTTGGCGCTTGTGGCTTCGGCACCTAGACTTCACACGGTGCCATTTGCACCCGCGCACCTTATCAATTGAACGGAACACCCCTCCCATGGCTTCTACCGCTGATATCAGAAACGGCGTCGTACTCAACATGGATGGCCAGCTCTGGGCCGTCGTCGAGTTTCAGCACGTCAAGCCGGGCAAGGGCGGCGCCTTCGTTCGTACCAAGATGAAGAACGTCGTCTCGGGTAAGACCGTTGACCGCACGTTCAACGCCGGCGCCAAGATCGAGACCGAGAACGTTGATCGTCGCGACTTCCAGTACCTCTACAACGACGGTGACGCCTACGTCTTCATGGACGTGGCCGATTATGACCAGATCACCGTCTCCGCTGCGGTCGTGGGTGATGCGAGCAACTTCATGCTCGAAAACCAGGCCGTGACCGTGGCCCTGCACAACGGCAACCCGCTGTACGTCGAGCTGCCGGCATCCGTCACCCTGGAAATCACCTACACCGAGCCAGGCCTGCAGGGCGATCGTTCCACCGGCGGCACCAAGCCGGCCACCGTGGAGACCGGCTACCAAATTCAGGTTCCGCTGTTTCTCGAGCAGGGCACCAAGGTCAAGGTCGACACCCGCACCGGCGACTACCTCGGCCGCGTCAACGAATGAGCGCACGTACCAAGGCTCGCAAGCGCGCCATTGACATCCTGTACATCGCGGATGTGCGCCAGATCAGCATTCCGGAGTCGCTCGCGATCGAGGCTGAGCGCGCAGCAAGCGAGCCAGCCCGCCTGGTGTCCTGGCTGTATGCCCGGGAGCTCGTCGACGGGGTCGTCGACCACCGCGAAGAGATCGACGAACTCATCGAGACCTACTCGCAAGGCTGGTCGCTCGCTCGCATGCCCAACATCGATCGTGCCATTTTGCGGATCGGTATCTGGGAGATCCTGTACAACGACGCAGTACCGCACGCCGTCGCCATCGATGAAGCCGTCGAAGCCGCCAAGATTTTCTCAACGGATGACTCGGCCGGTTTTGTCAACGGGCTGCTCGGCAAGATCGCCCAAACCGCGCCGTCTGCCTAACGACCCGATCGGCAGGTTCGGCTGTCGCCGGGCGCGCCTCGACGTCACCGAAGGACACGAACATGGATAGCTTCGGACCGAACGGCTTTCGCGACGAGCCGATGCAGCCCAACTCATATGCGCCGCCGCTGCCGGGGCCGGTTATTCCGTTTGCGACCGTACCGAAGACCAACACCCTGGCGATTGTGTCACTCGCGTCGTCGTTCTTCGTTGGTCTCGTCGCAGTCATCACGGGGCACATCGCGCTGGGGCAGATTCGCGCACGCGGTGAACTCGGCCGCGGTTTTGCGTTGGCCGGTCTCATCATCGGATACGTCCACCTTGCTGTGACAGCCTTTCTGGTTGTTTTACTGATCGTGTTCGCCTCCGCTGTCGGAGCATTCTTCGTCGCGCTGAATGCAGGCCTGGCCTCCTCGACGCCGACGGAATCTCCGGCACCACTGCCGACCGGTCAGCTCGGCGCCGCCAACTTCGATGGCGGATATCTCGAATTCGGTACCGGCGCCGTCATCGTCGACGAGTATGTGGATTTGATGTGCCCGTTCTGCGCCCAGTTCGAGAAGACCAACGGAGAACTGCTGGCCGCGGGTGTGGAAAGCGGCGTTATCACCCTCCGGGTGCACTCGCTCACCTTTCTCGACCGAGTCTCTCAGGGCACGAACTACTCCAGCCGCGCATCCGCAGCGCTGACCTGCCAGGCCACCCTGAACCCCGATCAGAGCCTCGACTATCTGTCAGCGTTGTTCGCCGAGCAACCACTTGAACAGACGACCGGGCTCAGCGATAGCCAACTCGTAGACCTCGCTTCCGGGGCGGTCAGCATCGCCGACTGCGTTGAAGCTGGTGAATACCAGACCTGGTCGCAGCAGAACACCGAAACAGCCCTGACCGGGCCGATCGCGGGTGCTGAGGTCGCCTCTATTCAGGGCACCCCAACCGTGCTCGTTGACGGGGCGCTCTACACCGGCAGCAACCTTGACCGGTCCGAATTTCAGGCTTTCGTTGCCGCTGCTTTTTCGTAATTCGCTTTCCCCGAAGCCGTTGGTGCGCGGACAACGGCGCCAACGGTAAGCTACTGGTAATCAGACATCCTTTAATGATCCGTCCTGTGAGACGGGGAAGGAGGTCGGCATTTGGCGCACATTGTGCTCACCCAAGCTGACATCACCCGCGCGTTGACTCGAATTTCCCACGAGATCCTGGAGTCCAATCGGGGGCCGGACAACCTGGTCATCCTCGGTATTCCGACGCGGGGCGTGATCCTCGCCCGCCGCATCGCCGAGATCATCCAGCGGATCGAACCAGCGGCAACCGCCCTTCGGGTCGGATCGCTTGACGTGACGCTTTATCGTGACGATCTCGCCCACGGACGTACGCGCACGCCGTCGCGCACTGAGGTGCCTGGCCGCATCGACGACGCTACCGTCGTGCTCGTCGATGACGTGTTGTACTCGGGGCGCACCATCCGCAGCGCCCTCGACGCGCTCGGAGACCACGGCCGTCCGAATATCGTGCGCCTGGCCGTGCTCGTTGATCGCGGCCATCGTGAGCTGCCGATTCGCGCCGACTTCGTCGGTCGAAACCTGCCGACGGCTGCTGACGAACGCATCAACGTGCACCTCGAAGAGATCGACGGTGACGAATCCGTCTCGATCGATGGACGGAGTGACCGATGAGGCACCTTCTTTCCACCAAAGACCTCTCCCGCGACGAGGCCATCAACCTGCTCGACATTGCCGAAGACATGGCGGATGTGGCACAGCGCGAGGTCAAAAAGCTCCCGACCCTGCGCGGCAAGACCGTGGTGAACCTTTTTTTCGAAGACTCCACCCGCACCCGCATTTCCTTTGAAGCGGCTGCGAAGCGACTCAGCGCCGACGTGATCAACTTCAGCGCCAAGGGATCGAGCGTGTCGAAGGGGGAAAGCTTGAAAGACACCGCTCAGACCCTCGCCGCAATCGGTGCGGACGGCGTCGTCATTCGTCACCCAGCCTCAGGCGGCCCCGCCGTGCTTGCTGCGAGCGGGTGGATCGACGCCGGCATCATCAACGCCGGTGACGGCACCCACGAGCATCCCACCCAGGCACTGCTCGACGCGTTCACCATCCGCCGTCGCATCCACGGCCAGGCCTCCCGTAGCCGGGGACTCGACGGGGTCACGGTCACCATCGTCGGCGACGTACTGCACTCCCGGGTGGCTCGCTCCAACCTCTGGCTGCTCACCACTCTCGGCGCGGAGGTCACGTTCGTCGCCCCGCCCACCCTGTTGCCGAGTAACACCGCACTGTGGCCGGCTCGCTTCAGCTTTGACCTCGATGATGCGATCGATGCCGGCCCCGACGTGGTCATGATGCTGCGCATCCAGACCGAACGGATGAGCGCAGCGTTTTTTCCGAGCAGCCGTGAGTACTCCCGGGTCTGGGGACTCGACGACGCGCGATTTGGCCGACTCGGTCCGGCTAGCATTGTTATGCACCCCGGCCCGATGAATCGTGGTCTGGAGATTTCCTCGGCGGCCGCCGACTCCGCGAATTCGACCGTACTCGAACAGGTCACGAACGGTGTCTCCGTGCGGATGGCCGCGCTCTACTTGCTCTTATCCGGTGATCGGAAGGAATCGAAGAATGTCGATTGACGGATTACAGCAACACGACGTGCGCGAACCCTGGCTGATTCGCGGCGCGACCTTGCCGGACGGCACGCGCACCGACATCCGTCTGGCTGGCGGACGTATCGACGAGCTCGGGACCGGCCTGTCCCCGAGCGGCGCGCGCGTGCTCGACGCCGACGGCCTCATCGCGCTGCCCGGCCTGGTCGACCTGCACGCCCACCTGCGCGAACCCGGCTACGAGCACAGCGAAACCGTGCTGAGCGGCAGCCGCGCCGCTGCCCGGGGCGGGTTCACGAGTGTGTTCGCCATGGCCAACACCCTGCCGGCCCAGGACACTGCCGGGGTGGTCGAGCAGGTACTCGCCCTCGGCGAGAGCGCCGGCTACGTTGACGTTCAGCCGATCGGGGCCGTGACCGTTGGCCTGGCCGGCAAACAGCTCGCCGAACTCGGAGCCATGGCATCGAGCAGGGCGCGTGTGCGGGTGTTCTCGGACGACGGATTCTGCGTCTCGGACCCGCTCCTCATGCGCCGTGCCCTCGAGTACGTCAAGGCCTTCGATGGCGTCATCGCGCAGCACTCTCAGGAACCACGCCTCACCGAAAAAGCCCAAATGAACGAGGGCGCCCTCTCCGGTGAGCTCGGTCTCATCGGCTGGCCGGCCGTCGCCGAAGAGTCGATCATCGCCCGCGATGTCCTATTGGCCCAACACGTCGGTTCCCGCCTGCACGTCTGCCACGTCTCCACGGCCGGTTCGGTCGACGTGATCCGCTGGGCCAAGGCTCGCGGCATCAACGTGACGGCCGAGGTCACCCCGCACCACCTGCTGCTGACCGAAGACCTCGTGCGCGGCTACGATGCCCGGTTCAAGGTGAATCCGCCGCTGCGCAGCCGCGAAGACGTCGAGGCGCTGCGCGCCGGACTCGCCGACGGCACGATCGACATCGTCGCGACCGACCACGCACCGCATCCAGCCGAAAGCAAGGACTGCGAGTGGGACGCCGCCGCCAATGGCATGGTGGGGCTGGAATCGGCTCTGTCGGTCGTGCATGCCGCCGTTGTCGCCACCGGGCTGCTCGACTGGGCCGACATCGAACGCGTTTTGTCGCGCACCCCGGCCCGTATCGGTGGCCTGGCCGGTCAGGGCAACCCGATCGCGGTCGGTTCCCCGGCCGAGCTGGCGCTCTACGACCCGGCAGCGACCCGAGTTTTCGGCCGCGCCGACCTGGCCGGTACCAGCTCGAACTCGCCCTACCTGTCCATGACGCTGCCCGGCGACGTGCGAGCGACGTTCCACCGTGGCTATGCCACGATGCTCGACGGAGCGGTTCTCAGCAGCCTCGAGATAGCCGGCCACGCCAGAGGAGTAGTCACCCATGGATAGGTCCATTCCCGCCATCATCACAGGCCTCGTTCTGCTCGGCGTTCTCGTTCTCATGTGGCGCAGTTGGCGAAAGCGCAGTCGACGAGATGGCGCCCTTGCCGCCGGCTACCCGATGCCGGAGGACACCGGAGCCGCACTGGCCGGTGCCGCGACCTACTATGTGGCGACCACCCCCCGCGGCGCGCCGCTCGAGCGGCTGGCTATTCCCGGGCTGGGCTTTCGGGCCCGCGCCGCTGTCACCGTGACCGAGGCCGGCGTGACGCTCGACCTCGATGGTAACCAGCCGGTGTTCATTGCTGCCAGCGCCGTCGACGCGGTTGGTGCGGCCCAGGTGGCCATCGACCGGGTGGTCGAAACCGACGGTCTGGTCTGCCTGGGCTGGCGTCTCGCTCCGGGCACCACCTCCGGCCCCGACGACCGCCGTGCCGTTGACAGCTTCTTTCGCATCATCGATCCCAATGATCGTGCTCGCCTCGTCGACTCGATCCGAACCATTGCCACTACGGCTCATCAAGATGAAAGCGAGGCCTGACGTGCCCGACTCGACCGCTCCAAACCAGGCAGAAGCAATCCAGGCTGTACCAACGGATGCCGCACCAAGCGACGCCGTCGCATCCGCTGCCGCCGTATTGCCCGCAGTGAGTAGCACTTTCTCGGCGACCGACCGGCCGGGCCCGGCCGTACTCGTTCTCGAAGACGGCCGCCGCTTCGTAGGCCGCCGCTACGGCAGCGAAGGCCAGACGCTCGGCGAAATCGTCTTCGCTACCGGCATGACCGGCTATCAGGAAGCCCTGACCGACCCGTCCTACGCCGGGCAGATCGTACTCATGACTGCCCCGCACATCGGCAACACCGGAATGAACGACCAGGACATGGAGTCCAGGAAAATCTGGGTCGCCGGCTTCATCGTGCGGGAACCGGCCCGGATCGCCTCGAATCATCGTGCCACCCGCACCCTCGACGACGACCTCGAAGCCCAGGGCGTCGTCGGGATCAGCGGCATCGACACCCGTGCGATCACCCGCCACATTCGCTCGAAGGGCGCGATGAAGAGCGGCATCTTCTCGGGCGACCTGTTCGGCTTGTCCGACAGTGAACAGCTCGAACGGGTGCTCTCGGGCGCGCCCATGCGCGGTCGCAATCTCTCGCTGGAGGTCTCGACGGTCGAACCCTTCTCGATTCCCGCCCAGGGCGAACGCATCGGCTCCGTCGCGGTGCTCGACCTCGGTGTGAAGACCAGCACGCTCACCTACCTCGCCGAGCGCGGGTTCGAGGTGCTCGTCTTGCCGCAGTCGGTCACCGCCGAACACGTTCTCTCGCTGAAGCCCTCTGCCCTGTTCTTCTCCAACGGACCCGGTGACCCGGCTGCCTCCGACGCCCACGTCACCCTGCTGCAGGAGGTGCTCCGCGCCGGCATTCCCTACTTCGGTATCTGCTTCGGCAACCAGCTGCTCGGCCGGGCACTCGGGTTTCGCACCTACAAGCTGCCGTTCGGGCATCGGGGCATCAACCAGCCCGTGCTCGACAAGACCACCGGACGGGTGGAGATCACCTCGCAGAACCATGGATTCGCCGTCGACATGCCTATCGAGGGCGTCCACGACTCGCGCGCCGGGTTCGGTCGCGTGGAAGTGAGCCACTACAGCCTCAACGACCAGGTAGTCGAAGGCATCCGCTGCCTCGACATCAACGCTTTCTCGGTGCAGTATCACCCGGAGGCAGCCTCCGGCCCGCACGACGCCAACCACTTGTTCGATCGATTCAGAGACGTTGTGCTGGCTTCGCAGCGCGGCATTGCAGGAGAAACCAAATAATGCCCAAGCGCGACGATATCAACAGCGTTCTTGTCATCGGCAGTGGCCCGATCGTCATCGGCCAGGCGTGCGAGTTCGATTACTCCGGCACCCAGGCCTGCCGGGTGCTGCGCGAGGAAGGCGTTCGCGTCATCCTGGTCAACTCGAACCCGGCCACCATCATGACCGACCCCGACTTTGCCGATGCGACCTACATCGAACCCATCACGGCCGAGATTCTCGAGACGATCATCGCCAAGGAACGGCCGGATGCGATTCTGCCGACCCTGGGTGGGCAGACCGCCCTCAACGCGGCAATCCAGCTGCACGAGCGCGGAATCCTGCAGAAGTACGACGTCGAGCTGATCGGCGCGAGCTTCGACGCCATCAACAAGGGCGAAGACCGCATGATCTTCAAGCAGCTCGTCATCGACGCGGGCGCCGGCGTGGCCCGGTCCTTCATCGCCCGCACGGTCGAGGAAGCCGTCGGCTACGCCGCCGACCTCGGCTACCCGCTGGTCGTGCGTCCCTCCTTCACCATGGGCGGACTCGGCTCGGGCTTTGCCTACACCGAGGTGGAACTGCGCCGCATCGTCACCGACGGCCTGCACCACAGCCCGACGACCGAGGTACTGCTCGAGGAGTCGATTCTCGGCTGGAAAGAGTACGAGCTCGAGATGATGCGCGACACGGCCGACAACACCGTCGTCGTCTGCTCCATCGAAAACATCGACCCGGTCGGTGTCCACACCGGCGACTCGATCACCGTCGCCCCGGCCCTCACCCTGACCGACCGTGAATTCCAGCACCTGCGCGACATCTCCATCGACATCATCCGCGCCGTCGGCGTCGACACCGGCGGCTGCAACATCCAGTTCGCGATCAACCCGGTCGACGGCCGCGTCATCGTGATCGAGATGAACCCGCGGGTCTCGCGTTCCTCTGCCCTGGCCAGCAAGGCCACCGGCTTTCCGATCGCCAAGATTGCGGCCAAACTCGCCATCGGTTACCGTCTCGACGAAATCCCCAATGACATCACCGGTGTCACCCCGGCAAGCTTCGAACCCACCCTCGACTATGTCGTGGTCAAGGTGCCGCGCTTCGCGTTCGAGAAGTTCCCGGCCGCCGACATGCGCCTGACCACGACCATGAAGTCGGTTGGTGAAGCCATGGCGATCGGTCGCAGCTTCACATCCGCATTGCAGAAGGCGCTGCGCTCGCTCGAGAAGCGCGGCTCGAGCTTTCACTGGGGTGAGGAATCCCGCACGGTCGACGAACTGCTCATTGCCGCCGAGATTCCAACCGACGGCCGCATCGTCACCGTGCAGCAGGCCCTCCGCCGTGGCGCGACCATCGATCAGGTCTTCGCCGCCACCAAGATCGACCCGTGGTTCCTCGATCAGATCGTTCTGATCAACGAGATCGCCGACTCGGTCAAGGCCGCCGACCGGCTCGACCGCGACGTCATGATCCTCGCCAAGGACCACGGCTTCTCCGACGCCCAGATCGGTGAGTTGCGCGGTTTCGGCGAAGCGGATGTCCGCACCGTGCGCCACATTCTCGGCGTGCGTCCCGTGTTCAAGACCGTCGACACCTGCGCGGGGGAGTTTCCCGCCCTCACGCCGTACCACTACTCCAGCTACGACGACGAAACCGAGGTCGTCGCCAGCGACCGCCGCAAAGTCGTCATCCTGGGCTCCGGCCCGAACCGCATCGGGCAGGGTGTCGAATTCGACTACTCCTGCGTGCACGCCTCTTTCGCACTGTCGGAGGCCGGCTACGAGACCATCATGATCAACTGCAACCCCGAGACGGTCTCTACCGACTACGACACGAGCGACCGGCTCTACTTCGAACCGCTCACCCTGGAAGACGTGCTCGAGGTCATCTACGCCGAAAGCCAGAGCGGCGAACTCGTCGGCGTCGTCGTACAGCTCGGCGGCCAGACCGCATTGAGCCTCGCCCGAGGCCTGGAAGCGGCGGGTATCCCCATTCTCGGCACCACCCCCGACGCGATCGACCTCGCTGAGGAACGCGGACTGTTCTCGAAGATTTTGGACGATGCCGGCCTGCTCGCGCCCCGCAACGGAACAGCGATCGACTTCGCCGGTGCCGTCGTGGTCGCCGAAGAGATCGGTTACCCGGTGCTCGTGCGCCCAAGCTACGTGCTCGGCGGCCGCGGCATGGAGATCGTCTACGATTCCCCGTCGCTCGCCGATTACTTCACCCGCATGGCCGGGCAGGGAATCATCGGCGCGGGGCATCCGCTTCTCGTCGACCGTTTTCTCGACGATGCGATCGAGATCGACGTCGATGCTATTTACGACGGTCACGAGCTCTACATCGGCGGCGTCATGGAGCACATCGAAGAGGCCGGAATCCACTCCGGCGACTCGAGCTGCACCCTGCCGCCGGTCACCCTCGGGCGCGCCGAAATTGACCGGGTACGCGAAGCCATGCTCGGCATCGCCCGCGGTATCGGCGTGAAGGGCCTGCTCAACGTACAGTTCGCGATCGGCGCCGGTGTGCTCTACGTGCTCGAGGCCAACCCGCGCGCCTCGCGCACGGTGCCGTTCGTCGCGAAAGCGCTGGGCATCACGCTCGCCAAGGCCGCCGCGCTGATCATGGTCGGTACGACCATCGCCGAGCTCAAGGCCGAGGGCAAGCTGCCGCTGATCGACGGCTCTCGCGTTTCGATCGAATCACCGGTCGCGGTGAAGGAAGCCGTGTTGCCGTTCAACCGGTTCCGCACCCCCGAGGGCCTCGTCGTCGACTCCATCCTCGGCCCGGAGATGCGCTCCACCGGCGAGGTCATGGGCATCGACCGCGACTTTCCGCGGGCCTTTGCCAAGAGCCAGCTCGCCGCCTACGGTGGAATTCCGCTGTCCGGTACCGTCTTCGTGTCGGTCTCCGACCGCGACAAGCGCGCGATCATCCTGCCCATGCTGCGGCTGCAGCAGCTCGGCTACGAGATCACCGCGACCATCGGTACCGCCGAGGTGCTGCAGCGCAACGGTATCCGTGCCCGCGTCGTGACCAAGTTCAGTGAGAAAACGGGGGAGGACGACGTGTCCATCGTCGAGCTCATTCGCCGCGAAGAGATTCAGATCGTCATCAACACCCCCGGTGGCAGCACGGCCAGGGCCGACGGCTATGAGATTCGCGCAGCCGCCGTTGCCGGCGACCTGCCGTTGTTCACCACGATTGCGGAGCTCAGCGCCGCGGTCGCCTCAATCGACTCCATTCGCGACGGGTTCGAGGTGACCTCGCTCCAGGAATACGCCACCGCGCGAACGGCCCTGTTGTGACGAGGTCGCCTGAACCGGGCGTGACCGGATCGGGTCTCTCCTTCGGTGATCGTCTCGCTGGAGTGTTCGCCGAGCGCGGCCAGCTGTGCGTGGGCATCGATCCGCACTCCTGGCTGCTGAGCGACTGGAACCTACCCGATACGGCCGCCGGCGCCGAATCCTTCGGCCGCGCGGTTGTCGCCGCTGCGGCCGGCCGGGTCGGCCTCGTCAAACCTCAGGTCGCTTTCTACGAACGTTTCGGTTCGGCCGGGTTCGTCGCGCTCGAACGGGTACTGGCCGACGCCCGGCAGGCTGGTCTGCTCGTGATCGGCGACGCCAAACGCGGCGACCTCGGCACGAGCGCACTGGCGTATGCCGAGGCCTGGTTCTCACCCGGTTCCCCGCTCGAAGTGGATGCCCTCACCCTGGCCGCGTACATGGGTGTCGGTTCGCTCGACTCGTCACTCAGTCTCGCGGCAGCACACGGCAAGGGTGTCTTCCTGCTTGCCGCGACGTCCAACCCCGAGGCCGAAGACATTCAGCGAGCGATCGTAGCCGACGGGAGCTACGCCGGTTCGAGTGTCGCCCGCGCCATTCTCGATGATGTCGGAGAGCGCAATGCGCGTGTCGGCCGGGCCACCGAAATGGCGGCATCCGTTCGTGCAGTGACCGGTCTCGGGTCGATCGGCGTCGTGCTGGGAGCCACTCTCGACCTGGCCCGCTTTGGCATTGACGTGCACCAGGCGCCGACCGAATTTCGAACACCCGTGCTCGCACCGGGCTTCGGACACCAAGGTGGGAATATTATGGATCTGATCTCGATATATGGCGGATACGCCGATGGGGTTATCGTGAGTGAATCGCGCAGTGTGCTCTCGGCCGGACCCCACCGAATCGAAGAAGCCATTGAGCGCCGAGTAGCCGAGGTAGGTGCCGTTCGTGGCTGAAAATCGTCCAACCCCGCCCGAAGTCGACCGGGTGGCTGCCTCCCGTGCCGCTGTCGCGGCACGCCGTGCCCGCGCCCGGGTCAAGGCGGAGGTTGCCTCCGGCGAACGGACCGCGCTCGAGGTACTCGCCACAGCGATTGCGAACCCGATCGGAACCGAGGGTCGGCTGCGAGTGACCGAGTTGCTCGTGAGTATTCCGGCCATCGGCGTGACCAAGATGCAGCGCATCATTCACCGTTTGGAGATTTCACCGTCCAAACGCCTCGGTGGGCTCGGCCGTCACCAGCGCGATCGGCTGCGCGATTTTCTCTCTGAACGACCCACCCTGCGCCATAGCGCTGTCGACTCCAAGCTCATCGTTCTTGCTGGCCCGACTGCCGTCGGCAAAGGAACTGTTGCCGGGTACATTCGCGAGAACTACCCGCACGTGCTGCTCTCCGTTTCAGCGACGACCCGAGCGCCGCGTCCGGGAGAGATTGAGGGAGTGAGCTATTTCTTTGTCTCTGACGACGAGTTCGATAAAATGATCGAGTCCGGCGAATTGCTCGAGTGGGCCACAGTGCACAACGCTTACCGCTACGGCACCCCCCGCGGACCGGTCGACGACGCCATCGCTGCAGGCAACAGCGTGCTTCTCGAAATCGATTTGCAGGGCGCCCGCGCCGTCCGGCGCGCCATGCCGGAAGCCCGCCTCGTGTTCCTGCTGCCACCGAGCTGGGAGGAACTGGTGCGCCGCCTCATCGGTCGCGGCACCGAAGACGCGGCAGAACAGGCCCGCCGTCTCGAGACCGCAAAGCTGGAATTAGCGGCCCAGGGCGAGTTCGATTATCGCGTGATCAACCATGATGTCGGCGACGCCGCTCGTGAGGTCGTAGACTTGATGGAGATCCGCGCTGCATCCAGCATGTCGTAGCGCCCGTTTCTGATGAATTCTTGCGTGTCTTCGGACGCGTTTGCCGATCGTATTTTCTCGTTCAACAACAGATTCGCACAGGCCACGGCCGTGCTCTATTAGGAGTGTGACACCAATGGCGAACAAGCCCACTGGCATCATTGACCCGCCCATCGACGACCTCCTGTCCAAGGTCGATTCGAAGTATGCCCTCGTGATTTTCGCGTCCAAGCGTGCGCGCCAGATCAACGACTACTACGCCGACCTGCACGAAGGCAGCCTGTTCGACAATGTCGGACCGCTCGTGGACTCAACCGTTGAAGACAAGCCGCTTTCGGTTGCACTGCGCGAGATCAACGACGACAAGCTCGTTTCCCGCCCGATCGTCGAGGCCTAGAACACCACACCCTAAGCGCGCAGGATGAAGACACCTCGCACGATCGTCGTCGGCATCACCGGCGGCATCGCAGCGTACAAGGCAGTCAACATCGTGCGCGCTTTCGTGTTGAACGGCGACTCGGTGCACGTCGTCGCCACCGCGGCGGCCCTGCGCTTCGTTGGCAAGCCGACCCTCGAAGCGATCTCGCGTAACCCGGTGCATACCGACCTCTATGAGGGCGTCGCCGAGGTGCGTCATGTAGCCATCGGGCAGAGCGCCGACCTCATCATCGTGGCCCCGGCCACGGCTAACAGCATTGCCAAACTTGCCGTTGGCCTGGCCGATGATCTGCTCGGCAACACGATTCTGGCCAGCACCGCGCCGCTCGTGATCGCCCCGGCCATGCACACCGAGATGTGGAACAACGCGGCCACGGTCGCCAATGTCGCCACGCTGAGGTCGCGCGGCGTCACCATCGTCGGCCCCGGCGTCGGTCGCCTCACCGGCACCGACACCGGCGCTGGGCGCATGGAGGACCCCGAGACCATCGTGGCGATGGCTTTGGCTGTGCTCGACCGCTTGCAGCCCGGTGGCGAGTCCGCAGTATCCGCTGTGCACGATCTGACCGGTCGCCGGGTGCTGATCAGCGCCGGCGGCACCAGGGAACCTCTCGATCCGGTGCGGTTCCTCGGCAATCGGTCGAGTGGAAAGCAGGGCGTCGCACTCGCTCAGGCTGCGCTGGCCCGGGGAGCTCAGGTCACCCTGGTCGCCGCCAATCTCGAAGTGCCCGTTCCCACCAGCGTCACCACCGTCAGGGTCACCAGCGCCGTGGAGATGCACGAGGCTATGACGCTCGCCGCCGAATCGGCCGAGGTCATCATCATGGCCGCCGCGGTGGCCGACTATCGGCCCAAGACCGTACAGGTCGGTAAAATCAAGAAGGAAGACGTGGGGGATACCCTCACCCTGGAACTTGTCAAAAATCCCGACATCCTGGCCAGCCTGTCTGCTGCGCGCCGGCGGGGCCAGCTGATCATCGGCTTCGCCGCCGAGACGGAAACGGATGCCGATCGGCTGCTCACCCTCGGCCGCGCCAAAATCTCCCGCAAGGGTTGTGATTACCTGGTCGTGAACCGGGTGGGCCCGGGCGTCGGTTTCGGCACGGAACGTAACACCGTGACGGTGCTCGATCGCGACGGAGTTATAGTGAATGAGGCCTCCGGCAGCAAAGTGTCGGTGGCCAATTGCATACTTGACCTGATCGGCTAGCGTCCGCTGCGACAGGCAACAACTTCTACGTTTTCATTCAAAACTATGTTTTTTAGTAAACAGAGACGGGCCAGATGAGCGATCTTCGCCTCTTCACCTCGGAATCAGTGACCGAGGGTCATCCCGACAAGATCTGCGACCAGATCTCCGACAGCATCCTCGATGCCCTGCTCGCCGACGATCCGCACAGCCGGGTCGCGGTTGAGACCCTGGTCACGACGGGGCTCGTGCATGTGGCGGGCGAGGTCTCGACCGAGGCGTATGTCGAGATTCCCTCGATCGTGCGCAAGTGCATCACGGACATCGGCTACGACTCTTCCGACGTCTGGTTCGACGGCCGCTCCTGCGGCGTGGAAATCTCTATCGGCGGCCAGTCGCCCGACATCGCCCAGGGCGTCGACAACGCCTTCGAAACGCGCGAGCAGTCCAGCGTCGACGACTTCGACCGCCAGGGCGCCGGCGACCAGGGCATCATGTTCGGCTACGCCACCCGTGAAACACCCGAACTCATGCCGATCCCCATTTGGATCGCCCACCGCCTGGCCGAACGCCTCGCCTTCGTGCGCAAGAGCGGCGAACTCGATTACCTGCGCCCCGACGGCAAGACCCAGGTCACCATCGGCTATGACGGAATCGTTCCGCGCACCGTCGAAACCGTCGTGGTGTCGACCCAGCACGCGCCCTCGGTTTCCACCGAGCAGTTGCGCCTCGAGGTGGAAGAGCTCGTGATTCGTCCGGTGCTCGACCTGATCGATCTTGATTCTTCTGCGCTCACAACCCTGATCAACCCGACGGGGCGCTTTGAAATCGGTGGCCCGCAGGGCGATGCCGGCCTCACCGGTCGCAAGATCATCATCGATACCTACGGCGGATCGAGCCGCCACGGCGGCGGTGCATTCAGCGGCAAGGACCCATCCAAGGTCGACCGGTCTGCCGCCTATGCCATGCGCTGGGTTGCGAAGAATGCCGTGGCTGCCGGCCTGGCCGAGCGCCTCGAAGTGCAGGTTGCCTACGCGATCGGAAAAGCGTCCCCGGTTGGCCTGTACGTTGAAACTTTCGGCACCGGTGTGCTGCCCGACAAGGAGATCACCGCGGCTATTCGCGCCGTGTTCGACCTGCGACCGGCAGCCATCATCCACTCGCTTGACCTGCTGCGTCCGATCTACGCGCAGACGGCCACGTATGGCCACTTCGGCCGGGAGCTTCCCGACTTCACCTGGGAGCGTCTCGACAAGGTCGACGACCTGATCCGCGCCGCCGGCCTCTGAAGTCGGCGCAGTCATGACGCACTCCGGCCTCGTCGCACGGGTGCTGATCGAGTCCCCCCTGCCGCAACTGGACCACCTGTTCGACTACGGCGTCCCCACCGAACTGGTCGGTCAGGTTGCGGCGGGAATGCGCGTCAAGGTGCCCTTTCGCTCTGGCGGCCGTGTCGTGGACGCGTATGTGATCGAGGTGCTGGATCCGCGATCCGCTCGGCCCCGGTCCGACTCTGAAACGGATGTCGCCTTCCGCGGCGCCCTGAGTCCACTCGACTCGGTCGTATCCCCGGCTGTCGTGCTCACGCCCGAGGTGTGGAAACTGGCGCGACGGCTGGCGGATCGGGCTGCCGGCAACGCGAGTGACATCATCCGACTCGCGGTGCCGCCGCGGCAGGTGCGCGTTGAAAAGGCCTGGTTGGCGGCGCAGGCCGTTGCTGCTGTTTTGAGCACGGGTACCGAGCCGGCTGATCCTGGTCCGTCACCCGTAACGATGGGCCTGGCCGCTCCCGCTTTCGTCGGCTACCCGACCGGACGGCTCGACAGTGTGATCATGGAGCACCACCGCGTCGCCGTCGCCGCTATCCCCGAACTCACGCAGCTGATCGACGGCAGCACGATCGGCCGTTGGGCCCAAACATTGGCTGAACTCGCCGTCGCCACCGTCAGCGCAGGTCAGAGCGCCATTCTCTGCGTGCCCGACTTTCGTGATCAGGACCAGGTACAGGCCGCCCTGGCCCAGCTCGCCCCGACGCTGCCGCTCTGTCGGGTCGATGCCCGGCAGCCGAACCCCGACCGGTACCGCGCCTTTCTGGCTTGCCTCGAACCCGCGCCGCGCATCATCCTCGGCAACCGCTCGGCCGTCTACGCCCCCGCGCACGACCTCGGTCTCATCGCCGTCTGGGACGACGGCGACCCGCTCTACTCCGAACCGCTCAGCCCCTACGTCAATACCCGCGACGCGGCCCTGGTGCGCCAGCAGGACAGTGACTGTGCCCTCGTGCTCCTCGGCCACTCGCGCAGCGTCGAAACCCAGCGCCTGGTCGAGCTCGGATACCTGACCGAGGTGAATCCGGCCGCCGACCGACACCCGCGCATCATCCCCACTGATTTTCAATCCGAGCCCGACCAACAGGCTCGCGCAGCCCGGATCCCTTCAGCAGCCTGGCAGGCTGCCCGGGAGGCGCTCGCGCACGGGCCGGTACTGGTGCAGGTCGCGAGCCCGGGGTATGCCCCGATGCTCGCCTGCCAAAGCTGCAAGAAAGCCGCCCGGTGCACCCGCTGCCAGGGTCCGCTCGGGCTGAAGTCAGCCTCGGCCGTGCCGTCTTGTCGGTGGTGCGGCGCCCTCGCCGCCGGTTGGACCTGCGCGCACTGCGAAGGCACCAAACTGCGTGTGGTGACGCTCGGCACCGGACGCACCGCTGAAGAACTCGGCCGCGCCTTTCCCGGCGCGCGCGTCATCGTCGCCGACGGCGAACACACGATTCAGACCCTCGGCGCCCAGCCCGCTCTCGTGATCGCCACCCGGGGCGCCGAACCGGTGCCGACCAATGGTTACCGGGCCATCCTCATCCTCGACGGCGAGCGGATGCTTGCCCGCGAATCGCTGCGCGTCGCTGAGGACTGCCTGCGCTGGTGGGCCAACGCGGCCGCTCTTGCCGCACCCGGCGCTCCCGTGTTGCTCGCCGGGGTCGGGGGCGCCCTCGCCCGGGCACTCAATTCCTGGCGGCCAGACAGCTTCGCCGCGAGCGAGCTCGCCGACCGTCGCCAGCTGCGGTTTCCGCCGGCCGTGCGCGTGGCTTCGGTCACCGGCACCGCTGCAGACGTCGACGCTGCCCTCGCTGATCTCGTTGCGGTGGCAGGCCTTGACATACTGGGCCCGGTCGACACCGAGGCCCCCCTGGTGCGGGCGGTCGTTCGGTTCGGCTACGCCCGCGGCGATGAAGTGGCCCACGCGCTCAAGGCGGCGGTCGTGCGAAACGCCGCCAAACGCCGCAAGTCGAAGTCGGGTTCGTTCCAACCGCCACCTACACTTAAAGTTCGATTCGACGACCCGGAGCTGCTTTAAATGAAAATCGTCTTTGCCGGCACGCCCGAGGTCGCGCTGCCCAGCCTCACGGCCCTGGCCAGCTCCGATCATGAGATCGTCTCCGTGATCACTCGAGCGGATGCTCCGCTCGGCCGCAAGCGCACCCTCACTCCGTCGCCGGTCGCGCAGGCCGCGGTGGCCTATGGCTACCCGGTACTGAAGACCAACCGACTCGACGCTGAGGCGACCGAGACCATCCGCGCCCGGCAACCTGACCTCGGTGTCATCGTCGCCTACGGCGGCATCGTGCGCGAACCTATGCTCTCCGTTCCCCGCCTCGGTTGGATCAACCTGCACTTCTCCCTCCTGCCGCGGTGGCGGGGGGCCTCGCCGGTGCAGCGCGCCGTCATCGCCGGTGATGAACTCACCGGCGCCGCAGTGTTCCAGCTGGTACCCGAACTCGACGCCGGTGCCGTTTTCGGGAGTTTCTCCCAACCCCTCGGCGCACATTCCACATCAGGAATGCTTCTCGATGAGCTCAGCCACAGCGGCGCCGCTCTGCTCCTGCGGGTCGTCTCTGAGCTCGCCGCCGGCACCGCCCTGGCCGTGGCGCAGACCGGCGAGGCGACCCTCGCGCCCAAACTCGTGCGGGACGATGCGCGGATCGTGTTCAGCCGACCGGCGGCATCCGTTTACAACCATATTCGCGGAGTGACCCCGGAGCCGGGTGCGTTCACGACCGTGAACGGCGCCGAATTGAAACTTCTCGAGGTCGCTCCCAGCGTCGACCAACCCAACCTGCCTGCCGGAACTATTGTGCAGCGCGAAAAGATAGTGCTGGTAGGCACGCAGACCGAACCCCTGGTTCTGCTGCGCGTGCAACCGGCCGGAAAGACAGCGATGACAGCGAACGACTGGTGGCGCGGAGTGGCGGCAGAATCGGTGACGGCGTCATGAGTGACGATCGCCTAGGTTCGGCCCGCGGAGGCTCGGCCCGTCCAGGCTCGGACCGTGCAGGCTCGGACCGTGCAGGCTCGGACCGTGCTCACTCGGATCGGGCGGCCGACTCGGCACCGTCGGGCAATGCCCGGTCTCGCCCGGTCCCGGCCGACTTCGTGCAGCCGGCTCGACGCATCGCCTATGAGGTGATCGCGGCGGTGCGCGAATCCGACGCGTACGCGAACCTGCTGCTGCCGACCCGCATTCAACGCGCAGCCCTGAATACGGCGGATGCCGCCCTCGCGACCGAGCTCACCTACGGGACCCTGCGCATGCAGGGGTTCTATGACCGTGTGATCGCCCTCGCCGCCAACAGACCGGTCAGCGCCATCGATCCGGCCATTCTCGATGTGCTCCGCCTTGGCGCCCATCAGCTGCTGGCCACTCGCATCGCGACCCACGCCGCGGTCAACGAGTCCGTCTCGCTCGCCAAGCAGGTCGGTTCGCGCTCCGCGACCGGTTTCACCAACGGCGTGCTGCGCACCATCTCCCGATCGAGCGCTGAGGAATGGCGTGACCGGGTGCTCGAAGGTGCGGTCAACGTCGATGACCGGCTCGCCGCCGAATATTCACATCCCGCCTGGATCGTGCGGGCTTTTCGGCAGGCACTGCGTGCGGAGGGTCACGAAGACGAGCTGGCCGATCTGCTCGCAGCTGACAATATGGCGGCAAAGGTCAATATGGTCGCGTTGCCCGGTCTCGCCACCGACGAAGACCGCGAACGGCTGGGCCTCGCCGATGAATTCTCGCCGGTTGGTTTTGTGTTGGACTCCGGAGACCCCTACCACCTCGTGACGGCGACGGCGGGTCGCATTCGGGTGCAAGATGAGGGATCGCAGATCGCCGCTCTGGCACTCAGTCGGGCCCGGCCGATCGTTGCGGGGGAGCGGTGGCTCGACCTCTGCGCCGGACCCGGTGGCAAGGCAGCCCTGCTCGCTTCCGAGGCACGTGCCGGGGGAGCCGAACTTGTGGCCAACGAGCTTGTTCCCGCCCGGGCGACCCTCGTGCGCACCGCCCTCGAGGCTCTCCCCGAGCCAGTTCCGGTGTGGGAAATCGACGGCACCACCATCGGCCGAACGCACCCGGAAACCTTCGACCGTATTTTGCTCGACGCCCCCTGCACCGGCCTCGGCGCTCTTCGGCGCCGACCCGAGGCTCGTTGGCGCAAACAGCCCAAGGACGTCGCCGACCTCGCTGGTCTGCAGTCTGGACTCATCGAGGCGGCTTTGCTCGCGCTCAAGCCCGGCGGCATCCTCGCCTATGTCACCTGCTCTCCGCACACCGCCGAGACGCGGGCGATCGTCGCCCTCGCCGTGCGCGATGCCGGCGGAACCGTGACGGCGCTCGACACTGCGGCCGTCGTGCAGTCATTCAGCGCGGCGAACCTTGACCTGCCCGCCGACACCGGGAGTGTTCAGCTCTGGCCGCACCGCCACGGGACCGACGCCATGTTCATCACCCTGCTGCAGCGCTCCAACGAGTAAGAGCCGGCGCGCCGGCGTGGGCCGATGCGTGCGCTCCCGGTCTCTTTCACGTTCGGGGCCCGGGACGCGGGCCCGGTTGAGAGACTGGGCACGCCAGTATCGAAACCTCTGGCTGGGTACGACGCCGAAACCGCCCCACATCGCACCCGGAGCGAACTCGTTCAGCTCGACTGAGACCCTCCCGCAAACGGTACGAACCAGGGGGCAACCGCGCGTCGCGCGGGGCTCGATAAACTGAGCGGATGGCTAACCGCATCAATCCGAGCATTCTCGCCGCCGATTTTGTCAATATTGAGAGCGAGCTGGGTCGCATCCGCTCCGCCGACCTCGTGCACGTCGACATCATGGACAATCACTTCGTTCCCAACCTCACTTTCGGGCTGGGAATGGTCGAACGCCTGCAGCAGATATCGCCGTTGCCGCTGGACATCCACTTGATGATCGACGATCCCGAGCGGTGGGCGCCCGGCTACGCCGAGGCCGGTGCCTACTCGGTCACCTTCCACGCCGAGGCCACGACCGAGCCCGTCGCTCTGGCCCGTCGCCTGCGGCAGATCGGCGCGCGCGCTGGCATCGCCCTGAAACCGGGCACCGATGTCGCACCATATCTCGAACTGCTCCCCGAATTCGACCAGGTGCTGGTGATGACTGTAGAACCCGGATTCGGCGGCCAGAGCTTCATGGAATCGACCATGCCGAAGCTGGTTCAGTTGCGGAGAGCAGTCCAAAAGACCGGCCTCGACGTCTGGTTGCAGGTGGACGGCGGCATTACCGCACAGACTATCGAGATCGCAGCTGTGGCCGGCGCCGACACTTTCGTGGCTGGTTCCAGCGTGTTCGGGGCTGAGAATCCGGCCGCCCAAATCGGCCTGCTGCGGGAGCGCGCGGCTAGCCACCGGCACGGGGCGGGTAACCTAGAGTTGTGAAAACATTCGATGACCTTTTCGTAGAACTGAGCGACAAGGCCGCCACCCGTCCAGAGGGCTCCGGTACCGTGCTCGAACTCGACGCCGGCGTGCACGCCATCGGCAAGAAAATTGTTGAGGAAGCCGCCGAAGTCTGGATGGCCGCTGAGTTTCAAAGCGACGACGAAACCTCCGCTGAAATCTCCCAGCTGCTTTATCACCTGCAGGTCATGATGATCGCCAAGGGCCTCTCTCCGGCCGACATCTACCGACATTTGTGATCCACACCAGCGCCCGCCGCTGGCTCGAATTCACTGAATAGTCGTGTGAAAAAAACCAAGAGAGTATCCCCATGCTGAGAATTGCCGTGCCCAACAAGGGCTCGTTGTCTGAAACCGCCGCGCAGATGCTTGCTGAAGCCGGCTATACCGGCCGCCGCGACCCCCGCGACCTTGTCACCGCCGACCCCCGCAACGGCGTCGAATTTTTCTACCTTCGTCCCCGCGACATCGCCACCTACGTCGGTTCCGGCGCCCTCGACGTCGGCATCACCGGACGCGACCTGCTGCTCGACTCACACTCGAAAGCCGTGGAGATCGCCAGCCTCGACTTTGGAGACTCGACTTTTCGCTTCGCCGGGCCGGCCGGTCGCTTCACCGAGCTGACAGACCTCGACGGCCTGCGCGTCGCCACGAGCTACCCGGGTTTGGTCGAACGCTTCCTCGCCACGCACTCGGTGACCGTCGAACTGGTTGAACTCGATGGCGCGGTCGAATCGGCGGTTCAACTCGGGGTAGCGGATGCCGTCGCCGACGTCGTCTCCACCGGGACGACCCTGCGCAAAGCCGGCCTCGAAATCTTCGGACCGGTCATCCTCGAGTCCACGGCCGTTCTGATCAGTTCCACCAACGACAAGGCCGGAATCGACACCCTGCTCCGTCGTCTCCAGGGCGTGCTCGTGGCCCGCCAGTACGTGCTCCTTGACTACGACATCCCCGTTGCCCTGCTCGATGCGGCCGCAGCGCTCGCGCCCGGCATCGAATCGCCGACGGTTTCCTCCCTTCACGACCCCGAGTGGGCCGCCGTGCGGGTCATGATCGGCCGTGTCGACATGAACAACGTGATGGATGCCCTCTACGCCCTCGGGGCCCGGGCCATTCTCGTCACCACCATCCACAACGCCCGTTTATAACCCGGCCCGTTTATAACCCGGTGAGAGGAGAACTCGCATGAGTTTGAGTGTGCGCGTCATTCCCTGCCTTGACGTGGCCAACGGTCGTGTCGTCAAGGGCGTCAACTTTCAGAATCTGCGCGACGCCGGCGATCCGGTCGAACTGGCGCGGCGCTACTACGAGCAGGGTGCCGACGAACTGACCTTTCTCGACGTCACGGCCACGGTGGACAACCGCTCAACGACCTATGACGTGGTGCGCGCCACCGCTGAGCAGGTGTTCATTCCGTTGACGGTCGGCGGCGGCATCCGCAGCGTCGAAGACGTCTCCCGGCTGCAGGCGAGCGGCGCTGACAAGGTCGGCGTCAACAGCGCGGCCATCGCCCGGCCCGCCCTCATCGCTGAAATCGCCGACCGGTTCGGCGCTCAGGTTCTCGTGTTGAGCCTCGACGTGAAACGGTCCGAACGCACCGAGAGCGGTTTCGTTGTCACCACACACGGTGGTCGTACCGAGACCGACCTGGATGCCGTGGCCTGGGCCCGGCGAGCGATCGAGCTCGGTGCCGGAGAACTCCTGGTCAACTCGATCGACGCCGACGGTACCAAGACCGGTTTTGATACCGACCTGATCGCGCTCATGCGCACGAATAGTCGGGTTCCGGTGATCGCCTCCGGTGGCGCCGGGCGGGTAGAGGACTTTCCGCCGGCGATCCGAGCCGGCGCGGATGCCGTTCTCGCGGCATCTGTTTTTCACAATCGACTATTGACCATAGGCGACGTCAAGCGTGAGCTCGCCGACGCCGGAATGCTGGTGCGCTGATGACCAACGAACTGACCGATCAGCTGGACGCCGCTGTATTCAGTGACAACGGGCTGCTGCCCGCCGTCATCCAGCAGTGGGACACCCACGAAGTGCTCATGCTCGGGTGGATGAACCGGGAAGCGCTGCGCCGCACCCTCACCGAGGGACGCGTCACGTTCTGGTCGCGCAGCCGGCAGGAGTTCTGGCGTAAGGGCGACACCTCCGGCCACGCCCAGTATGTGCAATCGGCCGCCTTCGACTGCGATAGCGACACCCTGCTCGTGCAGGTCGACCAGGTTGGAGCGGCGTGTCACACCGGCACGCATACCTGCTTCGACGGCCGCGACCTGGGCGCGATTACCATGGATAGGCCGATGGAATGAGTGACGGTATCCCAGTCGCAACCGGTTCCCGTACCGCCGGTTCGACGACGCGCAATCAGTTTGACGCGTTGACCGGGGAGCACCGGGTGATCCCGGTGATCCGTGAACTATTCGCCGACGGTGAGACCCCGGTCGGTATCTATCGCAAGCTCGCCGAGGGGCTGCCGGGCAGCTTTTTGCTGGAGTCCGCCGAACAGGGCGGCATCTGGTCTCGGTTCTCGTTTGTCGGTGTCTCCTCGTTCGGTGTGCTCACCCAACAGGGCGACGACACCCGTTGGATCGACTACGGGCTCTCCGCCGAGCGTGCGCTCGGTTCCGCAGCCGATCTCGGACCGCTCGACGCTCTGGCCTACTTGTTCGAACGCTGGCAGACGCCCAGGCTGCCCGAGCACCCTCCACTCACGGGCGGACTGGTCGGCTTCATCGGCTGGGAGGCAATTCGCCAGATCGAACGCCTGCCGCACCAGCCGCCGGCCGACTACGACGTGCCAGGCCAGTCCTTCAGCTTCGTTGCCGACCTCGTTGTCCTCGACCACAAGTACGGAACCGTGCAGCTCATCGCCAACGTGCTCAACGACGGTGCCGACACCCCCGAAAAGCTCTGGGCTGACGCGAGCACACGACTGGATTCACTGCAAACCCGTCTCGCCGCGCCCGGAGAAGCCTGGCTGGCCGAGGTTGACCTGCAGGCGCCGAGCGCGCCGCTCCACCGCACCACGCGAGACGATTTTCTCGCCGCCGTCAATATCGGCAAACAGCACATCGTCGACGGCGACGTGTTTCAGGTCGTCATCTCCCAGCGTTTCGACCAGGTCTGCACCGCACACCCCATCGACGTCTACCGGGTGCTGCGCAGCCTCAACCCGAGCCCATACATGTACCTGCTCAGCCTGGAAACGCCGGGGGGCGACCCGTACTGGATCGTCGGGTCCTCGCCCGAAGCGCTCGTCAAGGTGCAAGACCAACGCGTCTTCACCCACCCGATCGCCGGCTCGAAACCCCGTGGCACCACACCGGATGCCGACGCCGACTACGCGATCGAGCTCGCCGAAGACCCGAAAGAACGTGCCGAGCACCTCATGCTCGTCGATCTCGCCCGCAACGACCTGCTCAAGGTCTGCGCGGCCGGGTCGGTCGAAGTGACCGAATTCATGCGCATCGAACGGTTCAGCCACATCATGCACCTGGTGTCCTCGGTCGAGGGCAATCTGGTTCCCGGTAAGACCGCGATCGACGTCTTCCGTGCCACGTTCCCGGCCGGCACCCTGTCGGGCGCGCCGAAACCGCGGGCGCTCGAGATCATCGACGCCCTCGAACCAGCCCAGCGTGGCGTCTACGGGGGAGTGGTGGGCTACTTCGGCTTCGCCGGCGACGCCGACCTGGCTATCGCCATCCGTACCGCCACAATCAAGGACGGCGTCGCCCGGGTGCAGGCCGGCGGCGGCGTCGTCACCGATTCCGATCCGGCCTCCGAGTATCAGGAGTCGCAGAACAAAGCGGCAGCACCCCTGCGCGCCGTCGCTATCGCCAACGCGATGCGGCGAGTGTTCTAATGAGGGAACGGATGTCTCCGCGTCGCCTCAAACTCGTGCTCATTCTCGCCATTTTGGGAGCGAGTGCCCTGGCAATGCTGGCCTGGACGCAGGTCTGGGTGCGCGCCGAAGTGGGGCTGCCCGACGCTGGCACCCAGGTGCTTCAAATCGACGGAGCCATCGCCGCGCCGGCACTGACGGCGCTGGCGCTTTCCGGGTTCGCCCTCGCCGCGGCCCTCACCATCGCGGGTCGGCTCATTCGAGTCGTGCTCGGTGCGCTCGAAGTTCTTCTCGGATTCTCGGTGTTTCTCGCCGCATACCTCGCGGTCGAGGACCCCTCCCAAGCCAGTGCCGCTGCGGTCACCGCTGCGACCGGAGTTGCCGGGCATGAGTCCATTCAGTTGAGCGTCCTCGGCACGGTGGTCACCGCGTGGCCGTTCGTCGCAATGGGCGCCGCAGTCATTATGGCGGCGACCGGTGTGACCGTCATCACGACGAGCGCACGGTGGCCCGGGCCGACCCGTAAATACCAGGGCGTGCGTTTTGAACCGGTAGCCGCTCCCGACGGATCCCTGAAAGCTGCGCCCGTGACCGTTGACGTGTCGACCGAGCCCACACCGGCGGACTCCGTCGGCGACTGGGACGATCTCAGTCGCGGCGAAGACCCGACCGCTCGCTAGGGACGCGCTGCCGCTCCGCTAGACTTGATTTGCTTGTCAACGCACACAGGCTTACGCATTCACGAGGAGAACCATGAGCATCGATCTGTCAGATCCCGGACACGGCCACTCCCCGGCGGCTTGGATCGCGGTCATCATCATGCTGGCTGCCTTCACCATCGGCACCACAGCATTCTTCTTCAACCTGGTCTGGCTCGTCTGGGCCTCATTCGGATTGCTCATTGCCGGACTCATCGTCGGCTACGTACTCGGCAAAGTCGGCTACGGCGTCAGCGCCACGTCGACCGGCCACTAGCAGTCGGCGCTGAGACCTGGTGCTCCAAGAACTTCTCGCTGGCGCGCTCTCTGACGCCGAACAGCGCCTCCTCACTCGCCCGCTGGCGAGCGTGGAGGCTGCGGCGCGCGCCCACGCGCCCGCCCTCGATGCCTTGGCGGCCCTGGCCCCCACTGACCGGGTCAAGATTCTCGCAGAAATCAAGCGGGCCAGCCCGAGCCGTGGCGCCCTGGCGTCCATCACCGATCCGGCAGCCCTGGCAGTCTCCTATGAAACCGGGGGGGCCAGTGCTATCAGCGTACTCACCGAGGGTCGCCGTTTTCACGGCTCGATGACCGACCTCGAGCAGGTGCGGGCTGCGGTGAGCATTCCCCTCCTGCGCAAGGACTTCATCGGCACGCCGTACCAGGTGTTCGAGGCCCGCGCTGCGGGCGCCGATCTGGTGTTGCTCATCGTCGCCGCCCTCGATCAAGCCACGCTGCTCTCGTTGCACGAGCTTGTCCACGAGCTCGGCATGACCGCCCTGGTCGAAACGCACAGTGGCGACGAAGTCAGTCGCGCTCTCGACATCGGAGCGAGCCTGATCGGGGTCAACGCGCGCGACCTGTCCACCTTTGAGCTCGATCCGAACCTCTTCGGCACTCTCGCCGGCACAATTCCCTCCGGCGTCATCCGTGTCGCCGAATCCGCCGTCAAGACTGCCGCCGACGTCGCGCACTACCGTGGTGCCGGCGCCGATGTCGTCCTGGTCGGCGAAGCGCTCGTCACGAGCGATCCCATCCGAACCCTCTCTGAGTTTTTGGCGGTCTAAATGTCTCTACGTACACAGCCCGGCCCCTATTTCGGTGACTTCGGCGGCAGGTTCGTGCCCGAGTCCCTCGTGGCGGCGCTCGATGAATTGACGGCGGAATACGAACTCGCCAGAAACGATCCGGCTTTCGCAGCGGCCTTGACGAAGTTGCACATTAACTACAGCGGTCGTCCCTCCATCATCACCGAGGTGCCGCGCTTCGCCGAATATGCCGGTGGCGCCCGTATCATCCTCAAGCGTGAAGACCTCAATCACACCGGTTCGCACAAGATCAACAATGCCCTCGGCCAGGCCCTGCTCACCCAGCGCATCGGCAAGACTCGTGTGATCGCTGAAACCGGGGCCGGCCAGCACGGTGTGGCCACGGCCACCGTCGCGGCCCTGTTCGGGCTGGAGTGCGTCGTCTATATGGGAGAGGTCGACACCGAACGTCAAGCTCTTAACGTCGCCCGAATGCGCCTGCTCGGCGCCGAGGTCGTTCCGGTGAAAACCGGCTCGCGCACCCTGAAGGACGCCATCAACGACGCCATGCGCGATTGGGTCAGCAACGTCGACACCACCAACTACATTTTCGGGACCGTGGCCGGACCGCATCCGTTCCCGGCCATGGTGCGTGACTTTCAGAAAATCATCGGTGAGGAGGCCCGGAAGCAGGTTCTCGATCTGACCGGGGGCCTGCCGGACGCGGTCACCGCCTGTGTCGGCGGCGGTTCTAACGCCATGGGGATCTTCGACGCCTTCCTCGACGATCCCGATGTCGCCCTGTTCGGCTATGAAGCGGCTGGCGACGGCGTCGAAACGCCCAGGCATGCGGCGACCATCACGAAGGGCCGCCCCGGTGTGCTGCACGGCGCCCGCAGCATGCTGCTGCAGGACGAAGACGGTCAAACCGTTGATTCGCACTCCATTTCGGCGGGCCTCGACTACCCAGGCGTCGGGCCGGAGCACGCCTGGCTTGCCAGCATCGGCCGGGCCACCTATCTACCGATCACCGACGACGAGGCAATGAGCGCCCTGCGGCTGCTGAGTCGCACCGAGGGCATCATTCCGGCGATCGAGTCGTCCCATGCCCTCGCCGGCACCCTCGAGCTTGGTCGCGCACTCGGCCCGGAGGCAACCATCCTGGTCAACCTCAGCGGTCGCGGCGACAAGGACATGGAAACAGCCGGTCGGTACTTCGACCTGCTCGACGAAGGCGCGGAACAGTCATGACGACCCCCATCACCAGCGGCGCTGTGAGCACGGTCGAACACACCATCGCCCGGAGGCGCTCTGAGGGCGGGGGAGCCCTCATCGGCTACCTTCCGGTTGGTTTCCCCACGCTGACCGACAGCATCGACGCTGCGGTGGCGCTCGTGGCCAACGGCGTCGACATTATCGAACTGGGCCTGCCCTACTCCGACCCGGTGATGGACGGGCCCGTCATTCAGGCGGCCACCCAACAGGCACTGGCCAACGGATTCAAGCTGCGCCACGGGTTCGAGGCGATCCGGGCCATCACCGCGCAGGTTGATGCCCCCGTTCTGGTCATGACCTACTGGAACCCCGTCCTGCAGTACGGCGTTGAACGATTCGCCGACGACCTGCGCGCCGCTGGCGGTGCCGGTCTGATCACACCAGACCTCATTCCCGACGAAGCCGACGACTGGATGACCGCAAGCGAACGCAGCGACCTCGACCGCGTCTTTTTGGCCGCACCGTCGTCGTCTGACGCACGCCTGGTGCAGGCGATCGAGGCGAGCCGCGGCTTCGTGTACACCGTCTCGACGATGGGAACTACCGGCGCTCGCGCCGGCGTGGACGCGGCCGCTCGTATTCTGGTGGAGCGCTTGCGCGCGGTCGGCTGCACCAGTGCGTGCGTCGGCCTCGGTATTTCGACCCCCGAGCACGTGCGTGAAATTCTCGGCTACGCCGACGGCGCCATTGTCGGGTCAGCCCTCGTGAAAGCACTCACCGACGGGGGAGTGCAAGCCGTCGCCCGTATGGCTCTCGACCTTGCCGCCGGCGCTAACAATATCCGCCCGGCTTCAACCCCCCAGTAAATCCAGGCGCGCTTCACACTCAATTGTTCGCGGCGATCAATTCGCCCCAGGTGACGTGAGTCACGATGAAAGGTAGTACCCCGGTGTCTTTGAATCTTCTGAGCGCGAGTATCCCGAGCCCTGAGTGGAGCTTCTTCGACCTCGGTCCGTTCCGGATCCACGCGTACGCGTTATGCATCCTCGCTGGAATCATTCTTGCGACGGTCATCACCTCACGCCGCCTCACCAAGCGCGGGGCTGAACCGGGTGTCGTACTGGACATCATTCTCTGGGCGGTCCCGCTCGGCATCGTCGGGGCGCGCATCTACCACGTACTCACCCACCCGGGGGACTACTTCTTTGAGGGCGCCGACTTGCTGCGCACCCTGTACATCTGGGAGGGCGGCAACGCCATCTTCGGATCGTTGATCGGTGGCGCCGTCGGCGCCTATATCGGCTGCCGGCTGACGGGCATCCGCTTTTGGACGTTCGCCGATGCCGTCGCGCCAGCGCTGCTCGTCGCGCAGGCCACCGGCCGGCTCGGCAACTGGTTCAACCACGAACTGTTCGGTCTGCCGACGACCCTGCCCTGGGGCCTCGAAATCGAAGCGAGCAATGTTGCCTTCCCGGTCGGGCTGCCGTCCGGCACGCTGTTCCACCCGACTTTTCTCTATGAAATCATCTGGAACCTGCTCGGTGTGGCCGTCATCCTCTACCTCGAACGCAAATTCCGTCTGCGGTTCGGTCAGACCCTGGGTGCCTACCTCATCTGGTACGGACTGGGACGTAGCTTTTTTGAGTCGATTCGCATCGACCCGAGCGAGATCTACTTCGGCATCCGAACCAACGTCTGGGCTGCCCTGGCTGCCATCGCGCTCGGTCTGGTCATCATTTTCGTGCAGCGTCACCGCCACCCGGGACTTGAGTCCAGCCCGTATGTTTCCGGGCGGGAATGGATTGCCCCTGACGCTGGGGTAGAATTCGAGGACAGCGATTCGGAACCAGAAGACAACACCACCGCGGATCAGAGCGATGATGCCGATCACCCCGAATCACCCGCGACCGCAGCCACAAGCACGAGCGCTCCGCGTCTGTAGTCTCACGTCTGCGCAATCCCAGCTGACATACCCGTATTGGCGTCCGGTTACGGGCCCGTCCCGAACAGGGCGCCGCTACGGTCTCCTGCACACTTCACCATCGGGCCAACGTCGTCCCTTACAGCCAATCATTTCGTGAGGACGGTCTCCATGGCGCAGAAACCTCTCTATTCCCGCTTTAGCAGCATGCCCGAAGCATCCGGTCTGTACGACCCGTCGGCCGAACGCGACGCGTGTGGCCTGGCCATGGTGGCGACCCTGCGGGGAACCGCCGGACACGACATCATCACCCAGGCCCTCGATGCCCTGCGCAACCTCGAGCACCGCGGCGCGGTCGGCTCCGACGCCGGAACCGGTGACGGCGCCGGCATCATCACGCAGGTACCGGATGCGTTCCTGCGCGCCGTGACCGATTTCGCGCTCCCCCCGATGGGTCAGTACGCCGTTGGTAACGTGTTCCTCCCGACCGACCCGACCGCGCGCACCAGGATCAAACGCGCGATCAGCCTGATCGCTGAGGAGGAAAGCCTCACCATCCTCGGCTGGCGCGAGGTTCCGGTGCACCCGGAAGACCTCGGCATCCAGGCCCGCGCCAATATGCCCGCCATTCAGCAGCTGTTCGTGCAGAGCACCCGCACCACCGAATCTGGCGACCCGTTTTCGGATATCGCGCTGGATCGGCAGACGTTTCGGCTGCGCAAGCGTGCCGAACGCGAACTTGAGATCTACTTCGTCTCTCTGTCCAGTCGCACCCTGGTCTACAAGGGCATGGTCACCACCCTGCAGCTCGAACCGTTCTACCCCGACCTGTCCGACGAACGCTTCGTCTCGACACTCGCCCTCGTACACTCCCGCTATTCCACAAACACGTTCCCGTCCTGGCCCCTGGCCCAGCCGTTCCGCATGATCGCCCACAACGGCGAGATCAACACGGTGCAGGGCAACCGCAACTGGATGCGTGCGCGCCAGTCCCAACTCGAATCCGAGCTGCTCGGCGACGTCGCACCACTGCTGCCGATCGTCACCCCGGGCGCAAGCGACTCGGCCTCCTTCGATGAGGTTGTCGAACTGCTCAGCCTGTCCGGTCGTTCGCTGCCACACGCCATCATGATGATGGTGCCCGAGGCGTGGGAGAACCAGACCGACCTCGACGACGAACGTCGTGACTTCTATGAATACCATTCCATGCTCATGGAGCCGTGGGACGGTCCAGCCGCGATCGTTTTCACCGATGGTTCCCTGGTAGGGGCAACGCTCGACCGCAACGGCTTGCGCCCCGGACGCTACCTCGTCACCGACGACGGCCTCGTCGTGCTCGCGAGCGAAATCGGCGTGCTCGGCATCGACCCGGCCCGCGTCGTGCGTAAGGGCCGCTTGCGCCCCGGACAGATGTTCCTGGTCGACACCAAGGCCGGCCGCATCATCGACGACCGGGAGATCAAAGCAGAACTGTCCGCGAGCGAACCGTGGGGAGACTGGCTCGAGAAGGGGCGCATCAACCTCAAGGACCTCCCGGAGCGAGAGCACATCGTGCACCCACCGGCATCCGTAGTGCGTCGTCAGCGCACCTTCGGCTACACCGAAGAGGAGGTGCGCATTCTGCTCGCCCCGATGGCCAGAACCGGCGCTGAACCGCTGGGCGCCATGGGTAGCGACACCCCCATCGCCGTGCTCAGCGACCGCCCACGCCTGATGTTCGACTACTTCACCCAACAGTTCGCGCAGGTCACCAACCCCCCGCTCGACTCGATTCGCGAAGAAGTCGTCACGAGCCTCAAGCTCGCTCTCGGGCCGGAACGCAACCTGCTCTCCGCCGGTCCGGAGCATGCCCGCCAGGTCATTTTGGATTTCCCGGTCATCGATAACGACGAACTGGCGAAGATCCAGCACATTGACCCTGTGGTCGGCAGCCGCACCACCACGACCATTCGTGGCCTCTACCGCGTCGAAGAAGGCACCGACGCGCTGTCACAGCGCCTCGCTGCCATCTGCGTTGAGGTCGACGAGGCCATAGAGGCCGGCGCGCTGTTCATCGTGTTGAGTGACCGCGACTCCAACAAAGACCTCGCACCGATCCCATCGCTGCTCATGATCGCGGCCGTGCACCACCACCTGATTCGCACCGAACACCGTATGAAGGTCGGCATCGTCGTCGAGGCCGGTGACGTGCGCGAGGTGCACCACGTGGCGTTGCTGATCGGCTACGGCGCGTCCGCCGTCAACCCGTACCTGGCAATGGAAACGTGCGAAGACCTCGTGCGCAGCGGAATCATCACCAACGTGACGCCTGAAAAGGCGGTACGCAACGTCATCAAGGCCCTCGGTAAGGGCGTGCTCAAAATCATGTCCAAGATGGGCATCTCCACCGTGTCGTCATACGCCGGCGCGCAAACCTTTGAAGCCGTTGGCCTGGCCCAGTCCTTCGTCGACCAGTACTTCACCGGAACGACGAGCAAGCTCGGCGGCGTCGACATCGACGTGATCGGCGTGGAAAACCTGGCGCGGCACGCATCCGCCTATCCGATGGATGCCGCCGTCACCGCCCACGAACGCCTCGCGACCGGCGGCGAATACCAGTGGCGCAGGGACGGCGCCCCGCACCTGTTCAACCCGGAGACCATTTTCCGGCTGCAGCACGCCACCCGCACCCGGCGCTACGACATCTTCCGCGAATACACGAAGATGGTCGACGATCAGGCCGAATCCCTGATGACGCTGCGGGGCATGTTCACGATCAGCCCCGGCCAGCGCCCCCCGGTACCCCTTGACGAGGTCGAATCGGTCTCCCAGATCGTCAAACGGTTCTCCACCGGCGCGATGAGCTACGGCTCCATTTCGCAGGAAGCGCACGAGACCCTCGCGATTGCAATGAACCGCCTGGGCGGTAAGTCCAACACCGGCGAAGGCGGCGAAGACCTCGACCGTCTACTCGACCCGACCCGGCGTAGCGCTGTGAAGCAGGTTGCGTCCGGTCGATTCGGTGTCACGAGCATGTACCTGACCCACGCCGATGACATCCAGATCAAACTTGCCCAGGGTGCCAAGCCCGGTGAGGGCGGTCAGCTGCCGCCCACCAAGGTGTACCCGTGGATCGCTCGCACCAGGCACGCCACGGCCGGCGTCGGCCTCATCTCGCCGCCACCGCACCACGATATCTACTCGATCGAAGACCTCAAGCAGCTCATCTTCGACCTGAAACGGGCCAACCCGAAGGCCCGCATTCACACCAAACTGGTCAGCCAGTCCGGTATCGGAGCCGTTGCGGCCGGTGTCGCCAAGGCCCTCTCCGACGTGATCTTGATCAGTGGGCACGACGGCGGAACGGGCGCCAGCCCGGTCAACTCGCTCAAGCACGCCGGTACGCCGTGGGAACTCGGCCTCGCCGAGACCCAGCAGACGCTCATGCTCAACGGCATGCGTGACCGCGTCGTCGTGCAGGTAGACGGCCAGCTGAAGACCGGGCGTGACGTGCTCGTCGGTGCCCTGCTCGGCGCCGAGGAATTTGGTTTCGCCACCGCGCCGCTCGTCGTCTCGGGCTGCATCATGATGCGCGTCTGTCACCTCGACACCTGCCCGGTCGGCGTCGCCACGCAGAACCCGGAGTTGCGCAAACGCTTCAACGGTCAGGCTGACCACGTCGTGAACTTCTTCGAGTTCATCGCCCAGGAGGTGCGTGAGTACCTCGCCGAGCTGGGATTCCGCAGTCTGGACGAAGCCATCGGTCACCGTGAGGTGCTGAACGTCAACCGTGCCCTGACCCACTGGAAGGCGCAGGGGCTGGACCTCTCACCCATTCTGAGCGGCCCGGACTTTTCCGAGAGCGAACCGCGCAAGTGGGCCCGCTCCCAGGAGCACGAACTCGACAAGCACTTCGACAACGAACTGATTCGCCGGAGCCAGAACGTGCTCGAGCATGGCGGCACGATCAGCATCGACCTGCCGATCCGTAACACCGAGCGCGCCGTCGGAACCATGCTCGGCAACCAGGTCACCCTGCGGCATGGCGAAAACGGCCTGCCGGCCGGCTCCATCGAGGTCACCCTCACCGGGTCCGCTGGGCAATCATTCGGAGCGTTCCTGCCGAGCGGCATCACCCTGCGGCTCGAAGGGGATTCCAACGACTATGTCGGCAAGGGCCTGTCGGGCGGGCAGATCGTCGTGCGCCCCGATCGGGCCAGCCAATTTCCCGCCGAAGACAACGTCATCGCCGGAAACGTCATCGGTTACGGGGCTACCCAGGGCAGTATGTTCATTCGCGGCATCGTCGGCGAACGATTCCTGGTGCGTAACTCCGGCGCGATCGCCGTCGTGGAGGGTGTGGGCGACCACGCCCTCGAGTACATGACCGGGGGTCTCGCGGTCATCCTCGGCGAGACCGGACGCAACCTCGGAGCTGGGATGAGCGGCGGCACGGCCTACGTCTACGGGCTTACCGCCGAACGGGTCAACCGTGATGCGTTGACCTCGGGGGAGTTGCGCCTGCTGGCACTCGAAAGTGTCGACCGTGAGATCGTGCGCGACCTGCTCGAACAGCATCGGGACCAAACCGACTCCGAGCTGGCCAAGCGGATGCTCGACAACCTGGAAGAAACCATGGATACATTTGTCAAGGTGCTGCCGCGCGACTACGCGGCCGTACTGGAGACCAGACAGACGGCGCTCGATGAGGGACTCGATCCCGACGGACTCGTTGTCTGGAATCGAATTCTGGAGGTAACCAATGGCTGATCCGAAGGGATTTCTGAAGACCACGGAACGTGAGCTGCCAGCTCGTCGGCCGGTGGCCATCCGCTTGATGGACTGGAAAGAGGTCTACGAGCAGGGTGATAGTGCCGTGCTCAAACGGCAGGCCGGCCGCTGCATGGACTGCGGTGTGCCGTTCTGCCACCAGGGTTGCCCGCTCGGCAACCTCATTCCCGAGTGGAACGACCTGGTCTGGCGCGACGAGGGTCGAGCCGCCATCGAACGCCTGCACGCGACGAACAACTTTCCCGAATTCACCGGTCGCCTCTGCCCGGCGCCGTGTGAATCGTCGTGCGTGCTCGGCATCAACCAGCCGGCCGTGACCATCAAGCAGGTCGAGGTGTCGATTATCGACCAGGCCTTCGCGAAGGGCTGGGTGCAGCCGCAGCCGCCCGGCCGCCTGACCGGTAAGACCGTCGCGGTCGTCGGCTCCGGCCCGGCCGGGCTGGCCGCAGCCCAGCAACTCACCCGCGCCGGTCACACCGTCGCCGTGTTCGAACGCGACGATCGCATTGGCGGGCTGCTGCGCTACGGCATTCCGGACTTCAAAATGGAGAAGAAGCACCTCGAACTGCGCCTCGCCCAGATGACCGCCGAGGGCACTCGGTTTCGCGCGAACGTCAACATCGGTGTGGACATCAGCTGGGACGACCTGCGGGCCCGCTATGACGCTGTCGTGGTAGCGACCGGGGCGATGGTTCCCCGCGATCTGCCCATTCCGGGGCGCGATCTGCCCGGAGTGCACTTCGCCATGGAATTCCTGGTTCAGCAGAACAAGATCGGTGCCGGTGGAAGCATCGAAGCGTTGATCACCGCCGAGGGTAAGCACGTCGTCGTGCTCGGCGGTGGTGACACCGGTGCCGACTGCATCGGGACCGCGCATCGCCAGCTGGCAGCATCCGTCACCAACCTGGCGATCGGCAAGCAGCCGGGCACTACCCGCCCGGAAAGCCAGCCCTGGCCGATATCGCCGACCCTGTTCGAGGTGTCCAGCGCTCACGAAGAGGGCGGCACCCGCCAGTACCTCGCGTCAACGGTCGAATTTCTCTCCAACGAATTCGGCGAGGTGCGAGCCATTCGCATCGCCGAGACCGAGTACCTTGACGGACGCCGCGTGCCCAAGGCCGGTTCGGAACGAGAGATTCCGGCCGACCTGGTGTTGCTCGCCATGGGATTCACCGGTCCGGAACAAAGCGACCTCAGCCACCAGCTGAAGGTTCCCTTCGATGGGCGCGGCAACGTTGAGCGTGACGGCAACTACCAGACCAGCCAGGAGGGTGTCTTCGTCGCCGGTGACGCCGGTCGTGGCCAGTCGCTGATCGTCTGGGCCATTGCTGAGGGTCGCGCCGCCGCCGCTGCGGTCGATGAGTTTCTGGAAGGGCAGACGCAACTGCCGTCTCCCGTCAAGCCCACAGATCGCTCGTTTGCCCTCTAATTCACCAGCCTTCCTGCACCACGTTCACATGCGCTTGAAGAGCGCGGAAATCGGAGATTCACCAGAATGAGACGCGCAAAAATCGTCGCCACCCTTGGGCCGGCAGCTGCCAGTTACGAGCAGATCAGGGCTCTCATCGATGCGGGGGTCGACGTATGTCGAATGAACCTGAGCCACGGCAACTACCAGGTGCACGAGAGCGTCTATGCCAATGTGCGCAAGGCCGCCAACGATTCCGGTCGTGCCATCGCCGTCATGGTCGACCTGCAGGGTCCGAAGATTCGTCTGGGTAAATTCGAAGGCGGCCCGTACGACCTCGCCGTCGGCGACATCTTCAAGATCACCACCGAAGACGTACTCGGCACGAGAGAACTCTCCGGCACGACCTTCAAAGGACTGCCGCACGACGTGAACCCCGGCGATTTTCTGCTCATCGACGATGGCAAGGTCAAGGTGCAGGTCGTTGAAACGGATGGCGTCGTCGTCACGACCAGGGTGATCGTCGCCGGCCCGGTCTCCAATAACAAAGGCATCAACCTGCCCGGCGTCGCCGTCAACGTTCCCGCCCTGTCGGAGAAGGACGAAGCAGACCTGCGCTGGGGCCTGCGTCTCGGAGCCGACCTCATCGCGCTGTCGTTCGTGCGCAGCGCCGATGACATCACCCGCGTGCACGAGATCATGGCCGAAGAAGGTCGCCGCGTTCCGGTGATCGCCAAGATCGAGAAGCCGCAGGCCGTCGACAACCTCGAAGAGATCGTTCACGCCTTCGACGCGATCATGGTCGCCCGAGGTGACCTCGGCGTCGAGCTGCCGCTCGAGGCCGTGCCGATTGTACAAAAGCAGGCCGTGGAAATCGCTCGCCGCATGGCCAAGCCGGTCATCGTGGCCACGCAGATGCTCGAATCCATGATTTTGAGTCCGGTACCCACCCGGGCGGAAACCAGCGACGTCGCCAACGCCGTGCTCGACGGCGCGGATGCCGTCATGCTCAGCGGTGAGACCAGCGTCGGAGCATACCCCGTTGTCACGGTGCAGACCATGGCCCGCATAGTGGAGTCCACCGAGGTGCACGGACTCGAGCGCATCGGCAAGCTGACCAATAAGCCGCGCACGCAGGGCGGTGCCATCACCCTGGCCGCCATCGAGGTCGCCGAGTTCGTCGACGCAAAGTTCCTCTGTATTTTCACCGAGTCGGGAGACTCTGCCCGACGCATGTCGCGTCTGCGGTCGAAAATCCCGATGCTGGCCTTCACCCCTGAGGCGGGCATCCGTCGTCGTCTGGCCCTCACCTGGGGCATTCAGACCTACCTGGTGGACCCGGTCACGCACACCGACGCAATGTTCGGTCAGGTGGATGACATCCTCATCGGTCAGGGACTCGCGCAAATCGGTGACAAGGTCGTCGTCATCTCTGGTTCCCCTCCCGGAATCGTCGGTTCGACCAATGACATTCGCGTGCACCGCGTGGGCGACGCCCATAACGAGGTCGCGCCGGCGTACGTCAAGAAATAGCGTGTAGCGCGATCAGCCTCGCTCTGTGATTTTTACGGAGCGAGGCTTTTTGTCGTTATCGACGACTCATTTCTGGTGCCGCCAGTGCGCTCGCTTTCGCCGAGACGAACTGGTCTACCTCGGCGACCGTGTAAAAAACCTCACCTGCACATCAGTGCCGGTGAGGCCAAGCAGCGTCAGAAACTGCATTTGATCTGGTCATTTACTGGTGAAAAATTGTACCGGTGGTGGGACTCGAACCCACACGTCCTTGCGAACAAAGCATTTTGAGTGCTCCGCGTCTGCCATTCCGCCACACCGGCTAACAACTACTCGTTCAGAATACCGTAGGCTTTTGCACGTGACCGACCAAGACAGCACCCCCACCCCTCCGCGCCGCGTTGTCGTCGCTGAGGATGAATCCCTCATCCGCCTCGACATCGTCGAGATTCTGCGCGACAACGGCTTTGAAGTCGTCGGCGAAGCCGGTGACGGAGAAACTGCGGTCGCCTTGGCACGGGAACTCCGCCCCGACCTGGTCATCATGGACGTCAAGATGCCCCAACTGGATGGCATCAGCGCAGCTGAACGCCTCTCCAAGGAGCACATTGCACCGGTCGTGCTGCTGACAGCGTTCAGTCAGAAAGAACTGGTCGAACGCGCCACCGAAGCCGGCGCCCTCGCTTATGTTGTCAAGCCCTTCACCCCGAACGACCTGCTGCCTGCAATCGAGATCGCCCTCTCGCGCTACAGCCAGATCATCACCCTCGAGGCTGAGGTCGCCGACCTGGTCGAGCGGTTCGAGACCCGTAAGCTCGTCGACCGGGCCAAGGGCCTGCTCAACGAGAAAATGGGCCTGACCGAGCCGGAAGCCTTCCGCTGGATCCAGAAAGCCTCGATGGACCGGCGCCTCACCATGCACGACGTGTCGCAGGCGATCATCGAACAGCTCAGCGCCAAGAAGTAGTCGTGGTTTAAAAGCAGAACGGCCCGGCAGGTTCTGCCGGGCCGTTCTACTGTCTGTCGGTCCAGCCCAGGGCCCGGTGGACGGTGTGTCAGTGCTGCCCGCTACGCTCGAAATTGACGAAGGGCGGTCGCATGTTCCTACTGGATGGCCAGGTGGTGACCAGTGCGAGTGACCTGAGCGCTGCATCCGTCTGCGAGTTTGCGTTTCTGCGCCGTATCGACGCGAAACTCGGCCGCATTGACGGGGTTCCTGAACCGGTCGACGCCATGCACAAACGCACGTCCCGGCTCGGCGACGAGCACGAACATCGGGTGCTCGAACGCTACCGGCAGGACTATTCGGTCGTGGAGATCGCCCGGCCAGAGCGGATATCGCGCCCAGCCCTCGAGACAGCAGCCGAGAACACGCGGCTGGCCTTCGCGGAGCACACCGACGTTATTTTTCAGGCCACCTTCTTCGATTCCGATTATGGCCTGACCAACATAGCCGACCCCATCGTCTTCCTCGGATTCGCCGACTTCATCGTGCGGCAGAGTGATCACACCTGGTTGGTACAAGACACGAAACTTGCCCGGCACGCCCGGGTGACCGCCCTGCTGCAACTGGCCGCATACGCCGAACAACTCGAACGCATTGGGGTTGACCCGGCTGAGACCGTCGAGCTGTTGCTCGGCGATGGCTCCGTCAGCGTGCACCAGCTGGAAGACATTCGCCCGGTATACCGCAAGCGCAAACAGCGTCTCGTGCAGATCATCACGGAACGCCTCGGCGACAGTGCCTTCGTCAGGTGGGGTGACCCGCGCTACACCGTCTGTGGGCGCTGTGTCACTTGTGAACTAGAGGTGCAGAAGCACCGCGACCTGCTTCTCGTAGCCGGTCTGCGGCTGACCCAGCGCGCCCGGCTTGCGGCCGCCGGCCTCTGCACCATCGATGAACTCGCTGCATCCGGTGGCGCTATCGACGGCATGGCCGATTCCACGCTCGCCGCCCTGCGCACACAGGCGCGGCTCCAGCTTCAGGCGGTCGCGGGGACAGCGCCGCCGGTAGATCTGTGCAATCCGGGGGCGCTGGCGGTGCTGCCCGAGCCAAATCCCGGCGATATCTTCTTCGACTTCGAGGGTGACCCGCTGTACACAGAAGACACTGCGACCGAGGGTGCGACCACGCAGTGGGGCCTGGACTACCTGTTCGGTCTGGTCGACGTCGATGAATCCTTTCGCGCCTTCTGGGCGCACACCTGGGCCGAGGAGAAGCAGGCACTCACGGACTTTCTGGCGTACCTGGTCGAGCGTCGCGCTCGATACCCGGGCATGCACGTCTACCATTACGCCGCGTACGAGCGCACTCATCTGCTCAGCCTCGCTGCCCGGCATGGCGTCGGCGAAGATCAGGTCGACTCGCTGCTGCGTGAGAACGTGCTGGTCGACCTCTATCCGCTCGTGTGCAAGAGCATGCGTGTCGGGTCCCGCTCCTACTCAATAAAGAAGCTCGAGCCGCTCTACATGGGCTCCGAACTGCGCGGCGGCGAGGTCACTAACGCAGCGGAGTCCATCACCGAATATGCCGGCGCTCGAGACCTGCACGCGCACGGCGACACGGCCGAAGCGCAGCGCATGCTGGAATCCATCGCCGACTACAACCGCTACGACTGTGTGTCAACGTTGCGGCTGCGTGACTGGCTGCTCGCGCTCGCGCGTGGGGCGGGCATCCGTTCAGTCGGCACCCAGCCCGAAGCGGATGCCGACACGCTCGAGCCGTCGCCGGTGCGCGACGCCCTGCTCGCCATCGCGGCCACGGCTGGCCGCACGTCGCGCACCGCAGACCAGGCAGCGGCAGCCTTCGCCGCCGCCGCGATCGACTACCACCGCCGGGAGCAGAAGAGTTTCTGGTGGGGACACTATTCTCGGCTCGAATACCCCATCGACGACTGGCAAGACACCCGCGACGTGCTCGTAGTCGACCGCGTCGACGTGGACCGTGACTGGTTTCGCGAGGGCCAGCAGCGCGTCGATCGTCGCCACCTATGGCTTCGAGGGCGTCTGGCACCGGGCAGCAGCATCAAACCGGGCGACCAGGCCGGGCCATACCTGCTCTACGAATACCCCGGGCCTTTCACCAACCCCGACACATCGGAGGGCGCTCGCACCCACCGCGCCGTAAAAGTGCTCGCGGTCGACGACGACGGCGCAATCCTGGTCGAAGAGACCCTGCTGAAAGATGTCGCCCGCTACGACCACCGACCGAGCGCACTCGCACCGGCCGCACCACCCCGACCGTTACAGCAGAAGCCCGCCATCGATGAGTGGGCTCAAGCGATCGTTGACGCCCAGCCGGACTGGCCGCGCGACCCTATGGTCGATATTTTGCGCCGCACCCCGCCGCGCACCCATACCGGACACCTGGCGGCCGTCACGGTCGACGGAGAGACCATAGACGCTGTCCTGACAAGTCTGCGTGACCTCGACAGGTCGTATCTTGCGATCCAGGGGCCACCCGGCACCGGCAAAACCCACCTCGGCGCCCACGTCATCACGGCGCTCGTGCAGCAGCACGGCTGGAAGATTGGCGTCGTCGCCCAATCCCACGCAGTCGTTGAGAATCTGCTCGGCGCCATCGTCACGGCCGGGCTCGACCCTGCGCTGGTCGGAAAGGTAGCCAAAACCGGGGCTGACCGGGCACAGGCCGTGTACACGGTGCTGCCCAAAGACGGCCAGCTGCTCTTCGCACTCGACCACGCCAACTCCGGATTCGTCATCGGCGGCACTGCCTGGGACTTCAGCAATCCTGCTCGTGTGCCGCGGCACAGCCTGGACCTGCTCGTCGTCGACGAGGCGGGCCAGTTTTCGCTCGCCTCGACCATCGCGGCGAGCGTCGGCGCGAAGAACCTGTTATTGCTGGGTGACCCGCAGCAACTGCCGCAGGTGAGCCAGGGCATGCACCCCGAGCCGATAGACCAGTCAGCGCTCGGCTGGGTCGCGGCCGGCCACGACGTGCTGTCAGGGACGCGAGGCTATTTTCTGGCCGAGAGTCGCCGCATGCATCCGGCGGTGACAGCCCCGGTCTCCCGCCTCTCCTACGGCGGACTCCTGCGCGCCAATCCGATCACCTCGACCCGGTTCCTCGCCGGTGTCACGCCTGGGCTGCACGCTGTTCCGGTGGTGCACACCGGCAATGCCATTTCATCGGCTGAAGAAGCGGAAGCCGTCGTGGCACTCGTGCATAATGTCCTCGGCCGCCTCTGGACCGACCCGACCGACTGCCGCACCGAGGACCCACTCAGCGAAGCCGACGTGATCGTCGTAACCCCCTACAATGCCCAGCTGGCGCTCGTACACGCGGCACTGGCTGCTGCCGGCTACTCCAACGTGAGAGTGGGCACGGTCGATAAGTTCCAGGGTCAGGAGGCGGCCGTCGCGATCGTCACACTCGCCGCCAGCTCGGCCGACGACGTACCGCGCGGCCTGGCGTTCCTCATTATGAAGAACCGCCTCAACGTCGCCATCTCGCGAGCCAAATGGGCCGCGTACCTGATCTACTCACCTGCCCTGACCGCATACCTGCCGGTAACGTCCGCCGGCCTCGCCGAACTCAGCGCGTTCATCAGCCTGGTGGAGCCAGACCCGGCCGAGATCTAGGCTTGCGGCGGCAAGTCCTTGATGATGTTCGTGATGCGAATCGTCGAGCAGCGCCGGCCGGCATCATCGGTGACGACGATCTCGTGGGTGGTGAGCGTGCGGCCAAGATGAATCGGGGTACAGACCCCCGTGACGTAGCCGGACGTTGCCGAGCGATTGTGCGAGGCGTTGATTTCGATACCGACTGCGAGTTTTCCCGGTCCGGCATGCAGATTCGCGGCCATCGAGCCGAGCGACTCACCGAGCACGACATAGGCGCCGCCGTGCATGAGCATGGCCGGCTGCGTGTTCCCCGCCACGGGCATCCGTGCCACGGCCCGGTCAATGGTGAACTCGGTGAACTCCAGCCCCATCTTGTCGGCGAGATCTCCGCAGCCACGCTGCTGAACCCAGGCGAGTGCGTCGTCAGTCGTATTGAACATGATCACCTTTGGTCGGGGAGCCTTGTCGGGGAGACACTTGTAGGCTAGGGGAGTGTTGGACTCCGAAAAGCCTACCCTGATGATCATCGACGGCCACTCCCTGGCATTCAGGGCGTTCTACGCCTTGCCGGTGGACAGCTTCCAGACCCATGCCGGTCAGCATACAAACGCCATCCACGGCTTTCTGTCGATGCTGCTCAGCCTGCTGCGCAACGAGAAGCCGACCCACCTCGCCGTCGCCTTCGATATTTCGCGCGCATCCTTTCGCACCAGGGAATACCCGGAGTACAAGGGCACGCGCAACGCGACACCGCCGGAGTTCCTCGGCCAGATTCCACTGCTGCAAGACGCCCTCGCCGCGATGAACATCACGACCATCACCAAGGAAGACTTCGAGGCCGACGATATTCTGGCGACCCTCTCGGTGCAAGGCACCGTGGCCGGCTACAACGTACTCGTCGTCTCTGGCGACCGGGATGCGATCCAGCTCGTCAACGAGACCGTCACCCTGCTCTACCCTTCCAGCCAGGGCGTGTCCGCCCTCACTCGCTACGACCCGGCCCGGGTGCGCGAGCGTTACGGCGTCGAACCGGAGCAGTATCCCGACGTCGCCGCCCTCGTCGGTGAAACTAGTGACAACCTGATCGGCATCAGCAAGGTGGGCGAGAAGACCGCCGTCAAATGGCTCGGCCTCTACGGCAGCCTCGATGGCATCCTTGAACACGCCGACGAGATCAAGGGCGTCGTCGGCAACAACCTGCGCGAGCAGCGGGAGAACGCGATTCGCAACCGCCGTCTCAACCGTCTGGTCACCGACCTGGAGCTGCCTGTGGCCGTTGCCGGCCTCGAACGCGGGGCCATGAACACCGACGCTGTGCGTGACATCTTCACCCGCCTCGAATTCAAGACGTTGCTCGACCGGGTGCTCAAGCTCGCCGGGGAAGACCCGGCGGCCGCAGCATCCGCTCTCGTCGCCGCCATCGACGAGGTTCCAGCCGTGCAATCGCCCATTGCGCAGGACCTGCTCGACGAAGAGTTGCAGTCCTGGCTCGACCGGGCAACGGCGGCGCACCCGGCCGGACTCGGCCTCACGGTGGAAGTGCAAGACGGCAAGGCCATCGGTTTCGGACTGGCTAGCCCGACCGAAACCATCAAGCTGCCGTGGCAGCAGGGCCGCAAAGACTACGCTCCGTTCGAAGCTTGGCTCGCGAGCGACGCTCTGAAGATCATGAACGACGCCAAACACCAGGTGAAGGCGCTGCGCCGCAGCGGTTTGCCCTTCGCCGGCCTCGCCTTCGACACGCTGGTCGGCGCCTGGCTCTTTCGCCCCGGGGGACCGGACAAGACCCTGGCCGACCTCGTGTCACGGTACCTCGACGAAGCACTGCCGGTGGCCGACCCCAACCAGCTCGTGCCCGACGAGACCCAGCAGGCCGGCGCCCCCGCCCAGGCCTGGTACACCCTGCGGGTGTTCGCCGCCGTCGAGACCGCGCTCGACCCCGGCTCTCTCAAGCTGCTGCTGGAGATCGAACTGCCCACCCTGCTGGCTCTTGCCGACATGGAGCTCGCCGGCGTCAGCGTCTCGCACGAGCAACTCGCCGAACTCTCAGCTGAACTCGGCGCCAGCACCGCGAGTCTCGCGGCGGCGGCGTACGCCGAAATCGGCCGTGAGGTGAACCTCGGCTCACCCAAACAACTACAAGACGTGTTGTTCGAGCAGCTTGAGATGCCCAAGACCCGGGCCAACAAGACCGGTTTTTCAACGGATGCCGGCGCCCTGGCCGACCTGCAGGCGAGCAACCCGCATCCGTTCCTCGACCTGCTGCTGAAGCACCGTGATGCCACCAAGCTGCGGCAAATTGTTGAGACCCTCGATAAAGCCATCGACACCACCGGGCGCATCCACACTACGTATGTGCAGATCGGTACCACGACCGGCCGCATCTCCTCGAACGATCCAAACCTGCAGAACATCCCCGTTCGCACCGAGGAGGGTCGGCGCATCCGTGCCGCTTTCCAAGCCGGTGCGGGAAGCGAGAGCCTGCTCACTGCGGACTATTCACAGATCGAGATGCGCATCATGGCGCATCTTTCCGAAGACGCGGGGCTGATCGAAGCCTTCAATGCCGGCGAGGACCTGCACCGTTTCGTCGGTTCGCGTATTTTCGGTGTCGACCCCGCTGACGTATCCGGTGAGATGCGCAGCAAGGTCAAGGCGATGAGCTACGGGCTCGCCTACGGCCTCAGCGCCTTCGGTTTATCCAAGCAGCTGCGCATCGATACCAAAGAAGCCAAGCAGCTCATGACCGACTACTTCGACCGGTTCGGAGCGGTGCGCGACTACCTGCGCAACGTCGTTGAGCAGGCCAAGGTCGACGGCTACACCGAGACCATCTACGGGCGGCGCCGGCCGTTCCCTGACCTGGCCAGCCCCAAACGAGTGCTGCGCGACAACGCCGAACGCGCGGCCCTCAACGCTCCGATCCAAGGTTCGGCGGCCGACATCATGAAGATCGCCATGAACGGTATCGCCGCCGACCTGGCGGATGCCTCGATGGGGTCCAGCATGCTGCTCCAGGTTCATGACGAGTTGATTTTCGACGTGGCTCCGGGGGAGTGGGACGCCCTGCGCCAGGTCGTCACCCACAACATGGAGTCCGCCGCCGACCTGCTCGTACCGCTGACGGTGCAGGTCGGTCGCGGACCCAACTGGGACGCAGCCGCCCACTAGTTCCGTGCGGGTTGACCGGCCGCTCTCCCCGATTGGGGGGTTCAGCCGAAACCCTCGTGTCCTAGGCTCGGGGCATGACACACGACATCCAGCGCACGCCAACGGCCATCGACCAGATCGCTGAAGAGTGGGTGGACACCCTCGTCGACCTCGACCCAACGGTGGGTACCTACATCGGCCGCACCGAGGGGGATGGTCGTTACGGCGACTATTCCCCCGCCGGCCACGAACGATTCGTCGCCGAGGCGAAGAAGACCATTGCCCAGCTGGATGCCGCCCACCCGGTCGACAGCGTCGATGACGTCACCCAGACCGACCTGCGCAGCGAGTTGGCCCTCACCGTGGAAAGCTCCGACGCCGAGTTACAGCTGCGCGACCTCAATGTCATTGCATCCCCGGCGCAGGAGATTCGCGAGATCTTCGACCTCATGCCGACCAAGACCGTTGACGACTGGGCCAACATCTCGTCCCGGCTCGGCAATCTGCCCGCAGCCATCGACGGGTATATCGACACGCTGCGCCTCGGCATCGAACGCGGCGTGACGCCGGCTCTTCGGCAGGTGCGCGAGGTGCTCGCCCAGGCGCAGCGCCACGCAGCCAGCGACGGGTTCTTCGCCGAGTTCACCGCGAACGCCGCTGCGGACGATGGCGCACTGCCGGCGTCCCTGGTCACAGACCTCGGTGTGGGCGCACGCCGCTCAGCGACCGCCTACGACAAACTGGCCACTTTCTTCACCACAGAACTCGAGGGTAGAGCCACCGAAAACGACGCGATCGGTCGTGATCTCTATACCCTCGCCTCCCGTCGCTTTTTGGGCGCAACTGTCGACCTCGACGAAACCTACGAATGGGGCATCGAAGAACTCGCTCGCATGGTGGAAGAGCAAGAAAAGATCGCCGACCAGATCAAACCCGGTGCGAGCGTACTCGAAGCCATCGCCTACCTCGACACTGACCCGAAACGCAAACTGCACGGCACGCAGGCCTTGCAGGAGTGGATGCAGAAAACCAGCGATAAAGCCGTCGCCGACCTCGCCGAAACCCAATTCGACATTCCCGACGAGATCAAGACCATCGAGTGCATGATCGCGCCAACCCAAGAGGGCGGCATCTACTACACCGGCCCCACCGACGACTTCTCCCGCCCCGGACGCATGTGGTGGTCAGTACCCGTCGGAGTGACCGAATTCGACACCTGGCGCGAACTCACCACCGTCTATCACGAGGGCGTGCCCGGCCACCACCTGCAGATCGGCCAGGCCGTCTATAACCGGGCCAAGCTCAATACCTGGCGCCGCCAGCTGGCCGGCACGTCGGGGCACGCCGAGGGCTGGGCGCTCTACGCCGAGCGACTGATGGAACAACTCGGCTACCTCGACGACCCGGCAGACCGTTTCGGAATGCTCGACGGGCAGCGAATGCGCGCCGCTCGTGTAGTCCTTGACATCGGCGTGCATCTCGGCAAGACCCTGCCAGACGGTTCGGGCCCGTGGACTTCAGACTATGCCTTCCAATTTCTTGGTCAGAACGTCAACATGAACGAGAGTTTCGTGAAGTTCGAGGTCAACCGCTACCTGGGCTGGCCGGGCCAGGCGCCGTCGTACAAGGTGGGCCAGCGCATCTGGGAGCAGCTGCGCGACGAGTGTGCCGCTCGCGAGGGAACGAACTTCAGGGTCAAGGAATTTCATCGTCGCGCCCTGGACCTTGGCGGCGTTGGCCTCGACACCCTGCGGTCGGCACTGGCGTAACGGGCAGGGGTGACGCAGTCCTCAGCGAGCATATAGGGCTCGGTAAACTGAACAGGTGCGTCCCCCCGAGTCGTCCCCGTTCGATTCCTGCTCTGTATCTCCGCCGGAGCAAGTGACGGGCGTCACCGCTCCAGTGCAGGTTCGGCCGGAGTCCCGCCGCGCCGTGATTGATCGCACGGGCATCCGTTTTTTGTTTTTGGCTCCAGCCGGGGCGTCGCTGCTGCTTGGGCTATACGCGGCGACGGCCCTGCTCGGCTTCGACGTTCCGCCGCTCGCCGACCGCGTCGCCGCGTCCCACGGTGCGCTGATGGTTTTCGGTTTCGTGGGTACCCTAATTGTGCTGGAACGGGCCGTCGCCATCAAGAGGTGGTGGGCGTTCACCGCCCCGGCCTTGCTCGGCTTCGGCAGCCTGCTCGTGCTGGCGCCGCTGCCGTCCTGGCTCGGACGTACCGCGATCGCGGTCGGTGCGCTCGGCCTGCTGCTGATCTACCGCAGCATCTGGCGACGGCAGGCGATGACAGCCATCGCGATCCAGTTCCTCGGCGGCGTCAACCTCCAAGTCGCCGCGATTCTCTGGCTCGCCAACGTTCCCGTTGCCCACCTGATCCCGGCGTTCAGCGCCTTCCTCGTGCTCACCATCGCCGGCGAACGCCTCGAACTCGCGCGGTTGACCCTGCGCGGCACCCATCCCGGACGAGGCCTGCTGTGGGCGTCGCTATCGTTGACCGGATGCGTCTCGCTCGCCCTGTGCGTGCCCGCATTTGGCTACCCGTTGTTTGGCCTGGCCCTTTTCTGGGTGGTCTGCTGGCTGTTTCTGCACGACGTCGCACGCCGCACGCTGGGGTCGTTCGGGCTTCCGAGGTACATGGCAGCTTGCTTGCTCAGCGGGTATGCCTGGCTGGTCGTCGCCGGCGGAATCTGGCTCGTCGAAGGCGCCGCGACGAGCGGCGCGACCTACGACGCAGTCATCCATGCGGTACTGCTGGGGTTCACGCTCTCGATGATCATGGCGCACGCGCCCGTCATTCTGCCGGCGGTGCTGCACCGCCCGCTACCGTATCGGCCGATCATGTACCTACCCGTAGCTCTGCTGCACGCCTCGCTCGTGCTGCGGGTGCTGTTCGGCGATGCGCGCGGCTTGCCCCACCTGCTACAGCTGGGCGGATCACTCAACATCACAGCCCTGCTGCTGTTCATCGTCATCGCTGTGGTCTCCGCGGTGCTCGGCCCGGTACACCAGGCTAAACCCGCGAGGCCCGTTCGGAAAGATCGATGATGAGTCTCGTCTCGGCCCGCGTGCATGCCCGCCGCACGTGGTATCTGCAGACCAACGCCGTCATCGCCGCCTGGCTCGCCGTACTCGGCGTCGTTGTTCTGGCCCATCAGGGCATTCCGGTTGCCAACTGGTTCATGGTGCATCTTTTGCTGCTCGGCGCAGTCAGTACGGCGATCATCATCTGGAGCCAGCATTTCGCCGATACCCTGGTGCGACGGCCGGCACTCGATGGGCGCCGGTCGCTGATCGTTCGCTTGGTCGGGCACACGCTTGGGGCCATTCTCGTGATGATCGGCATGATTTTGAACCTGTTCGTCGTGGTGCTCGTGGGCGGCGTGTTGGTCGGCGCGGTTGCGGTGCTGCATGCGGTCCTTCTGGGCGGCGAGCTCCGCCGGGCGAAACCCACCCGCTTCGGTTCGCTCGTGCGTTACTACGTCGTCGCCGCGGTGAGTCTCTTCGGTGGGGTAGGCCTCGGCATCTGGATGGCGAACCCGGGGACGGGCGGCGACCTGCACGCTCGCCTCTACGTGGCGCACATTGCCCTGAACGTGCTCGGCTGGGTCGGTCTAACCGCGGTGGGAACTTTGCTGTTGCTCTGGCCCACGGTGCTGCGTACCCGGCTCGGTGATGGAACGGATGCCGCCGCCCGCACCGCCCTTCCCTTACTCACCGCCGGCGTAACGGTCGTCGCCGGCGCCAGCCTGGCCGGAGTGCCGCTCGGTGTCGGGGCCGGCAGCGTGCTCTACCTGCTCGGACTCGTACCCGTCACGCGGGAGGCCGTGCGGCAGGCCCGGCACGCGCCACCGACGACTTTCGCCGGCTGGAGCCTCGCCGCCTCAATGGCCTGGCTCGCATTCAGTGTTGCGGCGCTCGGTGTCGTGGTCGCGACTGCGGCCACCCCGGCCGACGCCGTCGCCCGCCTCGGCTGGCTGGTGATTCCGTTGCTGGCCGGCTTCAGTGCGCAACTGCTGCTCGGCGCCCTCAGCTACCTGGTTCCGATGGTTTCCGGCGGCGGACCGCAAGCCGGTAGGGCTGCCGCCCTCGAACTCAACCGGGCGCCGCTGTTTCGCCTGCTCGTCACCAACGGCGGCATCGTGCTGTACCTCCTGCCGGTACCGAGCCTGGTCAAGGTCGTGCTGTCCCTGTTGGTGTTCGGGGTGCTGCTGAGCTTTCTGGTACTGCTGGTGCGCGCGGTCGCGGCGGGCGGGCGCATCCGCTCCCGTGCCGGGTCCGCTCCGGTCGCCGGGCTCACAGCGGTCCCGGCAGGTGCGGTGGGCCCGCGCCGCACGCGCAGTGGGATGGCCGCCGCCGCGGTCGGCGCTCTCGTTCTGGCCGTCACCGCGGGTATCGCACTCGACCCGGTCACGGCCGGGGTCGGTACGGCGTCGCTCACCACTCAGGGCGCCAACGCGAGCATCGCCTCGGGCGAGGTCACCGAGGCGACCGTGACCATGCTGGACATGCGGTTCTCACCGTCAATCCTGACGGTACCCTCCGGCAACCGGCTCGAACTCACCGTCACCAACGGCGACACCGCCGTGCATGACCTCACCCTCGCGAATGGGTTGACCTCGGGCCGGGTCGCGCCGGAGGAGACCGTCATCGTCGACGCCGGAATCATGGCCGCCGGCAGTGAAGGCTGGTGTTCCATTGCCGGCCACCGCCAGATGGGCATGGTGCTGCAGATCGTCGTCACGGGGTCCGCAGCGACGGATGCTGCGGCCGACCACGCCGGATCCGGTGCGACGGACTCGGAAGCATCCGCCGCCGACGACCTCGGAGCCCAGTCTCCGCCCTCGCCGGGATTCGTGGCGCGCGATGCCGCCCTGCTGCCTGCATCGGCCGAAACCCACCACGATTACACGTTCCGGGTCGGCGACACCGAGATCGAGGTCGCCCCAGGAGTGACCCAGGCACTGTGGCCGTTCAACGGCACTGCGCCAGGCCCGACCCTGCGCGGAAAAGTCGGCGACACCTTCACGATCACCCTGGTCAACGAGGCCTCGATCGGCCACTCCCTCGACTTCCACGCCGGCGCGCTCGCCCCCGACGGTCCCATGCGCACGATCGATCCGGGCGAAACCCTCGAGTATTCCTTCACCGCCACGCGGTCCGGGGTCTGGCTGTACCACTGCTCCACGATGCCGATGTCGCTGCACATCGCCAACGGCATGTTCGGGGCTGTCGTCATCGATCCCGCCAGACTCGACCCGGTCGACCGGGAATACCTGCTGGTCCAGTCTGAGTTCTACCTCGGGCCGCAGGGAGGCGTTGCCGATTCCGACAAGATTGCCGCCGCCGCCCCCGACCTCGTTGTCTTCAATGGTTATGCCAACCAATATCAGGATCAGCCGCTCCGCGCGAAGGTGGGCGAGCGCATCCGCTTCTGGGTAATCGATGCCGGGCCCAACCTGGCGAGTTCCTTCCACATCGTCGGGGGCCAGTTCGACACGGTGTACGTGGAGGGTGAATATCTGCTGCGTGACGGCGGCAGCACCGGCACCGGCGGCAGTCAGGCGCTGGCGCTCGCGCCGGCGCAGGGCGGGTTTGTGGAGCTGAGCTTTTCTGAAGCAGGTACCTATCCATTCGTGACGCACGCCATGACAGACGCTGAACGCGGCGCCGCCGGGCAGATCGTGGTCGTTCGATAGCAGCTTTCCGACGGCAGGGCAGCCGCGCTGGACACCGAGTTGCTCCTCGTCGCTCAGGGTGGCTAAACTGAAGTGTCACAATCGTGACGCCTATCCGCTGCCATGCGCGGAGTGTTCCCCGGGTTTTTTGCCGCTGAGCATCCTCAACACTTGTACGACTTTTTCGCGTATGGCCCGATTTTGTCCATCCTGGAGCAACTACTACATGACAATCGCAACGACCGAACGGGCACCCAAGCAGGTCGCCATCAACGACATTGGATCTGCTGAAGACTTTCTTGCCGCGGTCGAAAAGACTCTGAAATTCTTCAACGACGGAGACCTCATTGAAGGCACCGTTGTGAAGATCGACCGCGACGAGGTTCTCCTCGACGTTGGGTACAAGACCGAGGGTGTCATTCCCTCCCGCGAACTCTCCATCAAGCACGACGTCGACCCTTCTGAGGTCGTCAAGGTCGGCGACCTGGTCGAGGCCCTCGTTCTTCAGAAAGAAGACAAAGAAGGCCGCCTCATCCTGTCCAAGAAGCGGGCTCAGTACGAGCGTGCATGGGGCGACGTCGAGAAGATCAAGGAGTCCGACGGTGTTGTCACCGGTTCGGTCATCGAGGTCGTCAAGGGTGGACTCATCGTCGACATCGGCCTGCGCGGCTTCCTGCCGGCATCGCTCATCGAACTTCGTCGTGTTCGCGACCTGACCCCGTACCTGGGCCAGGAGATCGAAGCGAAGATCCTCGAGCTCGACAAGAACCGCAACAACGTTGTGCTGTCACGTCGCGCCCTGCTCGAGCAGACGCAGAGCGAAAGCCGCACCACGTTCCTCAACAACCTCCAGAAGGGACAGGTCCGCAAGGGCGTCGTCTCCTCGATCGTCAACTTCGGTGCGTTCGTCGACCTCGGCGGCGTCGATGGTCTGGTTCACGTTTCCGAGCTCAGCTGGAAGCACATCGAGCACGCCAGCGAGGTCGTTGAAGTTGGCCAGGAAGTCACCGTCGAGATCCTCGAAGTTGACCTCGAGCGCGAGCGTGTCTCGCTGTCCCTCAAGGCAACGCAGGAAGACCCGTGGCAGGTATTCGCACGCACCCACGCCATCGGCCAGGTTGCACCGGGTAAGGTCACCAAGCTCGTTCCGTTCGGTGCGTTCGTTCGCGTAGCCGAGGGCATCGAGGGCCTCGTTCACATCAGCGAGCTCTCCGGCAAGCACGTCGAGCTCGCCGAGCAGGTTGTCTCGGTCGGCGACGAGGTCTTCGTGAAGGTCATCGACATCGACCTCGAGCGTCGCCGCATCTCGCTCAGCCTCAAGCAGGCCAACGATGGCGTCGACCCCGACGGTACCGAGTTCGACCCGGCGCTCTACGGAATGCTCACCGAGTACGACGACAAGGGCCAGTACAAGTACCCCGAAGGCTTCGATTCCGAGACCAACGAGTGGCGCGAAGGCTTCGACGAGCAGCGCGAAAAGTGGGAGCAGGACTACGCTGCTGCCCAGGCTCGCTGGGAAGCCCACAAGAAGCAGGTTTCGACCGCGAACGACGAGATCGCTGCCCCCAGCGACGTCGCACCGGCTGGATCGGCCTTCTCGAGCGAGTCGGCTGGCGCCGGCACGCTCGCCGACGACGAAGCACTCGCGGCTCTCCGCGAGAAGCTCTCCGGCGGCAACTAGCACCACAGCTACATCCCCAACAGCGGGCTGCATCCTTCGGGGTGCGGCCCGCTGTGTCGTGTAACGGACGGATCCGACACCCACGGTTGACGTAACACCTGCGGTTGAGCCGGATGCCACAGGCGCTGGGTATTTGTCGCGGTCGTGCTCGGGCTGACCGTGGACCTCTGAAACTTCGTGCTATACCTGATAGTGAGGATATTTTCTCCTCTTTGGCGCGTCCCGATATCTTCAGGATTGCCGCGCACCTCCAACTTCCCCACGAGAACCTGTTTTCTGGATGAATTCGCCCGTGCACACCAGTTCCACGAACCACAGCCCCATCGGAGAATTTCATGAATAGTTTTCATCCCTCAGACAGCACGGGAGGCCCCGCTGCCGTCGACGCAGCGCCGCCCAGCCTCACTGAATCCATCGTCTGCAGCATCACCATGCAGAGTCACTCGACGGCGCTTGTCGTCGAGAACGATCCCCAATCGGCCGAGCTCCTGCGGCTGCTCCTGGAGACGGAAGGATTTCGGGTGATCACGGTTGCGAACGGCGAGGAAGCTCTCGAGATCGCTCGGCGCGTTCCGCTGAGGCTGATCACCCTCGACGTGCACCTTCCTGGAATGGACGGTTGGAAATTCCTGCTGAAACTGCACGATGCGCTGGGGCTGGCATCCGCACCGGTCATCATCATCGATGGCCTGACGGACATGGGCATGGCGCTGAGCCGGGGGGCTGCTGCCGTTCTGGAGAAACCACTCCAGCCAGCCGAGCTGCAGACCTCACTCGCCCTGCTGGGTCTCCGTCCGGATCGGCCGCAGACGCGCACCATCCTCGTTGTCGACCAAGATGAAGAAACCGTCAACCCGGACACGCTGGACAGCGGCCCAAAACAAGGGTGTGGTCGAGGCGAACGAGCCTGACATCGACCGTGCGGAACTGCTGGCCGAGATTCAGCGAGCCCTCGGGTAGACCGATGCACGCAGGGCGGTGTTGATGCAGGGGGTCGCCTCCGCTCGGCGCCGACGGCGCAGCGGATAGCATGGCGGAATGTATCTGATTGGACTGACCGGCGGAATCGCGTCGGGCAAGAGCACCGTGGCGAAGCGCCTGGCTTCCTGGGGTGCCATCGGAATCGACGCCGACCAGCTGGCCCGTCAAGTGGTCGAACCTGGAACGCCCGGCCTCGCCGCAATCGTCGCGGAGTTCGGCGACACGATCCTGCTGAATGACGGCACGCTGAATCGACCAGCGCTGGGCGCCATCATTTTCACCGACGCGCTTCAGAGACAGCGGCTGAACGCCATCACGCATCCGGCGGTACGGCGGCTCACTCGCGATCGGGTCGCCGCCGCGGTCGCCGCCGACCCTCACGTTATCGTCGTATACGACGTTCCGCTCCTGGCCGAGGCCATCGCCGGCGGTCTGGTCACGTTCGATCTGATCGTTGTCGTGCATGCAGATGCTGAGACCCGAATCGAGCGCATGGTGGCGTTACGTGGACTGTCGCGTGAGGAAGCTACCCACCGCATTGCCGCGCAAGCGAGTGACGCGGACCGCCTCGCCCTGGCTGATGTCGTCATCGACAACAACGGCACCGTCGAAGCGACTCTGTCCCAGGTCGACGCATTGTGGACTCGCATACGGGCGGCCGAAGCTGGCGCGGGTGAAGCTGGCGCGGGTGAAGAGATCGACGATGCCCCCACGCCATAGTCCACCTACGAAGGCTGACTGTCAGACCCCCTTTGTACAATGAGGGCATGGAACCCACGCGCTCTGTGAACCCGTTTGAAGTGGTCAGTGAGTACACCCCGAGCGGCGACCAGCCGTCCGCCATCGCCGACCTGACCGCCCGCATCAATGCCGGAGAAACCGACATCGTTCTGCTTGGAGCCACCGGTACCGGCAAGTCAGCCACAACTGCCTGGCTGATCGAGCAGGTGCAACGCCCGACGCTCGTGCTTGCCCACAACAAGACTCTCGCGGCTCAGTTGGTCAACGAATTTCGCGACCTGATGCCCAACAACGCGGTCGAGTACTTCGTCTCGTACTACGACTACTACCAGCCCGAGGCCTACGTTCCGCAGACCGACACGTTTATCGAAAAGGACTCCTCGATCAATGAGGAGGTCGAACGGCTGCGGCACTCCACCACCAATTCGCTGCTGAGCCGCCGCGACGTCATCGTGGTGTCCACCGTGTCGTGCATCTACGGGCTCGGCACGCCGCAAGGCTATCTCGACGCCATGATCGCGCTGCAGATAGGCCAGAAAGTCAGCCGCGACTGGTTGGTACGCAAATTCGTAGCTATGCAATACAAACGAAACGATGTCGATTTTTCGCGAGGCAATTTTCGAGTGCGCGGCGACACGATCGAGATCATCCCGATGTACGAAGAGCTCGCTATTCGCATCGAGATGTTCGGCGATGAGATTGAGGGGCTCTACAGCCTGCATCCGCTCACCGGTGACATCGTCAAGAAACTCGATTCGGTATCTGTTTTTCCCGGGTCGCACTATGTCGCAAGCGACGACGTCATGCGCCGTGCCATCGGCACCATCGAGATCGAACTTGCTGAACGCCTCGAGGTGCTCGAACGTGAAGGCAAGCTACTCGAAGCCCAGCGTCTGCGCATGCGCACCACCTTCGACCTCGAGATGATGGAGCAAATCGGGTTCTGCTCCGGCATCGAGAACTACTCCCGTCACATTGATGCGCGTGAGCCGGGGGAGGCACCGCACTGCCTGCTCGACTACTTTCCCGACGACTTTCTCATGGTCATCGATGAGTCGCACGTGACCGTGCCACAGATCGGTGCCATGTACGAGGGGGATTCCTCGCGAAAGCGCACCCTGGTCGACCACGGCTTTCGGCTGCCGAGCGCGCTGGACAATCGACCGCTCAAGTTCAACGAGTTCAAGAACCGAGTAGGTCAGACCGTGTACCTGTCGGCCACGCCGGGCAAGTACGAGATGGGTATCGCCGATGGCATCGTCGAACAGATCATCCGCCCGACCGGCTTGATCGATCCCCAGATCATCGTCAAGCCGAGCGCCGGACAGATCGACGACCTGCTTGAAGAAATCAAAAAGCGCACCGAACGCAATGAGCGCGTGCTGGTCACAACGCTCACCAAGAAAATGGCCGAGAATCTCACCGACTTTCTCACCGAAGCGGGGGTGCGCGTACGCTACCTCCATTCCGACGTCGACACCCTGCGTCGAGTCGAGCTCCTCACCGAGCTCCGTGCGGGTATTTACGATGTGCTGGTCGGCATCAACCTGCTGCGCGAAGGCCTCGACCTGCCCGAGGTATCCCTCGTCGCTATCCTCGATGCCGACAAAGAAGGGTTTCTGCGCTCGGCCACGTCCCTCATCCAGACCATCGGTCGAGCCGCCCGCAATGTTTCCGGCGAGGTACACATGTACGCCGACCGACTGACGGCATCCATGGCGAAAGCGATCGACGAGACCGACCGTCGCCGGGAGAAGCAGGTCGCATACAACACCCTGCACGGCATCGACCCGACGCCGCTGCGCAAACGCATCGGTGACATCACCGAGGCCCTCGCCCGAGAGGAGGCGGACACCGCCGAACTTCTCGCCGGCCGAGATGCTCGGCGCAAGAGTTCCAGTCCCAACCGGCGGGTCGGCCTCGCCGCGAACGGCGCCAACGACCTCGAATCGATCATCGCCGATCTCAACTCGCAGATGCTCGAGGCTGCGGGGGAGCTGAAGTTCGAGCTCGCCGCGCGCCTGCGCGATGAGCTCTCCGAGCTCAAGCGTGAACTGCGACAAATGGAGAAGGCCGGCCACCTGCAGTAACCGTGCAAGCGTGCCTCCGAACAGGGTGCCTACGCCGAGCCCTGCTCTCGCGGCACCTGTTGAGGATCGCAGCACGCGTTCTTAGGGGGGCCGCGATCCCGAACGGGTGCCGCGAGCCGGTGTCCGTCCCGAGGCGGCGCGGGCCAGAGCGTCGTGGCACTCGTTTGGTCTCGCCGTTTTCGTTGCAACGAGTGCGGCGATCCTAAACGAGTGCCGCGAGAGCGGATGCCCGATCCCCGGCCGGTCAATTCAGTCGAACGCGGCCCGATTACTGAACCGGGTGCGGTTTCCGCCGGCCGTGAGGGCACCGCCGACCGCGACGACAGCCGGAAGCGCCACCACGATCAGCGCGAGTTGCAGCCACGGGGGAGTGAACGGCAGCAAGGAAAGGCCCGCAGTGTCGCGGGTCAGTGACAGCGCGAGCGAGGGAACCAGCCCGAGCAGCACCCCGATGATGCTGCCGAGGCCGACGATCACCACCGCCTGCCAGAACCCGAACGCCCGGCGCACCCGCGGGGACGCCCCGAGCGAGGTGAGCACCGCGTTGTCCCGGTGCCCGTCAGCGCGGGCGAGCCCGATCGTGATCGACGCCGTGACCAGGGCGATGATGGCTGTGAGAGCGAGCAGGGCCCAGGTCCACGACGCGCCGAAGACCTGCGGGCCCGTCTCGGTTTGCAGGTAGATCCCCGGCGAGATGGCGGCGAGTGCACCCTGCGCATGGTCATATTCTGCCTGGGACGGGTCTCCGCCGATACTGCTGACGACCACCGACGGCCGGTAGTCGAGACCAGCATTGTCGGCTGTGGAAGTCAGCATGAACACGGCGTACGGCAGCGGATGCTCGGGCTCCTGCACGCTCCCGGCCAGCGACACGCTACGCGCGGGTTCAAGAACGGAGTTGAGCTCCGTGATCCAGTCAATGCGTATCTCTCCGTTGACGACGTACTGCGGGTAAGTCGCCACGGCCCCGCCTACGGCGAGCATCTTCTGAGACTTCTCGGAGACGGGTTCGCCGAGAATCGCGGCGAAATCCGCCAGATCGCCCACCCAGATGTGGTCGTTCATACTCGAGTTCATCATCGTGTCGAGATAGTGCGGAGTGGGGCAGCGGATGTCGGTGGGTATGTCCTCATGATCGGCGTCCATTCGAGTGACATCACTCGGGCATACCGTGTCGGCATCGATCCGTGGGAGGGCGAAGGTTGGTGCATCCGCGGTGGTGCCGTCGGTATCCGCTTCTCCGAATCCCATCGGCGGATCCTCTGCACTGCTCAGCAGCCTGGCCCGTGCGCTCGGAAAGCTGCTGTCGACGGCGGCAACGACTTCGGGCCCGGTGGTTTGCAACACCTGGCCGTACGGCGGCTCATTGAGAGAGGTCGTCAGACTCACCGATACCGTGTCCAGCGGGGCACCGTAGGTGTAGCCCTTGGTCGAGTTCAGCTGCATGGTTGAAATGAGACTCATCACAAAAGTTGCCACGAAGACGCAGCTCATAATGGCCGCGAGGGCCGGAACGCTGCGCCCGGGGTTTCGCGCCACATCGCGGGCTGCGAGCCTCGCGCCGGGTCCGAACCGGGAGGCGAAGCGGGCAGCCCACCGCAGAATCAGGGGAGCGACGAAGACCGCCCCGATCTGCATGATCACCGGACCGGCGACAATAAGGGCGATGCCGAAATTGGCTAGACCCATCTGATACACCGGTGCGTATGCGGCGAGTTCGACCACGCCACCGGTGATGGCGATGACCGCGCCGATTGCCAACAGAACGATCCCGGCCACCGGGCGGCGGCGTGTCACTCGCGGCGGACGCTGGGCACCGCGCAGCGCAGCCAAGACATCGAGGCGGCCGGCCGTTCGGGCTGGAACCGCGGCTGCGCACCAGCCGGCGAGCACGGCGAAGGCGGCGATGACGCTCAGGGACGCCACGTCGAGGTGAAATCCCGGATACCGGGCGGCGCTTCCGTTCGCCGAAATCTGCATGAAGATCCATGCACTAGCGAGGCCGAGCACCGTTCCCAGTGCCGCTCCGAGAGCGCCGAGAATGACGCCGCCGAAGGACATGACGCGAAACAGCATCCGTTTGTCGCCGCCGACGCTCGCGAGGGTCGCGAGGGTGCGCTGCTGGGTGCGGGCGCCGACGGTGAATGCGGCGCCCGCGAGCAGCGCCACCTCGAACAGGGCGAAGGCGCCGAGGAGAACGAGGAAGAGGTCGACGAAATCTTCGGAGGACCCGCCATCAAGGGGACTGCTGCCCGCCGGCGGCGGGTCGAGCAGAACGTTGCGCGACAGCACGGTCGCGCCGCGCGGATTGAGATCACGGATCTGGCTCCAGGTGAGCGGTGTGTCAGGCAAGTACCACTCGGTCATCAGGTCGGCATCGTCGGGCATGACACCGTCGAAGACGCCCGGCAGCCCGTAAAACGCGACCACCGAGTCGTCGAGGGTCGCGCTTCGAATCGTGCCTGAAATGGTGAACGACGCGGCAACGGGCGCGGCGAACGTGGCGGTCGACCCGATCTTCACCCCGAGTCGGTCCAGCGTGGCAGCGGTCACCATGATCTGTTCGTCATTGATCGGGGCCGATCCTGCCGTCACGTCCCATTTTCCCGCGAAGGCGGGGTCCCACGGCTGGCCCTGCACGGCCGAAAAGGAACCGAGCCCGTCCTTCGTCTCCGCGACCACCGCCGTCGAGCGAATGGACAACATGGAGGTGCCCTTGGGGAACAGCGATGCCGCGGCGACGGGCGTGGGTTCAATCGACTGTAGAGCGTCGACGTCAGCAATATCGTCCCTCATCCCCCAAGATCCGTCGTTCAGCGGGGCCTGGATGAGCTTCGGTTCGGGCGCTGACACGATCTGTACCCGGGCTTCGGTCGATCCGAGCTCGAGCACCACGCGTTCGGCCGGGGTAGCGACATTGCTCGCGTCGACCGTGGTGATCCCCACCATCCCGAGCACGGGAATGGCCACCAGCAGTGCGATCAGCGCGCTGCGACCCGGGGACTGCCCGGCCATCCGCCGGGCGATCCGAAACGCGACTCGAGTAGATCCCGATCGCCCGCCAGCGAGCGAACTCGGTTCAACACTCATGCCGGCAGTCCGCTCAGCAAGCTTGTTACAGCGGATGCCCGCGACTCGTCCACGATCCGCCCATCGCGCAGAAAGACGATCCGGTCCGCCCAGGCCGCGTGGCGGGCATCGTGGGTGACCAGAATGCCGCCGGCACCGGCGTCGACTCGCGAGCGGAGCATCCGCAGCACGAGCTCACCGGTCGAGCTGTCGAGGGCACCGGTGGGCTCATCGGCCAGAATCAGCGACCGGCCACCGACGACGGCGCGGGCGATCGCCACGCGCTGCTGCTGGCCGCCCGACAAATCCGAGGGAAAATGACCGGCTCGGTCGCCGAGTTCGACGATATTGAGCGCATCGAGGGCTGGACGGTGCGCCTTCTTCGACGTCCACCCGTCGAGTTCGAGCGGCAGACTAACATTTTCGAGCGCGGTCAACGAGGGAATCAGGTTGAAATCCTGAAACACGAAGCCGAGGCTGCGCCGGCGAAGCACGGCGAGCTCCCGAGAGGAAAGCTGGCTCAGCCAGTGCCCCTCGACGACGACCTCACCGGCCGTCGGCGGGGTGAGCCCGCCGGCCACGGTCAACAGGGTCGATTTCCCCGAACCGGATGCCCCCATCACCGCCACGAGTTCGCCGCGGCGCACCGACAGGTCGACCCCCGCCAGCGCGGTGATCGCGGTCTCACCGCGGCCATACTGCATCGACACGCCGTCGAGCTGCAGCAGAATGTCGCTGTCAGTCATGCGCTGGCCGCCGCCGTCTTGGCCGGGCGGCCGCGCTTGGGCACCGCGGTGTTGAGCGGCAGAGGCGCGGCGAGGCCGGCGGCCCGCGCCCGAGCGAGCCGGTGCTCCGAATGGTCGAGCCAGCGCGCCTCGGCCTCGGCCGCGAAAATGAGGGAGTCGATCACCAGGAGCCAGGCCAGCTGCTCGGAGGATTCCGGGTCGGCGGTCGCGTTCTTGGTGCGGGTCAGCTCTTGCAGGGTGCGCATCGCCTGGGTGCGCTGCACCTGAATCACCCGAGCGATGTCAACGCCCGGCAGCGTCACGGCGATCGCGAGTTTGATGGCGAGCTCGTCGCGGGTGGCCATGGTGCGCACCACGGGGGAGCCGAGCCACTCGGCGACCTCAGCGCGGCCGGCATCCGTTATCTCGACGTAGTTCTGGCCATCGGCGTCGATGTCTGCCTTCTGCACCAGGCCGTCCCGCTCGAGCCGATCCAGGGTGTTGTAGATCTGACCGACGTTGAGCGGCCAGGTCGACCCGGTGCGACGGTCGAATTCGGCCCGCAACTGATAGCCGTAGCACGGCCCCTGGTCCAGGATGGCGAGCAGACTCTGGCGAACAGACATACGACCTCCGGTACTTCGACGGATATTAAGTATCGAGTATATACATACTCGGCAACTTCACGGATGATGTCGCCGCCCGAGTTTATGGACGCGGCAGTCGAAGAAACCGTAGCCGGTGGACCAAGCACATGCTACGAGCGCAATCCGAGGGGAAGTATGCGCCAGGGGGCGTACCTGTACGACACTGTCAGCGGCGTTGCATAGAATCGAAAAGTGTCGATTACCAAGGTAGAAACAGGTCCGAAACTCAGTGTGCGCGGAGCCCGCGTGCACAATCTCCACAACGTTGATCTGGAGATTCCGCGCGATTCGCTCGTAGTTTTCACCGGGCTTTCGGGTTCGGGCAAGTCATCGCTGGCCTTTGACACCATTTTCGCCGAGGGTCAGCGCCGCTACGTCGAGTCGCTTTCAGCGTATGCCCGGCAGTTCCTCGGGCAGGTTGACCGTCCCGACGTGGACTTCATCGAGGGCCTGAGCCCGGCGGTCTCGATCGATCAGAAATCGACTAACCGCAACCCGCGGTCCACGGTGGGGACCATCACTGAAATCTACGACTACATGCGCCTGCTCTGGGCCCGCATCGGTGTGCCGCACTGCGCCGTCTGTGGTGAGATCATCCAGTCCCAGACCGTACAGCAGATCGCCGACCAGCTCATGGAGCTGAAGGCGGGCATCCGCTATCAAGTGGTCAGCCCGATCATCTCGCAAAAGAAGGGCGAGTTCGTCGACCTGTTCCAGGAACTCGCCGGTGGTGGATATTCCCGCGCGATCGTCGACGGTACGCAGATTCAGCTGAGTGAACCGCCCACGCTCAAGAAACAGCAGAAGCACGATATCGCGGTCATCGTCGACCGCCTCGTCGCCGGCCCTGAGCTTCTTTCCCGCCTCACCGACTCGCTCGAAACAGCGCTCAAGCTCACCGACGGACTCGTTCAGATCAACTTTCTCGACGAAGAAGGCGATAAGGCCTGGCAGAACTATTCCGAAAAGCTCTCCTGCCCGAACAACCACCCGGTGCAGCTGACCGAAATCGAGCCGCGCACTTTCTCGTTCAATGCTCCGTTCGGTGCCTGCCCCGAGTGCTCCGGTCTCGGCACCCGCATGTCGGTCGACGAAGACCTGCTGCTCGGCGATCCCGACTTGAGCATCGCCGAGGGTGTTGTGCTGCCGTGGACCACCCAGGGCAAGGGCCTGTTCCAGTACTACGAGAAACTGCTCGACGGCCTCGCCCGTGACCTCGACTTCTCCCTCGACACCCCCTGGGGTGAACTGACCAGTGAGGTACAGAACGCCGTCATGCGCGGTGACAACTTCGAGGTGCGCGTCAAGTGGAAGAACCGCTATGGCCGGGAGATGAGCTACACCTCGGGCTTTGAGGGCGTCGTTCCCTACATCGAACGCCAGTACCTGCAGGCCGAGAGCGACACCCAGCGTCAGCGCTGGTCCGAGTACCTGCGCGAGGTTGACTGCCACGTCTGCAAAGGCACCCGGCTCAAGCCCGAAGTGCTCGCCGTACTCGTGCACGAGGCGAGCATTGCGGATGTCTGCGCGCTCAGCTTGAGTGACGCACGCGAATTCATGGACCGCCTCACGCTCACCGACCGCGAGGCGGCGATTGCCGCCCAGGTCTTGCGCGAGATTCGGGCACGCCTCGACTTTCTTATTCGGGTCGGGCTGAACTATCTCAACCTTGCTCGTGCTGCGGCGACCCTCTCCGGTGGCGAGGCGCAGCGCATCCGCTTGGCGACCCAGATCGGCTCCGGCCTCACCGGGGTGCTCTATGTGCTCGATGAGCCGAGCATCGGCCTGCACCAGCGCGACAATCGCCGCCTGATCGAGACGCTCGTCACCCTGCGTGACCTCGGTAATACGCTCATCGTGGTCGAGCACGACGAAGACACCATCAAAACCGCCGACTGGGTCGTTGACATCGGGCCGGGCGCCGGGATCAACGGCGGGCACGTCGTGCACTCCGGGTCCTACGAGGGTCTGCTGGCCAACACCAAATCGCTCACCGGAGACTACCTGTCCGGGCGCAAGTCCATCGCCACGCCGAAAACTCGCCGCCCGATCGACCCGGAACGACTCATCGGCGTCACCGGTGCGGAGGCGAACAACCTGCAGAAGGTCTCGGTGACTTTCCCCCTCGGCACATTCACCGCTGTCACCGGGGTGAGCGGCTCCGGCAAGTCCTCGCTCGTCAACGATATCCTCTACCGGGTGCTCGCCAACCGGCTCAACGGTGCACGCAAGCTGCCAGGTAAGCACACCAGGGTTACCGGGCTGGAGCAGCTGGACAAGGTAATCCATGTCGACCAGGCACCGATCGGCCGCACGCCGCGCTCCAACCCGGCCACGTACACCGGCGTGTTCGACAAGATCCGCACTTTGTTCTCGGAAACCATCGAATCCAAGACTCGCGGCTACCTGCCCGGCCGGTTCAGCTTCAACGTCAAGGGCGGGCGCTGCGAAGCGTGCTCGGGCGATGGCACGATCAAGATCGAAATGAACTTTCTGCCCGACGTGTACGTCGCCTGTGAAGTGTGTGGGGGAGACCGGTACAACCGCGACACACTGACCGTGCACTACAAGGGCAAGAACATCGCCGAGGTGCTCGACATGCCGATCAGCGAGGCGGCCGATTTCTTCGAACCGATCTCGTCGATCCACCGTTTTCTCAAGACGCTGGTCGAGGTCGGCCTCGGTTACGTGCGGCTTGGCCAAAGCGCCACCACACTTTCCGGCGGCGAAGCCCAGCGGGTGAAGCTCGCCACCGAATTGCAGCGACGCTCCAACGGCCGCAGCGTGTATGTTCTCGACGAGCCCACGACGGGCCTGCACTTCGAAGACGTACGCAAACTGCTGCTCGTGCTCAACAGCCTTGTCGACAAGGGCAACACCGTCATTGTCATCGAGCACAACCTCGACGTCATCAAGTCCGCTGACTGGGTGATCGACCTCGGACCAGAAGGCGGCTCCGGCGGCGGCAAAGTGCTCGCCACCGGCACGCCCGAACACCTCGCCACGGTCAAGAAGAGCTTCACTGGTACCTTCCTGAAAGAGGTCCTGGCTGCCGACTAGGCGGCAAATATCCATGTCTGATGCCCTAAGTTATCGCCCAAAAACGGGCGAGATTCCTACGACCCCCGGGGTGTACCGGTTCCGTGACGCGACCGGGCGCATCCTCTATGTCGGCAAGGCTAAAAACCTGCGTGCGCGGCTGAGCAATTATTTCGCACCGCTGCATAGCTTGCACGAACGTACCCGGCGCATGGTGACGTCTGCGTCCGGGGTCGAGTGGACGGTCGTCGGCACCGAGGTCGAGGCCCTGCAGCTCGAGTGGATGTGGATCAACGAGTTCGATCCGCCCTTCAACGTGCAGTTCAAAGACGATAAGTCCTATCCGTATCTCGCCGTCACGCTGGGTGACGAGGCGCCGCGCGCCCTGGTCACCCGCACCAAAGGCATCAAGGGGGCTCGCTATTTCGGTCCATACCCCAAGGTGTGGGCGGTGCACGAAACCATTGAGCTCATGCTCAAGGCTTTCCCCATCCGCACCTGCAACAATGCCAACTACAAGCGGGCGATGCAGAGCGGCAAGCCATGTTTCGCCGGCCAGATCGGACGCTGCTTCGGTCCCTGTTCCGGTTTGGTTTCGATGGAGGACCACCGAAAGATCGTCAACGAGTTCGTGAGCTTCATGGGCAGTCACGACAAGAAACTCATCAACCTCCTCACCCAGGAGATGAAAGACGCCGCGGCCGCGCAGCAATATGAAATCGCCGGCAAACGCCGTGATCAGGTGCGTGCACTCAATGCCGTACTCGAGAAAAGCGCCGTTGTGCTGCGCGACAACGTCGATATTGATCTGTTCGCCATCGAGCAAGACGAGTTGGCGGCGGCCGTGCAATTGTTCATCGTGCGCGGTGGGCGTATCCGCGGCGTGCGTGGGTGGATGGTCGACAAGGAACTCGACGTCACCATGAGTGAACTCATCGACTCCATGATGCAGACGGCGTATAACCACGACGCAGTGCCACCGCGCGAAATCGTGCTCCCGGAGCTGCCGGATGACGCGGAGGCTCTCGAGGCGTCGCTGGCTGACCTGGCCGGTCGCAAGGTGCGGCTCGTTGCCGCCCAACGCGGTGAGAAGGCTGCTCTGCTCGTGACAGCGAGCAACAACGCCAAGCAGGCGCTGATGCTCTACAAAACCCGTCGCAGCTCGGACTTCGTCGCACGCTCCAAGGCCCTCGAAGACATTCAGGACGCCCTCGAGATGCCGGACGCTCCTCTGCGCATGGAGTGCTACGACGTGTCGCACCTGAGTGGCACGAACATCGTCGCGTCCATGGTCGTCTTCGAAGACGGGTTACCCCGAAAAGATGAATACCGCCGCTTCAACATTCCCGAATCAACCGACGACACCGACTCGATTTATCAGATTCTCACTCGACGCCTTGCTTACCTGAAGCCAGAGGCAGGTGCTGCGGATGCATCACATCCCTCGCCGGGCGCTGGCAATATAAGCGACATCGCCCAGGTGGAGCAGAAGCGCGCCAAATTCAAGTACCTGCCCAACCTGCTTATCGTTGACGGCGGCCAGCCGCAGGTCGCCGCCGCCAAACGCGCACTGGCCGAATCGGGCGTGACCGGAATCCAGCTGTGCGGGATCGCCAAGCGGCTCGAGGAAATCTGGCTGCCCGACTCTGACTACCCGGTCATTCTGCCCCGCAACAGCGACGCGTTGTTTCTGATCCAGCGCATCCGCGACGAAGCCCATCGGTTCGCCATCACGCATCAGCGCATTCGCCGCAAAAAGGACATCTCGTCGATTCTGGGTGAAGTCGCGGGGCTCGGGCCGGCTCGGGTGAAAGTTTTGTTGCAACATTTCGGTTCGGTGGCGCGCCTCAAGGTGGCTTCGGAGGCGGAAATAGCGGATGTCCGTGGCATCGGCTCGGTGCTGGCGGAGTCGATCCACACCCACCTGCGCGCCTGAACGACACCCGAAACCGGCCAGCGCTCGGTAGGCTTGCTAGTCCACCAACTTCTCATTAAGGCGATTTCCAAGAATGACTACGGACCCCGACAAGCAGGAAGTGCTGATCGTCACGGGAATGTCCGGGGCGGGACGCTCCACCGTAGCCAACGCATTGGAAGACCTGGACTGGTACGTCGTCGACAATCTTCCGCCGCAAATGCTGCGGCCCCTGGTCGATCTGGTCGAACGGGCCGGCACTAATTTGCCCAAGATCGCGGCTGTCGTGGACATTCGCGGCCGCGATTTGTTCGGTGATTTTCTCGAAACCGTGCAACAACTTCGCAGCAACACCCAGGTGCAGGTTATCTTTCTCGAAGCCCGGGACGACGCGCTCGTGCGCAGGTTTGAATCCGTACGGCGGCCGCATCCGCTGCAGGGCGACGGTACCCTTCTCGACGGCATTTCGGCGGAACGTTCTCGGTTGCTCGCCGTTCGGGAGTCGAGTGATCTCGTCGTTGATACCTCTGACCTCAACGTGCACCAGCTCGCGACGACGATCACCGAGCGGTTCGCAGCCGCGGGGCGAGCGGGGGTGCAGCTGACCATTATGAGCTTCGGCTTCAAGTACGGTCTGCCGACGGATGTCGATCTGATCGCGGATGTTCGCTTTTTACCGAACCCGTTCTGGATTCCCGAGTTGCGCGCGCACACCGGTGTCGAGCCGGAGGTGAGAGACTTTGTACTTGCCCAAATGGGTGCCCTTGATTTTATCGACCACTACGCCGCCGCCATGGCGCCGGTGCTGGCCGGGTATCAGCGGGAAAATAAACACCACGCCACAATCGGCATCGGCTGCACCGGAGGCAAGCACCGCTCTGTCGCCATGGCCAGGGAACTGGCCTCGCGGCTCGAAAAACTTCCCGGTGTCGCGGTCAATATCAAGGACCGCGACCTCGGACGCGAATAAGCGAGCCCGGGCGCAGCATCCAGCTCCCCGGGCTTTCACCACTCAGACGTAACGCAACTGATCAACAGAATGGAAAAGCGATTGGCACTCACCGCCGACGTTAAAGATGAACTTTCGCGCGTGGAGGTCTCCAAGACCACCGTGCGCGCGGCCGAACTGGCCACGATTCTCCGGTTCTCCGGCGGATTACACATGATCAGCAGCCGCATCGCGATCGAGTCCGAACTCGACACTGCCATCTTGGCTCGAAGGGTGCGCAAAGATCTCGCTGAACTCTATGGGGTACGCAGCGCTCTGCAGGTCATCGCGGCCACCGGCATCCGTCAGTCCAGCCATTACCTCGTCCAGGTGATCGAGGGAGGCGAGACACTGGCGCGACAAACCGGCCTGCTGGATGCCCGCCGCCGCCCGATTCGTGGTCTGCCCAACCGTCTGACCACGGGCTCGAAGGAAGAAATCGCCGCCGTCTGGCGCGGCGCTTTCCTCGCCCATGGCACCCTGACCGATCCGGGCCGATCGGCGGCGCTTGAGGTCGTCTGTCCTGGCAACGAGGCAGCCATGGCACTTGTCGGAGCGGCCGGCCGCCTCGGCGTCGCGGCCAAGGCGCGCGAAGTCCGGGGGGTGCACCGCGTCGTTATCCGCGATGGCGACGCCATTGGGGCGATGCTCGTCCACATGGGTGCCACCAACACGGTGCTCAACTGGGAAACCTTGCGCCAACGCCGTGAAGTGCGTGCCACAGCAAACCGATTGGTCAACTTTGATGACGCCAACCTGCGTCGTTCCGCCGAAGCGGCGGTTGCGGCCTGCACCCGGGTGCAGCGAGCGATGGATATCCTCGGCGAGGATATCCCCGAGCACCTGCGCTACGCGGGAGACCTGCGTCTGAATTTTCGTGACTCCAGCCTCGACGAGCTCGGCCACCACGCCGATCCGCCCATGACCAAGGACGCCGTCGCCGGCCGAATTCGACGCCTGCTCGCTATGGCAGACAAGAAAGCGGTCGAACTCGGCATCGAAGGCACCGACGTCGGCTATCCGATTCACCCCGACGACGTAGTGCCCGTCTGAATCGAACCGTGACGGTGCGCGAGGTCATGAATTCTGTGACTTCGAACGCGCGCGGTTAGACTGAATTGTCGCTTACAACGCCGCCGCACCCGGTACGGTGGCACAACTCACAAGGAGAAAAGTAATGGCTGAATACACCCTGCCCACCCTTGATTATGATTACGCGGCTCTCGAGCCCAGCATCAGCGGCACCATCATGGAACTCCACCATGGCAAGCACCACCAGGCGTACGTCACCGGCGCCAACACGGCACTTGCCCAGCTCGCGGAAGCCCGCGACAGCGGAAGCCTCGCCAACGTGAACAAGCTCCAGAAAGACCTCGCCTTCAACCTCGGCGGTCACGTCAACCATTCCATTTTTTGGACCAACCTGTCCCCGAACGGCGGCGACAAGCCCGTTGGCGAGCTCGCGGCCGCAATCGATGACAACTTTGGATCATTCGACAAGTTCCAGGCGCACTTCACCGCTGCCGCGCTCGGTGTGCAGGGCTCCGGTTGGGCCGTGCTCGCGTGGGACTCCATCGGTCAGCGTCTGATCATCCAGCAGTTTTTCGACCAGCAGTCCAACTTCGCTGCCGGTACGGTTCCAGTTCTCATGCTCGACGTGTGGGAGCACGCCTATTACCTCGACTACCGCAACGTGCGCGCTGACTACATCAAGGCCTTCTGGAACATTGCCAACTGGGCAAACGTGCAGGAGCGCTTCACCGTCGCACGTGAGAAGACGAACGGCCTGCTACTACTCTCGTAGGCTGTTGGTGCCCCGGGCAATACGGGGCACCAACGTTCGTTTCGCATTTTTTCATCGCGCCGTCGGCGCCTTTTTCAACAACAGGAGCTATTTGTGTCCGTAAAGATCGGTATCAACGGTTTTGGCCGAATTGGTCGAAACTACTTCCGAGCCGCGCTTGCCAAGGGTAGTGACATCGAAATTGTCGCCGTCAACGACCTCAGCGACCCCGCGTCGCTCGCCCACTTGCTCAAGTACGACTCCGTCGGTGGACGCCTGAACGCCACCGTCGAGGTCGACGGCGACAACATCATCGTCAACGGCAAGGCCATCAAGGTGCTCGCCGAGCGCGACCCGGCCAACCTGCCGTGGGGCACCCTGGGTGTTGAAATCGTCATCGAATCCACCGGCCGTTTCACGAAGGCCGTCGATGCGCAGAAGCACATCGCTGCCGGTGCCAAAAAGGTCATAGTCTCGGCCCCGGCGACGGGTGCTGACGTGGCAACGCTCGTGCTCGGTGTGAACGAAGACACGTATGATTCTGCGATCCACGACATTATCTCGAACGCGTCCTGCACGACGAACTGCCTCGCGCCGCTCGTCAAGGTTTTCCTCGACAACTTCGGCATTGAGCGTGGCCTCATGACCACCATCCACGCCTACACCGCAGACCAGAACCTCCAGGACGGACCGCACAGTGACCTCCGTCGTGCCCGTGCCGCTGCGCTGAACATCATCCCGACCTCCACCGGTGCCGCTAAGGCTCTTGGCCTGGTCATCCCGGAGAGCATCGGCAAGCTCGACGGTTATGCGTTGCGCGTTCCGGTTCCGACCGGTTCGATCACGGACCTCACCCTCACCGCCTCCCGTGCGGTAACGGTCGAAGAAGTGAACGCCGCATACAAGGCTGCAGCCAATGGCCCGCTCAAAGGCATTCTCAGCTATACCGAGGACCCGATTGTGTCCAGCGACATCGTCGGCGACCCGCACTCCTCGGTCTTCGACGCCGGCCTGACCAAGGTGATCGGCGATCAGGTCAAGGTTGCCTCGTGGTACGACAACGAGTGGGGTTACTCCAACCGTCTCGTTGACCTCACCGAGTTCGTCGCCGAGCGACTCTAACGGCCGCGCGGTGACGTTACGCACGATTGACTCGCTCGGTTCGCTGACCGGCAAGCGGGTTATTGTCCGCTTCGACCTGAATGTTCCGTTGAAAGACGGGCAGATCACCGACGACGGACGAGTGCGGGCGTCACTGCCCACTCTCAACGCCCTCGTCGCCCAGGGCGCCCGCGTGGTGATTGTTTCTCACCTCGGGCGCCCCGGCGGGGCCGTTGACCCCCAATACAGCCTGAGGCCCGTCGCCGACCGCCTGAGCGAACTGGTGAACCACCCCGTGGCCTTCGCCGCCGACACCGTCGGCGATGCGGCCACGCAGGCCGTCGCGGCCTTGCAGAACGGGGACATCGTCGTTCTGGAGAACCTGCGCTTCAATGCCGGTGAAACCAGCACAGTGGATGCCGAGCGCCTCGCCTTCGCGCACAAGCTCGCACTGCTCGGCGACGCACTCGTCTCCGATGGCTTTGGCGTCGTACACCGCAAGCAGGCCAGCGTGTTCGATCTCGCCACGCTGCTTCCAAGCGCTGCCGGCCTGCTCATCGCCGCCGAACTCGGCGTGCTCGATCAGCTCACCGAAAAGCCGCACGCGCCGTACACGGTCATCCTTGGCGGTTCGAAAGTGAGCGACAAGCTCGGCGTCATCGGACACCTGCTGCCGCGGGTGAACTCGCTGCTGATTGGCGGCGGCATGCTGTTTACCTTTTTGGCCGCCCAGGGGCACAAGGTTGGTGCCAGCCTCTTGGAAAGTGACCAGATTGAGACGGTTCGTGGATATCTGACCGAAGCCGAACGTCTTGGAGTGAAAATTGTGCTCCCGACAGATGTAGTGGTCGCCTCAAAGTTCGGCGCCGACGCTGAGCACGTGACCACCCCGGCAGAGGGAATCGAGGACACCCCCTTCGGTGCGAATGGTCTCGGCCTGGACATCGGGCCGGACACCGCTCAAGCATTCGCCGAGATTATTCGAGCATCGAAGACGGTATTCTGGAACGGTCCGATGGGTGTTTTCGAACTGGCACCGTTCGCAGAGGGCACCCGTACCGTGGCTGCCGCGCTCACCGAGGTCACCGGCCTCAGCGTGGTCGGTGGTGGCGACTCCGCCGCTGCTGTGCGCATTCTCGGTTTCAACGACGACCAATTCGGTCATATTTCTACCGGCGGCGGCGCAAGCCTCGAATTTCTCGAAGGCAAGCGTCTCCCAGGACTGGAGGTCCTCGGATGGCAGTGAACATCAACCCTCGGCGAACACCGCTGATTGCGGGCAACTGGAAAATGAACCTGGACCACCTCCAGGCGATTGCTTTCGTGCAGAAGCTCGCTTGGAATCTCAAGGATGCCGGCCACGACACCGCCGCCGTCGAGGTAGCCGTGTTCCCTCCGTTCACGGATCTGCGCAGCGTGCAGACCCTCATCTCGGCGGACAAGCTTCCGCTCGCCTTCGGTGCGCAAGACGTCTCAGCACACGATTCGGGAGCGTACACCGGTGAGATTTCGGGTGCCTTCCTCGCTCAGCTGGAGTGCCAATACGTCATCATCGGTCACTCCGAACGCCGCACCCTGCACAACGAGTCCGATGAGCAGGTTGCGTCCAAGGTGACCGCCGCCCTCAAGCACAACCTCGTGCCGCTGATTTGCGTCGGAGAAAGCGCCGAAGACCTCGCTGTTCATGGTCCCAGTGCGGTTCCGGTCGCCCAGCTGCGTGCCGCTCTCGCGGGCGTCACGAACGCGGTGGACATTGTCGTGGCCTATGAGCCCGTCTGGGCCATTGGGTCCGGCCAGGCCGCCACGCCGGAGCAGGCCGAGCAGGTAGCGGCCGCACTGCGTGGGGTTCTCTCCGACACCCTCGGGCAGGACGTCGCGGACAAGACCCGCATCCTCTACGGCGGTTCGGTCAAGAGCACCAACATCGCCGCGTACATGCGGGAGCCCAATGTCGACGGTGCCCTCGTTGGTGGTGCGAGCCTGGATATTGCGGAATTTTCCAGCATTATTCGGTACCAGAAGCACGTCGGCCTCTAGGACGCAGCGCACCCGACAGTGAGCAGCGAGATGGTTGCCCGTCCGGCAACCATCTCGCTGTTGCCTGCAGAGTATAATTACGATGGTCTTGGCGCCCGAGTTGCGCCCACCGTGTTTTGAAAGGTTTCGTGTGGAGATTCTCCAGGTCGTCATGCAGGTGCTCGTTGGTATCACGAGCCTCCTGCTCACCATGCTCATTCTGTTGCATAAGGGACGGGGCGGTGGATTGTCGGACATGTTTGGCGGCGGCGTAACTTCCAACCTGGGGGCGTCGGGCGTTGCCGAACGCAACCTCAATCGCATCACGGTCATTCTGGGTCTGCTGTGGATCTCCTGCATCGTAGTACTCGGATTGATCACCAAGTTCGATACAGGGGCTTAACTTTTCGCCCCGCGCGGGGTTACCCTGAGTTTTCCGGGCACAGATTTTGACGGTACATCACAACAGCAATCACACCAATAACAGCTCGAATTTGCAGCGCACAACTGCACGAGTCAACGGAGGAACAAGATGGCATCAGGCGGAAGCGCAATTCGTGGCTCGCGTGTAGGCGCGGGCCCCATGGGCGAGCAGGACCGTGGTTTTCACGCGGACCGCATCAAAATCTCGTATTGGGATGCGCATGGAAATGAAACCGTGCGGTACTTTGCGGCAAGCTTGCCGGACGAAGAAATTCCCGTCACCATCGATTGCCCATCATCGGGGCTGCCGGCCGGGCGCGACAAGGAGAATCCTCCGTCGGTCGTGAAGCTCGAGCCGTACAAAACGCACCTCGCCTACGTCAAGGAGCGCCGGACCGAAGAAGAGGCCGATTCGCTGCTCGAAGAGGCCCTCAACCAGCTGCGCGTTCGTCGTGGCAAGTTATCACCGACGAACTGACGCGAGAGCGCAAAACACCGGTTCTCGATTGGTCGAGAACCGGTGTTTTTTGTATCCGTACACGCCGATGGTGGGCGAGGGGTAAACGGATGGCCCGAATCTAATAGCCCGAATCTAATAGCCCGGAGCGATGAGGCTTTCGGGCACTTGTGCTGCTGCGTCGTTGTCAACGAAGAACACGGTGCGGTAACGGCCTTTGATTCCTGCTGCGGGTACTTCGTCGCGGCTGGCCCCGGCGAGGGCTAGCCCGAGCGCCGACGCCTTGTCCGAGCCTGCCAGCACCAGCCAGACGCGATCCGAGGAGTTGATCACGGGGCGGGTCAACGATAATCGGGCGGCCGGAGGCTTGGGGGAGTCGCGGACGGCGACGACACTGGCTTCACGCTCGCGGATACCCGATCGGTGTGGGAACAACGACGCAATGTGTCCGTCCGGTCCGACTCCGAGTAACATCACATCGATTCGGGGGTATTGGGCCCCATTAGGGGCTCGACCCAGTAACTCCGCCGTATACCGTGCGGCCGCAGCATCGAGCGCGTCCGTACCGGCTTCGACCGCATCATCCGATGCTCCGAAGGCGTGAATATTCTCTGGCGGTACCGAAATGTGGTCCAAGAGCGCTTCGCGCGCTTGCAATTCATTGCGCTCCGGATCGGTGCGTGGCAACCAACGTTCGTCGCCCCACCAGAAATTGACCCGCGACCAATCGATGGTGTCGCGGGCGGGCGATTCGTTGACGGCAGCCAGAACAGCGATACCAACGGAACCACCGGTGAGTACGACATTCGCCTCCTCCTGCTGGTGCAGAACGTCCACCATATTAGTCAGGAACCGTGCAGCGACCGACGCGGCTAGGGCGTGCTTGTTCTGGTGCAGTAGCACGCGTCGGTCATTTGTCACGGTTAGGCTCCGGTCTACTGGCTCACCACTTTTTTGAGCTGCGATAACCCGCGGGTGATGACCTCACCATACAGCTCATCGGGGTCGAGGCGGCGCAGCTCGTCGGCCAGACAGTCCCGCAGGCTGCGACGCTTGAGCGTCAGGTCCTGCAACGGCTGCCCAGGCTGGCTGAGTGTAGCGATATCAGGAATCTCGCGTTCGAGTGAAATCGTTCCCGACGCTCGCTGCAGATGTACGCCGTGCACACCATTAGCCAGGGGGCCGGTTGTCAGCTTGCACTCCACGGGTACCTGCAGCTGCATCTGGAGCCACGCGGCGAGTAGCGTCGTCGAGGGGGACGCCGCTGCGCCAATGACTTGAATACCGATGATGGGCTCGTAGGGGGGCTGATCCAGAACCGCGGCGAGTTGGGCGCGCCAGAGCGTCAGCCGAGTCCAGGCGAAGTCGTTGTCGCCTGGCCGGTAGCTGCCGGAGAGCTCGCGCAGTGCTGCCTGTGGGTCAGGCTGGGCTGAGGCATCCGTAATGCGTCGATAGGCGATCCGGCCAATAGGGGAGTCACTGGGAACGGCGGGAGCCGTGCCGGGCCACCAGGCGACAACCGGCGCATCCGACAACAGCAGACCGGTGACCAGGCTCTCCGGGTCGGCGGCGGCATCCCCGTAAACACGCAAGACGATGACTTCGCTCGCGCCAGCGTCGCCTCCGACGCGAATCTCTGCATCAACCCGCGCAACGGAATTAGCCGCATCGTGTTCCTGCGTTGACACGACGATGACGCGCATCGGGTGTTCCCTCGACGCGTCGTTGGCCGCTTCGATGGCCTCTTCCTCGTTTCCGAGCTGTGACGCGATGATCAGGGTCAGCACTCGCCCGAGGGCAACGGCACCGCCCTCCTCGCGAATACGCACGAGCGTCTTCGATATCTTCGCGGTCGTGGTGTTGGGCAGATCAACGATCATGGTCGCCTCCAGGTTCGGCCGTCGCGGGCCAGCAGGTCGTCAGCGGATGTGGGTCCCCAGGTTCCGGGGCGATAGGGTTCTGGCTGTCCTTGCGTAGCCCAGTACTCTTCGATCGGGTCGAGAATCTTCCAAGACAATTCGACCTCCTCGTGGCGCGGGAACAAGGGCGGGTCGCCGAGAAGGACGTCGAGGATGAGTCTCTCGTACGCTTCGGGGCTCGCCTCGGTGAAAGCATGTCCGTAACCGAAGTCCATGGTCACGTCGCGAACCTGCATGACGACACCCGGAACTTTCGATCCAAAACGGATAGTGACGCCCTCGTCGGGCTGCACCCGAATAACCAGGGCGTTGTGGCCGAGTTCGGCGGTCTGGCCCGGTGCGAACAGGTATTGCGGTGCTCGTTTGAAGACCACGGCAATTTCCGTCACACGACGTCCGAGGCGTTTACCGGCGCGCAGATAGAACGGAACACCAGCCCAACGTCGGGTGTCGATTGTCAGCCGCATGGCGGCGTAGGTTTCGGTGACGGAATCGGGGTTCATGCCGTCTTCCTCCAGGAACCCGACGACCTTTTCTCCGCCCTGCCAGCCGCCGGCGTACTGCCCGCGGGCGGTGCCCTCACCGAGGTCCGCGGGGAGTCGAACCGAGGCGAGTACCTTTTCCTTCTCGGCGCGCAGGTCGGCAGCGTCGAAGGAGATCGGTTCTTCCATGGCCGTGAGCGCGAGAAGCTGCAGCAGGTGGTTCTGGATCACGTCGCGGGCGGCACCAATACCGTCATAGTAGCCGGCCCGACCTCCCACGCCGATGTCTTCAGCCATGGTGATCTGCACGTGTTCGACGTGGTTGGCATTCCAGAGCGGTTCGAACATCTCGTTGGCGAAGCGCAGCGCAAGAATATTTTGCACCGTCTCCTTGCCGAGGTAGTGGTCGATCCGAAAGACCGAGTCCGGAGGAAAGACCGATTCGACGACGTCGTTGAGCTGCCGTGCCGTGGTCAGGTCACTGCCGAACGGCTTCTCGATGACGACGCGTCGCCATTGCCCGTTTTTCTGCTCGGCCAGGCCGGAGCGGCGCAGCTGCTCTGTCACCTGTGGAAACGCCTTGGGCGGAATGGCCAGGTAGAACGCGTGGTTGCCCATCGTGCCACGCTCACGGTCCAACTCGTCAATGGTCTGGCTGAGGCGCGTGAACGCTTCGTCATCGTCAAAGGTGCCAGAAACGAAACGGATGCCTTCGGCCAGCTGCGCCCAAACATCCTCGTGGAACTCTGTACGGGCATGTTCCTTCACGGCATCATGCACGACTTCCATGAAGTCTTCGTTGTCCCAGTCTCGGCGGGCAAATCCGACTAGGGCGAATCCGGGTGGCAGTAAGCCTCGATTTGCAAGGTCATAGACCGCGGGCATGAGTTTCTTGCGCGCGAGGTCACCGGTTACGCCGAAAATCACGAGGCTGGACGGCCCGGCGATACGATTCAGTCGATAGTCGGATGGCGACCTGAGCGGATTAAACTCCGGGGTAATTTCCACCGGGGACATGCAACTCCTTTAACGGTTCAGTGCGGGAAAGTCGAGAACGCAGGCAACGGGGTGCTGCGGAGAAACTAATCCGTTCGCTTGGTTGGTTCCTCACGGGGCTCCGCCTGCGAAGAACCAACCAAGTGTTCGGTTTGTAGGTTTTTTTAGGCCAAAGCCTTGAACAATGTGGGGATATTCTGCTTGGGTTGCGTCAGGGTCAACGTCAATACCGGCCGCCCGTGTTCGGCGAGCACACTCGCGTCGCCACTGGCCTGCGCCTGAATCAGTTCGCCAAACGTGAAGGGGCGCTCGGGGACGTCGAGGTCTTTCGCCGGCGTGGCCAAAATCTGCAGGTACACGGCCGTTGCCGGTCCGCCCTTGTGGAACTGTCCGGTGGAGTGCAGAAAGCGTGGTCCCCAGCCGAACGTGACCGGACGCTTCGAGAGCGTGGTGAGCTTGTTGCGAATCTCGGCCAGTTCCGGCAGGGCCAGCCGGTCTACATAGGCTTGGACAGCAACATATCCGTCGGGGCCGAGTTCTTCAAGCAGAGCGTCGATTGCCGAGGCGAGATCGCTCGCCGCACCGATAACGTGCGGCGTGCCACGCACTTCGATACCGTCTGCGATGAAGGCTGCCGGTTCCGGCGCTGGGCGGGCGTCAAGCAACCCGCGCGTGGCAATCTTGGCGGACTCCACATCTGGCTGGTCGAACGGGTTGATGCCGAGTAAACGGCCGGCGACGACGGTCGCGTATTCCCAGACCAAAAACTGTGCTCCGAGGCTTCCGCTGACGCGAACCTCGTCGCCGGTTTCAGCGAAAAGATCGGTGCCGGCGTCGGCGACAACCCGCACGAGCTGCAGGTCCGGCAGCACCTCGGTCAGCTCGGGAGCGTCAAGTTCGAGAACAACCGGCAGAATGCCGGTGCCGAGCTTGCCGGTGGATTCTGCGATGAGTTGTTCGACCCAGTCAGCGAAGCCCACAATGTGGGTACCGTCCGAGACGATGGCGAGCTTGTCCCGACGAGGACTGGTAGCGGCGATCGCCGCTCCGAGCACGAGTCCCGGATTCTCGGGGGAATCAGCAGCCAGTGCCTGCGAGATGGATTCGGCTTCGTCGAGGAGCGCTCCGATGTCAACACCGGCCAAGCCTGACGGAACGAGACCAAATGCGGTCAGCGCCGAGTAGCGTCCGCCGACTGTGGGGTCAGCGTTGAACACGCGGTAACCAGCTTCCCGGGCGGATGCCTCGAGCGGCGACCCCGGGTCGGTCACGACGATGATTCGTTCGGCCGGGTCGATTCCGATATCCCGGAACGCGCGCTCGAACACGCGACGCTGGCTGTCGGTTTCAACGGTTGAGCCGCTCTTAGACGAGACAACAAGTGCCGTTCCGGCCAGATTGTCGTTCAACGCGGACAGGACTTGACCGGGGTCGGTCGCGTCGAGCACAGTGAGGTTCACTCCCGCGGTGCGGGTGATGACCTCGGGAGCGAGCGACGATCCGCCCATTCCGGCGAGTGCGATCTGGGTGACACCGCGGGCCTGGAGGGCGGCCCGCAGCTCCACAATTTGGGCGACGAGCGGGCGGGATACGGTGACAGACTCCGTCCAGCCGAGACGTACCGCGGCCTCGGCTTCGACTGCCGGACCCCACAGCGAGGGGTCCTGGGCGGTGATTCCGGACGCGACTAGGTCTGTGATCAGGGTAGGTACTGTGGCGCGCACAGCATCGGCTGCGGCACCACTCACCGAGATGCGAAAGCTCATTACGCGACCGGAGGGGTCGAGGCGGAGGTGAGGGCCGTCTGTACGGTGTCGAGCAGTTCGTTCCACGATACCTCGAACTTCGACAGGCCTTCCTCTTCAAGCAGGCGAGTGACGTCGTCGTATGAGACACCCTGTGCGGACAGCGCATCGAGTACCGCGTTTGCGGCTGCATACGAGCCGGTCACCGAGTCGGCTGGGATGACTCCGTGGTCAGCCGCCGCCTGCATGGTCTTCTCCGGCATCGTGTTGACGACTTCGGGGGCGACCAGTTCGGTGACGTACAGGGTGTCGGGAAGGCTGGCATCCTTGACGCCGGTCGAAGCCCAGAGAGGACGTTGCTTGGTCGCCCCGGCCTTGATCAGGCCGAGGGCGCGTTCACTGCTGAACGCCTGCTCGTAGACCTGATAAGCAAGCTGGGCATTGGCGACGCCAGCCTTGCTCTTGAGCGCAAGGGCTTCGGGGGTGCCGATAACTTCGAGGCGGGCGTTGACCTCAGAGTCGACGCGCGAGACGAAGAACGAGGCCACGGAGTGAATCGTGGAGAGGTCGAAACCGGCAGCCTTGGCCTGCTCGAGGCCGGCCAGGTAGGCGTTGATGACCTGGCGGTGGCGCTCGAGGCTGAAGATCAGGGTGACGTTGACGCTGATGCCGAGGGCGATCGTCGCCGTGATGGCTTCCAGACCCTCGACCGTCGCCGGAATCTTGATCATCGCGTTGGGTCGGTTGACTTTAGCCCAAAGCTTCTGGGCTTCGGCGACTGTGCCAGCTGCGTCGCGTGCGAGGCTCGGCTCAACCTCGATCGAGACGCGTCCATCCTGGCCGTTCGTCGAGTCGTAGACCGGGCGAAAGATATCGCAGGCAGCCGCGACGTCGTCCGTGGTGATGGCGAAGACGGCGTCGGTCACGTTCGAACCGGCGGCCGCGAGGGTCGCGACCTGCTCGGTGTACGCCTCGCCCTTGGCCAGGGCGCCGGCGAAGATCGTTGGGTTGGTCGTGACGCCGACGACGTTGCTGTTCTTGATCAGGTCTTGGAGTCCACCGGAGTTGATGCGTTCGCGGGAGAGGTCGTCGAGCCAGATGCTGACGCCCGCTGCGGACAGCTGGGCGAGGGGGGTCGGATTTGTCATTGTTGAAATCTCCTGGTCGTGCTGCCGTCAGGCAGCTGGATCGTGCGGTGTGTGGAGAGGTTGGTGAAGTGCGGTGCTGGACCCGTACTAGGGGGCAACATCACGCTGCACTAATTGATTCCTTAGCGGCGGCAACTACAGCGTCGGTGGTGATGCCGAATTCGCGGAACAGCGTCTGGTAGTCAGCGGATGCCCCGAAGTGTTCGATCGAGATGCTGCGGCCCGCATCGCCGACGTAGCCACGCCAGGTCAGCGCCAGGCCGGCTTCAACCGACACCCGTGCCGTGACGGCGGAAGGCAGCACTGACTCGCGGTATTCGATGCTTTGTTCTTCAAACCATTCGAGGCAGGGGGCGCTGACCACGCGCGCGTGAATGCCCGAGGCGGCGAGCTGGGCGCGAGCGTCCACGGCGAGCTGTACTTCGGAGCCGGTAGCGATGAGGATCACGTCGGGGATTCCGCCGACCGCTTCGGCCAATACGTAGGCGCCACGAGCGACATTTTTCGCTGAGGCGAAGATTTCGCCGGATGCTGCGCCTTCGCCGCGCTCGTAGACGGGAATGTTCTGGCGGGTCAGGGCGATTCCAGCCGGGCCTCCCCGGCGTTCCAGAATGATCTTCCAGGCCCATGCGGTTTCGTTGGCGTCGCCGGGACGAACCACATCGAGACCCGGGATAGCGCGCAGGGTCGCGAGCTGTTCGATCGGCTGGTGCGTGGGCCCGTCCTCGCCGAGAGCGACTGAGTCGTGGGTCCAGACGAAGATCGACGGCGCCCGCATGAGCGCTGCCAATCGAACGGCCGGTCGCATGTAATCGCTGAAGATCAAAAAAGTTCCACCGAACGGGCGGGTGTTGCCGTGTAGCACGATGCCGTTGAGAATCGCGGCCATGGCATGCTCACGAATACCGAAGTGCAGCACGCGACCGTGCGGGTTGCCGGTCCATTCGCCAGTCGAGTGCTCGCTCGGAATGAACGAAGCCGCACCGCCGATGGTGGTGTTGTTCGATTCGGCGAGGTCCGCCGAACCGCCCCAGAGTTCCGGGATGACGCCGCCGAGGGCGGTCAGTACCTTGCCGGAGGCTGCACGGGTGGAAACCGCGGTGCCGGCAGGGAAGACCGGGAGTGCCGCGTCGACGCCGTCCGGCAGATCGCCGGAAAGCACTCGGTCGAGCAGAACCTTGCGCTCGGGGTTCAAAGCGGCCCAGGCATCGAACTGTACGGTCCACTCAGCATGCTGGGTCGCACCGCGTTCGAGGGCCAGCCGGGTGTGAGCGATGACTTCGGGGGCCACGTCGAAGGTCTTCTCCGGGTCGAAGCCGAGAACGGTCTTCACACCGGCGAGTTCTTCGGCACCGAGGGCTGACCCGTGGATCTTGCCGGTGTTCTGTTTCTTCGGGCTCGGCCAGCCGATGATCGTTTTGAGGATGATCAGGCTGGGCTTGCCGGTTTCCTGCTGCGCAGCTTCAATGGCCGCGTTCAGCTCGGCGACGTCTTCGACGTAGGAGCCGGTTTTCTTCCAATCCACCGTTTGCACGTGCCAGTCGTAGGCGGCGTATCGAGCAGCGACGTCTTCGGTGAAGGCAATGTTGGTGTCGTCTTCAATCGAGATCTGGTTGCTGTCGTAGATGGCAATGAGATTGCCGAGCTGCTGGTGGCCGGCGAGAGAGGATGCCTCGCTCGTGATGCCTTCCTGCAAGTCGCCATCGCCGGCGATGACATACACGAAGTGATCGAACGGGCTGTCGCCGGTGGCGGCATCCGGGTCGAACAGGCCGCGCTCGAAGCGGGACGCGTAAGCGAAGCCAACAGCGGATGCCAAGCCCTGGCCGAGCGGGCCGGTGGTGATCTCGACGCCGTCGGTGTGGCCGTATTCCGGGTGGCCGGGAGTCTTGGAGCCCCACGTGCGCAGGGCCTTGAGATCGTCGAGCTCGAGGCCGTAGCCGCCGAGGTAGAGCTGCACGTATTGGGTCAGCGAGCTGTGGCCGACCGAAAGAATGAATCGATCGCGACCGATCCAGTCGTTGTCGGACGGATCGCGGCGCATGACTTTCTGAAACAGGAGATATGCGGCCGGAGCGAGGCTCATCGCCGTGCCGGGATGCCCATTCCCAACTTTCTCAACGGCATCGGCCGCCAGAATGCGTGCGGTATCGACCGCCTGATCGTCAACGGAATTCCATTGGAAAGCTGCCACGTCACGTAACCCTTCATTGAAGCGAAGGCGGGTTGGGCTCAACCCATCCTTTGATAGTTGTGCAAGCGTCGGCAGCCTTCTCGCAGGACGGACCCGCACGTTGGTCACGCGGGACTGCAAGCAAAAAATCACCCCCGGCGAGTTGGCCTGCTAAATGCTGCCATCTCCCACCCGGGGGCTCGCCGATCTACTGATTCACTGTGGGGAGCCATTTAAGTATACGCATCGAAGACGCTGGGCCGTCGATATGACGTGACCTGTCATTTGCAGTGACGGGCCACTGGGTGACCTAGAATTAGAGAACTGCCTAGCATTCGAGGATTTATGGACGTCGCACTTCAGACCATCGAGAGAACTCCACGTGCGCTGAAGCGCACCCTCACGGCTTACGTTTCGCTGACTAAACCGCGAGTTGTCGAGTTGCTCTTGGTTGTCACGGCGCCCACGATGCTTCTCGCCGAGCGGGGAATGCCAAGCCTCTGGCTCATCCTCGCGACGCTCGTAGGGGGTTCGCTCAGCGCCGGATCCGCGGGTGCATTCAACTGCTATCTCGACCGTGACATCGACCGTCTCATGAAGAGAACTAAAAATCGCCCCCTGGTCACCGGAGAACTCAGCGACCGGGAAGCCCTGATCTTCGCGTGGGCCCTGGGTACGGCATCCATTTTGTGGTTAGGCCTGCTGACCAACTGGCTGGCGGCCGCGCTGTCCTTCGGCGCGATTGTGCTCTACGTCGTTTTTTACACGATCATTCTCAAGCGTCGTACGCCCCAGAACATCGTTTGGGGCGGTGTAGCTGGTTGTATGCCCGTCCTCATCGGTTGGGCGGCCGTGACCGGAGACCTGTCCTGGCCGCCGGTTATTCTGTTTATGATCATTTTCCTGTGGACACCGCCGCATTACTGGCCGCTGTCAATGAAGTACCGCAGCGACTACCTGGCCGCCGGCGTCCCCATGCTCGCTGTCGTGCGTGGTCGCGCTCAGGTGGGCCTACAGGTCATTCTGTACGCGTGGGCCACCGTCGCGTGCTCGCTGCTGCTGATTCCGATCGCCGACATGGGCGTGCTTTACACCTGTGTCGCGCTCGTTACAGGCGGCTGGTTCATCTACGAAACGCACCGGCTGTACAGCCTCGCGATTCGGCACGAGCACGTGTCACCGATGCGCGTCTTCCATGGCTCGATCGCCTACCTGACATTGTTGTTTGTAGCCGTCGGAGTGGATCCGCTGCTTCCGTTCTAGGCTCTTCGTGCCGTCCCGGTCGAGGTTAGACCCGACGGGACAGTCGATTGTCGATCTTGGCAACGTCGGCCGAATGGATGACGACGGTCACTACTCGGCCGGCCAGGGCCATACCCGTGGCAGTAAAGTCCGAGGCTGTGACCGTAATGGCGGGTAAGGCAGTATCGTCGACGACCAGGTTCGACCGGTGGGCAATCGCGAGTTCAATTTCGGACTGCTGTTGAGTGTGCCGGTCGGCCCACAACTGCGACCCGAAATCGTAGGGGTTTTTGGCATAGTTCATCACGACATACTGCAGGTGTTGGTCGAGGGCATCCCGGATCGGATCGCCCCCGCGATTGGTGGAACCGGGCACGTCCGTGAAGACGAATCCGCGCAGTTCGGCGATGCCGACCGGACCGGCTGGAGAATCTTCGAACCAGAAATTACCAGACGGGTCGGCTAGCCAGTAATGTACCTGGGCTTCCAGCGTATGGCCATGGTTGCCGTACCAGCTCCATCCGCGTTCCTGGAGGCGCGGCTGGGTCACAAAACCGAATACCGCAGGACCGAACAGGGCGAGACGCGCCGCGTCGTCTGGCGGCTTCGATTTGGCTCCCGGTACGAGATGCATGTGTTGAGAATACACCGGCGGCCACCGCCGGGGGAGAGTCACGCGGCAGTTTGCCAAAGGTGGTGTATCGCCCTACGACCGGGTTGTGACCATCAACGCTTCGGCATTCGGGGAAACCGCAGGCTATCTGTGGCGGCTGCTGACCTCGTTCGTGTTGGCCAATTCGGTTGCGTCGGGCGTTATGCCGATCGGGGCCTTGAGGTTGAGCACGACGGCGGTCATCGCTGCGGCGAGGACACAGGCCAGCACCATGTGCAGGCCAACGAGAACGGGCGGCAGGCCGAGGTTTGCCTGCAACAGGCCAACAACGATCTGCAGGAGCTCGATCATCAGCAGCGTGACGATGAATGAACGAACCCTCAGCTTGATCCGAACGGATGCCACGAGGAGCATAATCGTCAAGGCCAGCGTCGCGTAGCCCGGCCAGGCGTGCAGGTGCTCCAGCAATTCAGCGTTGAAGCCCGTGCGACCCGCGGCAGCATCACCCGAATGCGGCCCGGAGGCGGTGGTCAGCACGCCCATCATCACGGTCAGTGCCACGACAAAGCTGGTGGCGTGGGCCAGCCCGGCGACGCCGACCGGAACGATCAGGGCACGCGGCCCCGGTGCGAGATAGACCCGGTGCACGAGCACGGTCGCAAGGCAGACCATGATAAGTGACGCCGTGAAGTGGAAGCCAACGATAAATGGGTTGAGACCGGTCCACACGGTGACGCCGCCGACGAGCGCCTGCGCGAGAACACCGCCACCGAGAATCACGGCGAGGACGAACAAATCTTTGCGTTCCTTGCGCAAACGCCAAAGCAAAACGACAGCGGCGATCGCGATGATTCCGATGAGCCCGGTCATCAAACGGTTGCCAAACTCAATGACGCCATGCAGGCCCATCTCCTGCGTCGGCACGAGCGACCCGGGGACGCAGGACGGCCAAGTCGGGCAGCCGAGTCCGGAGCCAGTGAGGCGTACGGCGCCGCCGGTGCCGACAATCACTATCTCGGACACCAGGGATAGCCAGGCGACCACCCGAATACGTGCGTCGATAGCGCTGGGTAACCATTGGTAAATGGAATTCACTGCTTCTGCTCCCACTGTCTTACTCATGATCGCGTGCTTTCTGATTGTGCCCTGTGCAAATGTAAATCAACCGGTAAGCACGCGTATCTTGCCGATCAACCTGTAGAATTGGAATTTCCATGGAGAACTCTCTTACGGTCATAGTGACTGCATGAGGTCGACCGGAATCGAACAGTGGCCGAAGGGGCACTGGCGACTCGGGTTCGGTTTGGCTCTATGAACATTCTAGGTACGCAACGTAGCTGTCCACACAACCCGTTCCCCGTGGTCTCCACTGAGGTCGCCCGGGAATCACCGGACTAATATCCGGGTTGTGCTGGGTAGAGAAGAGGTAAATATGTCGGATGTCCTGCTCGACCGTCCCGACCTTGAGGGGATTGGCACCTACGAATTCGGGTGGGCCGATTCAGACAAGGCCGGCGCATCCGCGCGCCGTGGCATTTCTCCCGAGGTCGTCACAGACATCTCGAACCTGAAATCCGAGCCGGATTGGATGCTGCAGCGACGGCTGAAAGCCCTGCAGCTATTTGAACGCAAGCCCATGCCCACCTGGGGCGCCGATCTTTCCGAGATCGATTTCGACAACATCAAGTACTTCGTGCGGTCTACGGAGAAGCAGGCCCAAACCTGGGAAGACCTGCCCGACGACATTAAGAACACGTACGAGAAGCTCGGGATCCCAGAAGCCGAGCGCCAACGCCTCGTCTCCGGTGTGGCAGCCCAGTACGAGTCCGAAGTGGTCTACCACCAGATCAATGAAGAACTTGCAGCCCAAGGCGTCATCTTTATGGACACCGACACGGCGCTCAAGGAGCACCCCGAATTCTTCGAAGAGTACTTCGGCACCATCATCCCCTCCGGCGACAATAAATTCGCCGCGCTCAACACGGCCGTGTGGTCTGGCGGATCCTTTGTCTACGTGCCGCCCGGCGTGCACGTAGAGATTCCGTTGCAGGCCTATTTCCGCATCAACACGGAGAACATGGGCCAGTTTGAGCGCACACTCATCATCGCCGACGAGGGCAGCTACGTGCACTATATCGAGGGCTGCACCGCCCCGATCTACAAGTCTGATTCGCTGCACTCCGCCGTCGTCGAGATCGTCGTGAAGAAAAACGCTCGCGTTCGTTACACGACCATCCAGAACTGGTCAAACAACGTCTACAACCTCGTCACCAAGCGGGCCACGGCCGGCGAAGGCGCCACGATGGAATGGATCGATGGAAACATCGGCTCCAAGGTCACCATGAAGTACCCGTCCATCTACCTGATGGGCGAGCATGCCAAGGGCGAAACCCTCTCCGTAGCCTTCGCTGGCCCCGGGCAGCACCAGGACGCCGGCGCCAAAATGATCCACATGGCCCCGTACACGCAGTCCTCAATCGTCTCCAAGTCCATCGCTCGCGGTGGGGGACGCAGCGGGTACCGGGGTGAGGTCCGAGTGGATGCCGCGGCACATCACTCCGCCAACACCGTACGCTGTGATGCACTGCTGGTCGACACCCAGTCACGTTCCGACACCTACCCGTCTATCGACATTCGGGTGGACGACGTTCAGCTTGGCCACGAAGCCACCGTCTCCCGCGTCAGCGAAGAACAGTTGTTCTACCTGATGAGCCGAGGCATGCCCGAAGACGAGGCCATGGCCATGATCGTTCGCGGATTCATCGAACCAATCGCTCGGGAGCTCCCGATGGAGTATGCCCTTGAACTCAACAAGCTCATTGAAATGGGCATGGAAGGATCCGTCGGCTAAATGTCCGCCGCTTCAGCGCTTTCGAAGAGCGCTTCAAAAACTGTGCCCGCACCTTCCACATCCGCTGCCAATTCGTCGACCCTTCCGCCGGGTCAGCATGGAATCAAAGAACACTCCGACGGCCGTTTCGGTTACGTGCCGGTGCAAACCCGCTCTGACCGCTTCAAGAGCGTCAACGTGGCCGACTTCGAGGCCGTCACCGGCCGCGAAGGCGTCTGGAAGCATTCGCCCGTCGCGAAATTCACCGACCTCACCGCCGGTGACCTCGACGGTTCCCGCTATCCGATTGAGTCGACTCCGTCAGCGGACATCTCCGTCGAATGGGTACCGAGAACGGACGCCCGGATCGGGACCGCCGGTCTGCCCGAAGAACGTGCCGCCGCCAATGCCTGGTCGGTGTTCGATGACGCCCTCGCCATCACGGTGAGTGGTGAAGACGCCAAGGAAATCGTGGTCACGCGGTCGGGACTTGGTGACAGCGCCCGCGGCGCCCACACGATCATCGAAGCCAAGCCGTTCAGCCAGGCCACGGTCATCCTGGAGAACACGGGCAACGCCCGGCTCACCGAGAATCTCGAGATCATTCTCGGCGAATCCGCAAACCTCACCGTCGTTTCACTGCAGGAATGGGACGACTCCGCGGTGCACCTCGCCAACCACTTCGCATCCGTCGGACGTGACGCCCGCCTCAAGCACGTCGTCGTCTCACTCGGCGGCAGTATCGTGCGGGTGAACCCATCGGTGCGCCTTGCCGGAACCGGTTCAGACACCCTGCTCCTCGGGCTGTACTTCGCGGATGCCGGCCAGCACCTGGAACAGCAGGTGTACGTTTTTCACGATGCCCCGAAGAGCCGCAGCCGCGTGAACTACAAGGGAGCACTGCAGGGCCAGGATGCCCGCACAGTGTGGATTGGCGATGTGCTGATCGGCAACAGGGCTGCCGGCACCGACAGCTACGAACAGAACCGCAACCTCGTACTCACCGAGGGTACCCGTGCCGATTCCATCCCCAACCTGGAGATTGAGACCGGCGACATCGTCGGGGCCGGTCACGCCAGCGCGACCGGACGGTTCGATGACGAGCAGCTGTTCTACCTTCAGGCTCGCGGCATCACCGAGGAAGAAGCACGGCGACTGGTCGTGCGCGGATTCCTCACCGAGGTTGTGCAGCAGATTGGTTCCCCCGAACTTGAAGCTCGGTTGCAACTCGCAATCGAAGCGGAACTTATTGGAACGGACGACAAGTAAGCATGACCGCAACGAAGATCTGCGCTCTCGATGAGCTCGAAGTGAACCAGGCCATCAAGGTTGAAATCGATGGAGTCGCCATCGCCCTCGTCCGTGATGCCGCCGGCGATGTTTTCGCCATCGGTGACACATGCACGCACGGTGATATCTCGCTATCCGAAGGATTCGTGGAGGGTCAGACTCTCGAGTGCTGGGCCCACGGTTCGATGTTCTCCCTCACCACCGGAAAGCCTCTGTCCCTGCCGGCCTACGATCCGGTCCCGGTTTACAACGTCGAGCTCATTGACGGTTTCGTCTTCGTCGATCCTTCCGTCACTGTCGCGGTCTGAGTCTGTCTCACGCACCGACCGTCCCACCAGCCATTCAAGCCAAATTCAGAAGGGAATAAGACATTCATGTCTGTTCTTGAGATTAAAGACCTGCACGTCAGCGTCGAGACCGACCAAGGCACCAAGCAGATCCTGCGCGGCGTCGACCTCACCATCAATGAAGGCGAAATTCACGCCATCATGGGCCCGAACGGTTCGGGCAAGTCGACCCTGGCGTACACGATCGCTGGTCACCCGAAGTATCACGTCGAGAGCGGCTCCATTTTGCTCGACGGCGCCGAGGTACTCAAAATGACAGTGGATGCCCGTGCTCGCGCCGGTCTGTTCCTTGCCATGCAGTACCCGGTCGAGATTCCCGGTGTGACCGTCACCAACTTCCTCCGCACCGCCAAGACTGCCATTGAGGGTGAAGCCCCGCCAATCCGCACGTGGATCAAGGATGTGCGCCAGGCCATGACTGACCTGCGCATGGACAAGGCTTTCGCCGAGCGCAACGTCAATGAGGGCTTTTCCGGCGGTGAGAAGAAGCGCAACGAGATTCTCCAGCTCGAACTGCTCAAGCCCAAGTTCGCCGTACTCGATGAGACCGACTCCGGTCTCGATGTTGACGCACTCAAGATTGTGTCGGAGGGTGTCAACCGCGCCAAGGCCAACACCGGCCTCGGATTGCTCCTCATCACGCACTACACGCGTATCCTGCGTTACATCCACCCGGACTTCGTGCATGTCTTCGTCAACGGCCGTATCGCCGAACAGGGCGGACCTGAGCTCGCTGACCGCCTCGAGGACGAGGGCTACGACCGTTTTCTCGTTCCGTCGAACGTAGGCTAAACCAATGGTTTCAACACTGAGTCCGGCGCGCTTCGATGAAATCGAAGAGGCTCTCAAAGACGTCATGGACCCGGAGCTCGGCATCAATGTCGTGGACCTCGGGCTCATCTACGACCTCGGCTGGGACGATGAGAACAATGCACTCATCATCCACATGACCCTCACCTCGGCCGGCTGCCCGCTGACCGATGTGCTCGAGGAGCAGACGGCTGAGGCGCTGGATGGTGTTGTCGACCAGTTCCGCATCAACTGGGTCTGGATGCCGCCGTGGGGTCCCGAAAAGATCACCGACGACGGCCGCGACATGATGCGTGCTCTCGGCTTCGCGATGTAACTCCTGTCCGAATTGAAAGCCCCGTCTGTATTAGCAGGCGGGGTTTTTTCGTGCCTGCCCTTCGTGTTGCCTGCCCTTCGTGTTGCCTGCCCTTCGTGTTGCCCGCCCTTCAACCGTCCATAATTAGATGCATGTTCTACTGACTAGAATGATATGCTAACAATATGGATATCGGGGAAAATGGCGTGGTCCGGCGGCGGGCTTCCCAGGCGGCGAGCACGCGGGCTGAGATCGTAATGGCGGCGGGAAAGTTGATGCTCGAGCGCGGGTATGTTGGCACATCGGTGTCGGCAATCGCGGGGGAGGCTGGCGTGGTTGTGCAGACCATCTACAATTCGGTGGGGTCGAAGGCCGAACTGTTGGCGGCGGTGCTCGATCGAGTCGCTGCAGAACCGGGGGCGCCGGCACTGCTGTCGGGGGCCACACGGGAACGCATTGCCGCGGCGCGCACGGCAACCGAGGTTATTCGGATTGTGGCGCGGTCGAGCGCACTGGTGAATGAACGCACTTCGGGAATTTTGCGCATTGTCAGCGAAGCGGCCGTGGTCGATCCCGATGTGGGGGAATTCGAGCAGAAGCGTGACGCGGCCCGGCTGCACGGCTTTGGTGAGGTGGCAGCTGCACTGCGAGAGAAGCGCGGCCTGCGCGCGGGCCTGATCTATAGCGGGGGGATGAGTGACCATGAGGCGGCGGCGACGATGTGGGCGCTGGCCCATCCCCACACCTTCCGCACCCTCGTACTGTCCCTGGGGTGGTCGACCGAAGCGTACCTGAACTGGCTCGAAAAATCGCTTCTGGCCGCTTTGCTCTAGGCCCCCATGTGCCGAGCACAGCCTGAAGGCAAATATACTAGTGAGTTGGACCGCTTTGGCCCACCCACACTTCACATCCGTAAACACACCTCGAATGGACTATCGCTGTGCTCAACGTGCAAGATCTCGAAATCCGCGTTGGAGCCCGCGTGCTCATGGAGGGCGTCAACTTCCGCGTCGCGAGCGGCGACAAGATCGGCCTCGTCGGTCGTAACGGCGCGGGCAAGACGACCCTGACGAAGACGCTCGCGGGGGAGACCAACCCGACCAAGGGTTCGATCAGCCATTCCGGTGAAATTGGCTACCTGCCCCAGGACCCCCGTGCGGGTGACCCGACCATGCTCGCCCGCACCCGCATTCTGGACGCGCGCGGCCTCGGCACCATTGCCCTCGGCATGCACGAGTCCAGCTTGGCCATGGCTGATCCCGATCCCAAGATCAGCGCCGCCGCCATGAAAAAGTATGGTCGCCTGACGGATGAGTTCAACGGTTTGGGCGGTTATTCCGCTGAGGCTGAAGCCGCATCGATCGCGAGCAACTTGAAACTGCCCGACCATATCCTCGACCAGGCCCTCAGTACCCTCTCCGGTGGTCAGCGTCGCCGCATCGAACTGGCCCGCATCTTGTTCTCGGCCGCCGAGATGATGATTCTCGATGAACCCACCAACCACCTCGATGCCGACTCGGTGGCCTGGCTGCGCGAGTTTGTGAAGAATTACAAGGGCGGCTGCATCATCATCAGCCACGACATCGAGCTTGTCGGAGAGACGGTCAACCGCGTCTTCTACCTTGATGCGAATCGCATGATGATCGACATTTACAACATGAACTGGAAGAACTACCTGCTGCAGCGCACGGCGGATGCCGACCGTCGTAAGAAGGAACGCTCCAACGCCGAGAAAAAGGCCTCAACTCTGCAGCTTCAGGCTGCCCGGTTTGGCGCTAAGGCCAGCAAGGCCGCCGCTGCCCACCAGATGGTTGCTCGAGCCGAGAAGCTTCTCTCCGGGCTCGACGCCGTGCGCGCCGTGGAACGCGTCGCCAAGTTGCGCTTCCCCGAGCCGGCACCGTGTGGTCGAACCCCGCTGATGGCCAAGGACCTGTCCAAGAGCTACGGTTCCCTGGAAATCTTCACCGCCGTCGACCTTGCGATCGACCGCGGCTCCAAGGTTGTCATCCTCGGCCTCAACGGGGCCGGAAAGACCACCCTCTTGCGCATGCTTGCCGGTGTCGACGAATCCGACACCGGCTCGATCGAACCCGGGCACGGGCTACGGATCGGCTATTACGCGCAGGAACATGAAACGATCGACGTCACACGCAGCGTGCTCGAGAACATGGTTTCCTCCTCGCCCAGCATCACCGAGATGGAAGCCCGTCGGGTACTGGGCTCGTTCCTGTTTACCGGTGACGACTCCAACAAGCCGGCTGGTGTGCTGTCCGGCGGCGAGAAGACCCGTCTTGCCTTGGCCATGATCGTCGTCTCCGGTGCCAACGTGCTGCTACTGGACGAGCCGACTAACAACCTCGACCCGGCCAGCCGCGAGGAAATTCTTGATGCTCTTGCGCACTACGCGGGTGCTGTTGTACTCGTGAGCCATGATGAGGGCGCAGTGCAGGCCCTCAACCCGGAGCGCGTGTTGATCATGCCCGAGGGTACGGAAGACCACTGGAACAAGGATTATCTCGACCTCATCGAGCTGTCCTAACTGATTCTTTAATTCGGCGTCGCCTCATCGGATTCGATTCACAGGAAGGGCGTGTGTTGTCCCTCGACAGATCGCTGCGCATCGCGCTGGTGTGCCTGCATACTTCACCGGGTGCTGATCCCGGTGCCGGCGATGCTGGCGGTATGAACGTCGTCGTACGACATCAAGCCGAAGCTCTTGCAGGTCTCGGTCACTCCGTGACCATTCTGACCCGCCGTTCGGCGGCCAAGCAGCCGACGACGATGCAGCTCCTACCCGGTGTGACCCTGGAGTTTCTTGACGCTGGTCCGGCAACTGCACTGCACAAGGGCGACCACGAACATTGGATCGAGGAGTTTTCGACCCAGCTGGCGGCGCGACCGCCCTGGGACATCGTCCACTCGCATCACTGGTTTTCCGGCATGGCCGCTTTGCCGGTAGCCAGGGGGTGGGGCGTACCGCACGTACAAAGCTTCCACAGCATCGCTGCCAACGATTTAACGCCGCTTTCAGCGGGGGAACGTTCCGAATCGCCAGGACGGATGCTCGGCGAGGCGTGGCTGGCCCGTGAATCGGATTCACTCGTCGCAATCAGTGCGTCCGAGGCGGCGACGATCACTGGTCGACTGGGCGGTGCTGCGCAACGCACGGTTGTTGTTTCGCCCGGTGTCGACAGCAGCATGTTCTCACCGCGCGTGCCGCTTGATCTGGCGGCACCAGTCGATGACCGTGGTTACGTTCTCGTCGCAGCGCGTCTGCAACCACTCAAAGGCATCGACCTGGCCATTGCCGCGGTTGCGGCCGTGCCGGCGGCCATTCGTCCGGCTCTCCTGGTCGCAGGCGCGGCTTCGGCCGACTACGACGGCTACGTCGACGAATTGCGGGCGATCGCCGAGCGGGTCGGGTTCGCTGATCAGCTGGGGCTGATCGGTCCACAGTCCCGGGTTGATATGACCGCCCTGTTTCGGGGCGCCCGGCTCGTGCTCGTGCCGTCTCACTCGGAAACCTACGGGCTCGTTGCTCTTGAAGCTGCCGCGAGCGGTGTGCCCGTCATCGCCGCAGCCTCCGGCGGCCTACGTGAAGCCGTTGCTGACGGGGTGACCGGCCTGGTCCTGGAGTCGCGTGAACCACTGGTGTGGGCCGAGGCGATCGCTCATCTACTGACCGATCCGCAGCGGGCGCGGCAGCTTTCGGTGGCGGCGCGGGAGCACGCACTCGGCCTGAAATGGACCCGGTCGGCCGCGTCGCTGCTCGAGGTCTACCGTGGACTTCTCGCGCTAGGCGCCCACGGGGGAAAACTGCGTCAGGATCCGGCGAAAAGCCCGCAGGACCGCCGCGACGTCGCCTGATGCTTCTTTTGACTTAGGTCAGTTGGCGGTCGAGCAGCGCATCTTCAATTTCCGCGTCGTCGCGCGGTTTTGCCGCCCGCTTGCGGGCACGCTCATCGGCGCGTGCGCGTTCTTCTGGACCTTCGGCATTCACGCTGCGGTATTCCTCGCGCAGTGCCCAGCCGAGGCCGATGAAGGCGAGCAGACCGAACACAAACCATTGAAAGGCATACGACAGGTGGGGGCCCTCGTCGCGGACCGGTTTGACCACAGCGATCGGGCGTTTCTCGTTCGCCGCGGGACTTTCCGAGTCCATGAGGCCGTATGCACCGGTGTAGGTCGGCGCGTTGAGCCGCTCGGCAATAGACGTGAGGTTGATCGTTGCCACTTGGGTACCGCTCGCCGTGCGACCGGGCAGGTCGGGTTCGGTGGCTTTGAGCCGGGCTACGACGGTGACGGTTCCGCTCGGCGGTGCCGGGACGGTGTCGGGAGCATCCTGCTCCTGGCCGGTCGGCAGCCAACCGCGGTTGACGATGAAAATCGTGCCATCGGAAAGCAGTAGCGGTGTCAGCACCTCGAAGCCCGGATTGACGTTGAGCGGGCGGTTGCGTGCGAGCATTTCCTCGTCGATGAGGTAGGTGCCGGTGAGCTTCACCGGCATCCACTTCTGGGAGTCATCGAAGGACGTCAGGTCGGGGAGCGCTTCGACAACGGGAACGGGGTTCGCGTCAAAATTGGATTCGATCTTGAACAGCTCGGTGAGGGCTTCATCACGCCGGGCGAGTTGCCAGACGCCAAGCCCGGAACACACCACGGCGAAGAGAATGGCGAGTGCCAGATACCCCGCCCAGCGTCGGCTGAAGGCGAATTGCCAGCCCGTCATTGCGCATCTCCAGCGTGCTCTGGCCCGACGAGCGCAAGCGGGCTTACGGTGAGAGGAAAATCACGGGCGGCGAGAAATTCACGCAGGTAGTCGACATGGTCGTCGCAGGCCAACCAAGTTTTGACGCGGTCAGTTGAGTGGATGCGCGGGTTGCGCCAATCTAGGCGCCAATGACCTACATTTCGGCAGTCTGCGCGCGAGCAGGTTGATGTGTGCATGGGCGCGCCCAGCCCGATCATCGGACCGCCCCGAGCGGCCGCGCGAGCAATTACCGAGCCTCGTCGTCGGTGTTGCGGTACGTTGCGACGGTGCCGGGCCGTAATACTTCGGCTCCGCGCGGCGCGACATGCACGTTCGCGACCACGACCGCGAAGTAAGGAAGCACGATCGCACCGATGGCGCAGAGCAGCAGCCACCAACCCTGCACGAACAGCATCAGCACAATGCACACGATACGGACACCCATCGCAATGGAGTACTTGATCATCCGGTTGCGTCGTTCAACCTCTGGGGAGGCGGGGAGCGAAGTGATCGACTGCTGCTTCATGGGTCCGTCGGGTTCGTGATCGGGTTAGTCAGCGGGGAATAGTCCGCTCTGTCCAGCCTACGTCTGTGTGACGTGATTCTTGCACGCCTTAAACTTGAATCTGCCGGGTATTTTGTAAAACTCTCCACCGGCAGCCCGCAGCTGAGTGAACAACAGAAGAGGAACTTTATGACAACGGCTCGAACAGTGCTCGTCACCGGCGGTAACCGCGGCATCGGGTTTGCCATCGCGGAGGAATTTCTCGCCCAGGGCCATCGCGTCGCTGTGACTTCGCGGTCTGGACACGGACCGGCCGGTAGCCTCACCGTGCGCGCCGACGTGACCGATGCCGCTTCGATCGATGCCGCGTATACCGAGATTGAGGCGACATACGGTCCGGTTGAGGTTGTCGTTGCGAACGCCGGAATCACCCGTGACACCCTGCTTATGCGTATGTCCGATGATGATTTCACGTCGGTGATCGACACGAACCTCAACGGAGCGTTCCGCGTGGTCAAAAGGGCGAGCAAAGGCATGCTCAAGGCCCGTTTCGGTCGCATCGTGTTGATTTCCAGCGTGGTCGGACTCTATGGGTCACCGGGACAGGTGAATTATTCGGCATCGAAGAGCGGGCTGATCGGCCTGGCCCGCTCGATCACACGCGAGCTTGGTGCTCGCGGCATTACTGCAAACGTCATCGCTCCAGGTTTTATCGAAACCGACATGACCGCTGCTCTTCCCGAAGCGCAACAGGCGGACTACAAGCGCAACATTCCGGCCGGCCGTTTTGCCACTCCATTGGAAGTTGCTCGCGTCGTCACTTGGCTCGCCAGCGATGACGCCGGGTACATTTCCGGTGCCGTTATTCCCGTCGATGGCGGCCTGGGAATGGGGCACTGAGCAAATAATCGAGGGGCGCGGACCTCGTCAGCCGCGCAGGCCGAGCAACGGCAGCACCTGGCTGAGGTCGCACCGGTCGATCACGAGGTCGGCCTCACGCTTGACCTGTGGTTTGGCGTTGAACGCGACGGCGAGGCCGGCGGCATCCATCATGCGCAGGTCGTTGGCGCCATCCCCGATTGCGACCGTCTGCGACAGGGCGATGCGTTCATGTGCCGCCCATTCGCGCAGGGCGACCGCTTTGGCCTCGGCGTCGATGATTGGTCCGAGCACCCGCCCGGTCAGGCGGCCGGCTGCGACTTCAAGTCGGTTCGCCCGCCAATGGTCGACTGTGAGATCGGCTGCGAGGGGGTCGAGCAACTCGTGAAAGCCGCCGGAGACGACGCCGACGAGGCCGCCGGCAGCATGAATGCCGGCGATCATCTCCTGCACCCCCTCGGTCGGGCGGATGCGCTGCCCCACCTCGGTGAAAACGGTGTCGGGCAGTCCCGCCAGGGTCAAAACTCGCTCGCGCAGGCTGTCGGCGAAATCAAGTTCGCCGCGCATGGCGCGCTCGGTCACGTTGGCGACGAGATCTCGCGAGCCGGCGGCATCCGCCAGCAGTTCGATCACCTCATCCTGAATCAGGGTCGAGTCTGCATCGAGCACGACCAGAAAGCGTGGTGCAGTAGCGCGGATCACGGAGTAACGAACACTCCCTTACCGACGACGGTGATACCGGATTCGGTCACACTGAAACCGCGCGCGAGGTCGCGATCACGATCGACACCGACCGTGGCGCCAGCTTCGACGATGACTTCCTTGTCGAGAATGGCACGACGCACGATCGCATCGGGTCGAATCTGCACCCGGTCAAACACGATCGAGTCGATGACTTCGCAGGCCGACCCGATCGAGGTCCAAGGCCCAAGAACGCTGCGCTCGATGTGTGCGCCGGAAATGACGCAACCCAGCGACACAATCGAGTCGATCATGGTGCCGAGGGCGCCCTTGCCGTCGCGCACGAATTTAGCCGGTGGCGAGTTCAACTGCATGCTGAATATCGGCCATTCGTGGTTGTACAGGTTGAACACGGGCAGCGCCGAAATAAGATCCTGGTGGGCCTCGAAGAACGAGTCGATCGTTCCCACATCGCGCCAGTAGTACCGATCGCGATCGGTTGACCCCGGTACCACATTGCGTTGTAGATCGTATACACCGGCTTCGCCGCGGGAGACAAAATCGGGAATGATGTCACCGCCCATGTCGTGGCTAGAATCGGTACGTTCACCATCGCGCAGCACCGCCTCGATCAGGGCGTCGGTGTTGAAGACGTAGTTACCCATCGAGGCGAACACCTCGTGGGGGGCGTCGGCAAGCCCAACGGCATCCTTGGGCTTCTCACGAAAATTGGAGATCCGATCAGGGGTGGCGGTATCCACTTCAATGACGCCGAACTGATCGGCCAAGCCGATAGGCTGGCGAATCGCGGCGACCGTGGCCGACAGGCCAGAAGCGATGTGTGCGTCGATCATCTGGCTGAAATCCATGCGATAGACGTGGTCGGCACCCACGACGACAACGATGTCGGGTTTCTCGTCGTGAATGAGATTCAGGCTCTGCAAAATCGCATCGGCCGAGCCGCTGAACCAACGCTTGCCGAGACGCTGTTGAGCGGGCACGGAGGCGATGTACGAGTTAGACAATCCACCGGACATATGCCAGGTCTGGGAGACGTGGCGGTCGAGACTGTGTGATTTGTATTGGGTCAGCACAACGACCTGGGTGAGGCCCGAATTGATCAGGTTGGACAGGGCGAAATCCACCAAGCGGTAATGCCCCCCAAAGGGGACCGCTGGCTTGGCCCGGTCCTCGGTTAGCGGCATCAGCCGTTTTCCCTCACCGCCGGCGAGCACGATTCCAAAGATTTTCGTGGCTTTCATGTGTACAGAGTAGGGCCAACCGTGCGGCTCGAGTTGCACGGCGGGATGTGGGGCGGGTTCTGCTGCGCTACCTTTGCTCCATGCGAGTGGATCTGATGACCAAGGAATACCCTCCGGAGATTTATGGGGGAGCGGGCGTTCACGTGATGGAGCTCGTGCGAGCACTTCGCGAAGATATTGACGTGTCGGTGCGCTGCTTCGGTGCACCCCGCACGGACACCGGCACCTTTGCCTATGACGTTCCGGCACAGCTGGCCAACGCCAACGCTACCCTGGGTACCCTCGGCGTTGACCTGCAGATGGCACAAGACGCCGCTGACGCCGATCTGGTGCACTCGCACACCTGGTATGCCAATGCGGCCGGCCACCTCGCGAAGATGCTGCACGGAATCCCGCACGTCGTCACGGCCCACAGCCTCGAACCCCTGCGACCGTGGAAGGCCGAGCAGCTCGGTGGCGGCTACCGCGTTTCCAGCTGGATCGAGAAAACGGCCTTTGAGGCAGCAGATGCCGTGATCGCCGTCAGCGACGGCATGCGGCGCGACATTCTGCGCAGCTACCCGGCACTCGATGAGAGCCGAGTGCACACCGTGTACAACGGTATCGACCTCGACCGCTGGAAGCCCAGACTCGACGCCGACGTCGTACGGGAGCTGGGAATCGACCCTGAGCGGCCGTCTGTCGTCTTTGTTGGTCGCATCACCCGGCAAAAAGGCCTGCCGTACCTGTTACGCGCCGCCGCGTTGCTGCCGTTAGAGGTGCAGCTCGTATTGTGTGCCGGTGCGCCGGACACTCCAAAAATCCTGGCGGAAGTGACCGCTGGCGTCGAGGCGTTGCAGCGCGAACGGTCGGGGGTCGTCTGGATCAACCGACTTCTCGCCCAACCAGAGCTCGCCGCGGTTCTCACGCACGGCACCGTCTTTGTGTGCCCGTCCATTTACGAACCACTGGGAATTGTCAACCTCGAGGCAATGGCCTGTGGGTTGGCAGTTGTCGGTACCGCTACCGGCGGTATTCCCGAAGTTGTCGCCGACGGTCAAACCGGACGTCTGGTGCCGATTGAGCAGCTCACCGACGGCACGGGCACCCCGTTGAATCCCGACCAATTCGTCGCTGACCTCGCCCGCATCCTGACCGAGGTGGTGAGCGATCCGACTCGAGCGGCTGAAATGGGACGCGCTGGTCGTCTGCGCGCCGAGCACGAGTTCGGCTGGAGCCAAATCGCCACCCGCACCCGGGAGATCTATGCGTCTCTACTGTGACCCAAGCCGTCGGTGGTGCCGGTCTCAGTCTTAGGTCGAGCCCGGCGTATTTGTGCGTCGGCGCCGCCCGATAGCATGGCTATATGGTCAACGTTTTGCATTTCACCGACGTCTCGGTCGTCCGGGGTGGCACTACCATCCTCGACTCAGTGAATTGGAGTGTCGACGACGACCAGCGGTGGGTCATCCTCGGCCCGAACGGGGCTGGCAAGACCACGCTGTTACAGATTGCCGCAGCTTTCATGCATCCGTCGGCCGGTCAGGCCGAGGTGCTCGATGAGACGCTGGGTGGAACGGATGTCTTTGAGCTGCGGCCCCGAATCGGGTTTGCCTCGACGGCCATGGCACGGAAAGTTCCCGCCAAAGAGAAGGTACTCGACGTAGTCATGACTGCGGCCTATTCGGTAACAGGCCGGTGGAATGAAGAATACGAGACCATCGATGAACGACGCGCCCAGCGCGTATTGCAGGAATGGAATCTCGATCATCTTGCCGAGCGCGAATTTGGCACCCTGAGCGATGGAGAACAGAAGCGGGTTCAGATCGCCCGCTCCGTCATGACCGACCCGGAAATTCTCTTACTCGACGAGCCTGCTGCGAGCCTCGACCTCGGCGCACGGGAATCGCTTTTGCAGCTTCTCAGCGGCTTCGCTCAGGAACCCAACTCGCCGGCCATCATCATGGTCACCCACCACGTTGAAGAGATTCCACTTGGATTCACCCACGTGCTACTTCTGTCCGGCGGCAAGATCGTCTCGGCCGGGCCAATCGGCACCGCACTCACCGAGACGGCTCTGAGCGAAACGTTCGGCCTGAATATCGAACTCATCGAGACCGACGGCCGCTTCGCGGCGCGCGCTGTCTAAACAGAACGCCGCGACACGACGACTTCAACTCCCAGGCTCTCTTAGTGAAAGCAAGGTCTGCTAAAGTAAGGGGCTGGCCATCAGGCCAACCAGCTTGTCGTCGTCCTCTGAGTATGCGTCGAGCGGTGCCCAACAATCGAACAGCACTGTGACCAGTTACAAGTCTGTTCACCAGAAGTGCAAAAGGAAATCTTCATGAAGTCTGACATTCATCCCGAATACTCTGCCGTCGTGTTCCGCGACCTCGCCTCTGGTGCGACCTTCCTGACCCGGTCGACGGTCTCGAGCAAGAAGACCATCGAGTGGGAAGACGGAACCACGTACCCGGTCATCGACGTGGAAATCTCCTCCGAATCGCACCCGTTCTACACGGGCAAACAGCGCATCATGGACTCCGCCGGCCGCGTCGAGAAGTTCAACTCGCGCTACAAGGGCTTCGGCAAATAACACCAGGTTTTTTGCGAACTCTCTAGCGCGAAACAAAAAAGCGACCAGCTTCGGCTGGTCGCTTTTTTTAGGTCTCCGAGTTGAATATCGGGGCCAGTTCAGCGATTTCGGCTCAAATAATTTTTCTGGTCACCGACTACCCAGCCACCGACTACTTGGTCAGCAACTACCCGGTCACCGACTACCTGTGCAACGCTGACCGAATCAACGCTGACCGAATCAACGCTGACCGAATCAACGCTGGGGCCAGGCGGTGTCGGCTAGAAACTCGGGGTCGCGGCCGCGCCGCATGTACTCCTGAAAGCTTTCGGCCTGTTGGCGATACCAGGTGACCTGCAGGGCGTGCATCTCGTCGAGAGTGGTCGGTAGAGCACCTTCGTGCGCCCGGTGGATCGCCTGAGCGACACGACCGGCGGCGATCGCATCGGCTCCGGCATCGTGCGCATCTTCCAGGCTGACGCCGTAGAACGCGCTCGTGACCTCGAGGGTGCGCTTGCCTTTTCGATACTTGTCGACGGCTTTGTCGATGACCAGAGGATCGACGACCGGGCTGGGAGAGATCAGGGGAGCGATGCCATAGCGCAGGGCTTCGCGGTCGAGCAGGGTGAGGTCGTAGGGGGCGTTGTAGGCCACAATCGGTAGGCCGTCGCTCAGGTGACCACGAAGTGCACCGACGATCTCGGCCACAGCCTCGGCTGCCATACGACCGTGCTCCACGGCATGCTCTGTTGTGATTCCGTGCACGTTGGTGGCGCCGACCGGAATCTCGATGCCCGGATCGACCAGCCAATCGATGCGCTCCACGGCCGTACCGCTGGCGTCGATAACGGCGACAGTGGCCGACACGATGCGACACGTTTCTACATCGATGCCGGTAGTTTCAAGGTCGAATACAGCGAGATGATCGCTCCAAGTGCTCATACTTCCACCCTAGGGGCGACCGCCGACACGTTCCGCTGCACCAGCTGGTGCTCTGCTTTGGCATGCCGGGGAACGTGGGTCCAGAGTGGAATTAGAGGTGCACACTTCGGTTGATGACGTTTTCAGCACTTTCGCGCATGGTGTGATTGTTCGCCCGAGCATCCGCTCGCAGTCGTTTGAAGGCTTCGTCCATGTTGACCATGCTGACCTGGGCGATGACTCCCTTGGCCTGTTCGATCAGAATGCGACTGTTCAGTGCGCGCTGTAACTGTTCATTGACGACGGCGTCTTCGTACACGGTACGTTCCTGCAAAATACTGATAGTCGCGACATCGGCCAGGGCCCGGCCGATCGCGGCGTCTTCGGGGGTGACGTCACCGGTGTCAGAGCGAAAGAGGTTGAGCGCACCGATTGTCCGATGGTGCACCCGCATTGGAATGGCGTGCACTGAGTGAAATCCCTGAGACAACGCGGCGGCTGCAAAGTCTGGGTAGGTGTCCTGACATGCTGCGATGTCGCCCAGAGTGACGACTGTGCCGGTGAGATAGCAGTCCACACACGGACCCGCGCCAGCCTGCTGTTGCAGAACCTCCACGAGGTAGCTCTCTTCGCTCGTCGAAGCCACGACCTGTAATTCTCCACTCGGGTCTGCCAACAGCAGACCAGCCGCGGTGGCGTCGAGCACTTCGACGCACGACTCAACCAGGGTATGGAGTACGTCGAGAACGTCATATTCGCCCACGAGAGTGTCCGTCAACTTTATGAAGGCGGCGCTCACCAGTGAGGCGCGAGCCATGGTGATCATGGAAGGATTCTAGAACTTTTACTGACAATATGTCAGCTATACCGAGTGAATGTGTCCGAGTCGATTTACGTCGAATCAATTTGCAGCGGCGTATTTCACAGGCCTTCAGCTTCCGGGCTGAATTGCAGGCGCCGTGCAACCACGTCGCCTGCAATGGCGCGCACTGTTTTGCCGTGGGAAAAGGCGTGCGCGCGCAGTAGCAGCAGGGCATCCGTCGGTGTGACGTTCATCTGCACCAACACCATCCCGGTAGCCTGATGAATTTCCCGGCGTGACAGTGGGGACTCCGCGGAGGCTTGAGACGTCAACGATGTTTCGTCGGTAGCGGCCTCCTGCACTTGAAGCAGATGGTCGAGCAGATTCCAGGCGGCCTCGTTGGCCAGTACCAAAGCTTTTGCGCGGTCCGTGCGATCAAGTGCTCCCGTGGTTGTGCTGTATAGCTCGACGATACCGACATTGAGCGCGCCGAGAGTAAGCGGGAAGACGTAGAGCGCTTTGACCGTCGTGTCCATCAGGGCCATGTGGAAGACCGGCCACAACGGATGCTCTACCTCTTGTACCCGAGGTTCCAACACGGGAAGTCGCGTACGGGCCGCTTCCCAACGCGGTCCCTCGCCGAGATCGAACTGCAGTTCGTCGAGCCGAGCGGCGAGGCGATCGGTGGCACAGACGACCGCCTCGGGTACCGCACCGACGAAAACCGAGACGGCGGCGCCGTTCACGGGTAAGGCCTCAAGAAAGTGGGCGCACAGGGCAGCGTTCTCGACACCGTCTTCGGTACTAGTCCATGTAGCCACGACCGGCCTCCAGGCTTTGAATGGCATGCTACGCCAAGGATACGTTGTGCACACGATCGCGACAATGAACGTTCACCCGGAGTTCGTCACGATCGGGCCGGCGAACGGCCAACGTGGTCAGCCGCAGTGCAACCAATAAAAACTCTGCGCCCCGAGCGTAAGGGTGAGTGAGCCTTCTTCATTGAAACTGGGAAAGACTGCGCCGCCGAATAAGTCGTACAGCCGCGTCCCGGCCATGTCGACATCATCGATCGTGAACGCGACCGGGTTGTGCGAGAAACTGAACACGCACATCACGGTTTCCGGCTGGTCGCCGAACATAGAACCGGAGCCCGCATAGTTGCGGATGAATACGAGTACGGATTCGTGGTTGGTCGTGAGCACGCGGATCGCGCCAAGTCCGAAGGTTGGATGCGCCTTGCGCACGTGGATCACATTGCGAATCCAGTGCAAAAGCGAACCGGATTGGGCGAGTTGTGACTCCACATTGGTCTGCGTGAAGTTGTAGACGAGAGACTGCACGATTGGTAGGAATAGCTTGCCGGGGTCGGCATCGGAGAAACCGGCATTGCGATCAGGGGTCCATTGCATCGGGGTACGGGAGCTATCCCGGTCGGGCAACCAGATATTGTCGCCCATGCCGATCTCGTCGCCGTAGTACAGAAACGGGCTCCCCGGGAGGGCAAAAAGCAGGGCATGGGCTAGCTCGAGTTCCGCTCGGGAGTTATCGAGTAGGGGTGCCAGTCGTCTGCGAATGCCGATGTTGGCGCGCATTCGTGGGTCGTAGGCATACCAGCCGTACATGGCCTGGCGGTATTCCTCGCTGACCATTTCGAGGGTGAGCTCGTCGTGGTTGCGCAGAAACACGCCCCAGCCGGCACCATGAGGAATGTCGGTCGTTTCGGAGAGTACGCGCACCAGTTCGTTGGCCTGCTGGGAGCGTAGGGAGTAAAAGATTCGCGGCATCACCGGAAAATCGAAGGCCATGTGGCATTCCGGTTCATCGTCGGTGCCGAAGAACGCGGCAACCTCGCGCGGCCATTGGTTGGCTTCGGCGATCATGACTCGGCCGGGATATTCCCGATCGACCAGGGCACGCAGCCGTTTGACGAACTCGTGGGTGGGCGGCTCGCCCTCACCGTTGCCCTCTTCGGACTCGAACAGGTACGGAATCGCATCCAGGCGAAAGCCATCGACACCAAGATCGAGCCAGAACCGTATGACATCAAAAATTGCTTCCTGCACGGCCGGGTTCTCAAAATTGAGGTCGGGCTGGTGTGAGAAGAACCGGTGGAAGAAGAACTGTCGACGCACTGGGTCGAAGGCCCAGTTCGATTCCTCGGTGTCAGTGAAGATGATGCGAATGTTGGGGTACCGCTCGTCAGTGTCGCTCCAAACGTAGAAATCTCCGTAGGGCCCTTCAGGGTCCTCACGGGATTGCTGGAACCATTCGTGCTGGTCGGACGTGTGGTTCAGTGGGAAATCGATCACGATGCGCATATTACGTTCGTGCGCTTTGGTCACGAGGTCTTTGAATTCCTCGAGGGTACCGAATTCCGGCAAAATCGTGCGGTAATCGGCCACGTCGTAGCCACCGTCTTTCAACGGTGAGTTGAAGAACGGTGGAATCCACAGTGCGTCGATGCCGAGCCACTGCAGGTAGTCGAGCTTCGATACGAGGCCCGCCAGGTCTCCGGAGCCGTCGGCATTGCTATCGACGAACGACCGAACCATCACCTCATAGAAGACGGCGCGGCGATACCACCGCGGATCGAGGGCCAAACCGGGCAGCTGAATGGGTGCGGTAAAGCTCACGGCTTTCCTTCCTTCCTCGCAAAAGGGCTCTCTCGATGCGTTCGATGGCTTGAGTCTAGATCGGCCACCCCGGTGCGCGTCCAGCCTTGAATAAGTGTCGCGTCTAAACTAGGGCCGGTGATCGTTTCTTCTGCCTACGACAAGCTTTTACAGCGCCTCCCCGTGCGTGAGGTCACCGCATCCGTTCCCGGCACGGACCATCAGCGCACAGACACGCGGTACTGGGATTACGGCAACCCCAACGCACCGACAACCCTTGTACTCGTTCACGGGTTTCGGGGCGATCACCACGGTCTGCAACTGGTCGTGGCCGAACTGCTGGGCGACGGCGCAAACCCGGCTGACCTGCGTATAGTGGCACCCGACCTGCCCGGTTTCGGTGGATCAGCGCCGCTGCCCGGAGGCGTGCACTCGCTGGCAGCATACGTCGACTGGCTTCAGGAATTTGTCCAGCTGTTGGCCCCGTCGGGGCGGTTGGTCGTGCTGGGCCACTCGTTCGGCTCGATCGTGGTCGCTGCGGCCGTGGCCGACGGGCTGGTGACGCACGACGTCATCCTGGTCAACCCGATCGCCGCGCCCGCACTGTCCGGGCCGCGTGGTGTGCTGACCCGACTGGCCGTGTTCTACTACTGGACGGCTGCGAGCCTGCCGGATCGCTGGGGCTATGCGTTGCTGCAGAACCGAGCCATCGTGCGCATCATGAGCGTGAGCATGGCCAAGACGCGTGATCCGGGCCTGCGGCGCTGGATTCACAACCAGCACGACCGTTACTTCAGCGTCTTCGCCAACCGTCGAGTCGTGATGGAGGCGTTCGCCGCTTCGGTCAGTCATGACGTGAGCGAGTTCGCTGCGCGCATCCGGCAGCCCACGCTGTTGATCGCGGCCGACAAAGACGACATCACGCCGCTGACCGCGCAGTACCGACTGCAGTCGCTGTTTCCGAACGCCACGCTGCGGGTCATCAACGGGGTCGGCCATCTCATCCACTACGAGAAGCCGAAACCGGCCGCCGCGTTCATCCGTGAATTTCTCGCGGAGGACCGACCAGCATGAGAATCGTCGTCGACTGCCGCTACGTGCGTCTGGATCACCACGACGGCATCAGCCGATACACCGCTGGCCTGGCCACCGAACTGGGCCGACTGCATCCGCTCACCATGCTGATCAGTGACCACCGCCAGCTGAAGATGCTACCCGCCCTGCCGTGGCAGCTCGTGCGTGCCCCGACCAGTCTGCTCGAACCACTCATCGCCCTCACGGTCAACCGGCTGCAGCCCGACGTCGTCTTCAGCCCCATGCAGACCATGGGCTCCTGGGGCCGCAAATACCGGTTATTTCTGACCGTGCACGATCTCATCTATTACCGCAATCGCACACCCCCGCACGACCTCCCACCGTTGATCCGGTTGCTCTGGCGCGCCTACCACCTCTCCTGGTGGCCACAACGGATGCTGCTGAACGGAGCCGACGGCATTGTGACCGTTTCCGAAACCACCCGTTCACTGATCAACGAGCATCACCTCACCCGGCGGCCGGTCACCGTGGTGCCGAACGCTGCCGACCCCGTTCCCGGCGCCCCTACCCACCGGAGTATCCCGGAAACGACTCGCCTGATTTACATGGGGTCGTTCATGCCGTACAAGAACCTCGACACGCTGGTCAAGGCTCTGGCTGACCTGCCAGACCACGAACTGCACCTGCTCAGCCGGGTTTCGGCGACGGAACGAACACGGCTGACCCGTTTGGCAACGCAAGCCCGGCTGGTCTTTCATGATGGGGTGACCGATGAGGAGTATCACCGCCTGGTGCGCTCGGCGACGGCGCTCGTGACCGCCTCACTCGATGAGGGGTTCGGAATTCCCCTGGTTGAGGCGATGAGCCTCGGCATTCCCGTCGTGGTCAGTGATATTGCGATCTTTCGTGAGATCGGCGGAGCTGCCGCGCTGTACTTCGATCCGCGCAGTGCTGACGCAATCGCGGCAGCCGTGCGTCGCCTCGCGCTACCGGGGGAGTGGGAAGCGCGATCCGCTCTCTCGATCGAGCAGGCCGCTCGGTTCACCTGGGCGGCGTCGGCCCGCACGCTGCTCGGGATGTTGGAGGGGACAAAACCCAGCGCGTAGCGGGCGCCGCGACTCGTCATTTCACGTCCCGGAACAGGAGACTGTGCCATTGTCTCCGACACGGCAACTCCGCACGGCCAGACCTCGCAGGGTCAGGGCAACGGCGGCGCGACAGCCTCACCACGATCGCCGGGCGATCGGATCGTCGCATCGAAATGGGTCAGTGATAGCTGATCATTCTCCCATCGAAAATCGTGCACCGAACCATTGGCAATGAACTCGCCGTGACGCGGGCGGTCGCCGTCGGTGAGGTGACGCAGCAACGCACCAATGATGCCGCCATGGCTCAGTATCAGAACGGACTGCCCGGCGCGCCCGGCGGCCAATCCCGCCAGCGCTGCGAGTACTCGGTCGACGACGTCGCGGCGGGTTTCGAGGCCAGGAACGGCCACCCCGTCGGGAAACCGGTGCTGGCGTTCAGTGAAGGTGAGCCCCTCGATGGCCCCATGGTGACGTTCGGTCAGGGTGGGAATCACGACGGGTTCGTCCAGTCCGAGTTCGGTGGCAATGATTGTGGCCGATTCAGCGGCGCGCAGCAGCGGGCTGGTCGCTATCGCATTCCAGTGTCGGGTCCGCAGGCGCGCCGCCGCTGCAACAGCCTCGGCCCGCCCAGCAGTGTTGAGCGGGATATCCGTGCGACCTTGAATACGATGGTGCAGATTCCAATCGGTCTGGCCGTGGCGCACGATGGAGAAAACAGTAGTGTGTGATTCACCAGTCGGATCGGTGCTTCGCCGGGCGAACACGAACGGTCAGCCCAGCAGTCGTTCGGTCAAGCCGGCGAGGGTTTCGGAGGTACCGGCTTCGAGTTTGTGTAGCGCACGCCCATCACCCTTGGTGACGCCGCGGTTGATGACAACGATGGGCAGCCTGCGCCGGCGAGCCTGTTCCACCAGGCGGATGCCGGAATTGACGGCCAGCGAAGATCCTGCCACGACGAGGGCGTCGGCGCCCTGGATCACAGCGGATGCCTCGAGAAATGTTTCCGTGGGAACGAGCTCACCGAAAAAGACAACGTTTGGCTTGAGCATGCCCCCGCACACCGTGCAGTTCGGCACGACGAAGTCATCGATATTTCCCACGTCGGCATCGCCGTCGGGAGCTATACGGATGCTTTCCGGGTGGCGGAGCACGGGATTGTCCGTTTCGAGCCTGGCAGCGATGCTGTCCCGGCCGAACGCCTGGCCACAGGCCAGACAGATCACCCGGTCGAGGGAGCCGTGCAGTTCGACGACATGGAGTGAGCCGGCGCGGGTATGCAGGCCATCTACGTTCTGGGTGATGATGCCGGCGATGGCACCGGCGTTTTCCAACTGCACCAGCGAGCGATGCCCGAGGTTGGGTTCAGCCTGGCGGAACACTCGCCAGCCCAAATGGCTGCCAGCCCAGTAGCGTTTGCGCGATCGTTCATCGGCGACGAAGGTCTGAAAGGTCATTGGAGTGCGGATCGGCGCCCCCGCGCCGCGATAGTCCGGAATGCCGGAATCGGTGCTGAGGCCGGCACCGGTGAGTACGGCGGCACGTTTGCCGCGCAGCAGGGTGGCTACAGCATCCACTGCCCGCTCGGAGTCGAGGGCGACCGCCGAGGCGAGCACAGCGGCGGCATCGGGAACGCCGGTGGGCTCGAGCGCGTCGCCAGGCGCCGTTTCGGTGGGCCGGGCCGAGTCGGCTGTCATCGGTGCTCCCTTCACGCAGAGATGGGCGGACGAGCTGATCAAAATACCCGTTACCTGATTCTAAACTCGTCTGTTTTCCTGTTTGACTACCTACCTGTCAGGCTTGAGGTCAGTCACTCGAGTCGGAAGGCACTACTTCGTGCAGATCACCCGCATTACCGACCTGTCCAGTGCGGGTCTCGCCGACTATTCGCGGTTGACCGATGTCGCCCTCCGGCGGGTTCTCGAACCGGCCGGCGGGTTGTATATCGCTGAGTCACCCAAGGTGATCGCGCGGGCCCTGAACGCCGGGCATCGGCCCCGGTCCTTGCTGATTCAGGAACAGTGGATGCCAGACGCCGCGCGTTTGCTGGTCGACTGGCCCGACGTGCCGGTTTACGTGGGCGAGCCTGGCGTGCTGGAGCAGCTCACCGGCTACAACCTGCACCGCGGAGCGCTCGCCGCCATGCACCGTCCGGCGCTGGAACCAGTCGAAGCGCTGCTGACGAGTGCCCGCCGCATTGTGATCCTTGAAGACATCGTCGACCACACGAACGTCGGCGCCATTTTTCGTTCGGTTGCCGGGCTCGGTGCCGATGCCGTGCTGATCACCCCACGCTGCGCGGACCCGCTCTACCGGCGAAGCGTGCGCGTGAGCATGGGCACGGTGCTGCAGGTACCGTGGACTCGCCTGCCGGAGTGGAGCGTGGCCACCCCGCTGTTGCACGCCGCGGGGTTTCACCTGGCCGCCCTGGCGCTGGCCGACAACGCGGTCTCTCTCGACGTATTCGCCGAGGCGGCGCCCGAACGGCTCGCCATCATCCTCGGCGCGGAGGGCGATGGGCTCAGTCAACACGCTTTGGCTGCCGCCGACACGGTCGTGACGATTCCCATGTTGCACGGCGTCGACTCGCTCAATGTCGCCTCGGCGAGCGCGGTTGCGCTCTACGCCCTGCGAATTCGCTCGTGAACTCGGCGGACCGGCTGCGCGCCGCGAAGAAGTTAGGCTGAACGAATGTCTCCCTCCCGGCGTGTCCTCCTCCGGCGCCGAAGACTGGCCGTCTTCAGCATTCTCCTCGTTGTACTGGGCGGAATCGGCTACGTTGGCGCCACCAACCTTGCTCCCGTACCGGGTAGCGCCGCGTCGATCCTGCAGCCGGACGCGCTCTCCCAGCCGGCGGCCGCACCGGCGTGGCCGGCCTTCGGCGCGAGTGCTATCGGCGCGGTCGGTTTTCCCGGTGTTCTGGCCTCGACCGGCCAGGAAGACACGGTGCCGATCGCGAGCATTGCAAAAATGGTGACAGCCCTGGTCGTCCTCGAGGCCAAGCCACTCGGTGTAGGCGAGGACGGACCCGACATCACCTTCACCGACGCCGACGTGGACAGATACTACGACGCGCTCGCCGAGAACGGTTCGGTGGCACCCGTCGTCTCGGGGATGGTGCTCACGCAACGTGAGGCTTTTGAGGCAATGCTGCTGCCGTCGGCCAACAACTATGCGTCTTCCCTCGCGGTGTGGGCGTACGGATCGGTGGACAACTACCTGGCAGCGGCGAAAACCTGGCTGGCCGACAAGACCCTGACCCAGACCAGGATCGCGGATACGAGCGGTCTCTCCGCGTCGAGCGTGAGCAGCCTGGCCGACCTGGTGGAGATCGGCAAGCTCGTCGTCGGCCATCCGGCCCTCGCCGAAATCGTCGCTCTCCCGTCGGCGGTCCTGCCGGTCATCGGAACCATTATCAACACGAACAAGATGCTCGGCCGCGATGGCGTCGACGGCATCAAGACGGGCACAACGGATGTCGCCGGTGCCTGCCTGTTGTTCTCGACCGATTTCACTATCGGCACCCACGCGGTCACCCTTGTCGGTGTTGTTCTCGGGGGGGACACTCACGCCGAGCTCAATTCTGCGATTGCCGCGCTGATCGAGAGCGTCCAGCCTGGCTTTCACGAGGTCGTCCTGGCCGAAGAAGGCGCCGTGTTCGGCAGCTACACGACACCGTGGGGTGACGTGAGCGACATCGTCGCCGAGCGGGCGGCATCCGTTCTGGTCTGGTCGGACTCGCCGATCGCGGGCACCGCTACGGCTAAGGACGTGCAACTCGGCCGGGCCGGCGACGAGGTTGGCGAGGTGTCCTTCACGATCGGTACCACATCGCCGACTACGGTGACCGTGCCGCTTGAATTGCAGCACACCCTCGCGGATCCCGGACCGGCCTGGCGCATGGGAAACCCCGGCGAGCTCGCCGCCGGCTGACCTCGCCGCGCCATCCCGACTCACCCCCTCCGGACTCATCTAATCCGGAACGTACGGCGTCGGCACAAGCGGTCAAACCGGAGGCAGGGTGAAAGGGCCGGCGTCTGGTCGTTTGGGCAGAACGTGGTCGCCGGAGGATTGGTGGCGCACCCGGCGCAGGACCCAGGGCACAAGGTATTCCCGCGCCCAGACAAAGTCTTCCGTTCGCGCCTGACGCCACGTGGTGCCCGGCATGGGTTCCGGTTCGCTCAGTGCGAGGGAACTCGTCACGTTGAGGGTCTGCAGCACCATGCGCGCGACCGTGTGATGTCCGAGAGCGTTGAGATGCAGCCGGTCCGGAGCCCACATGCGAGGGTCTCGAATCTCGGTCAACTGCCACATGTCGGCCACGATGCAGTCGTACTTGGTGGCGATCGCCCGAATGTTTTCGTTGTAGATGGCGACCTTACCGCGAATGCTGCGAAAAACAGGGGAGAAGCCCACATCCGCGCCGGTGAACAGCACGACTGTCGCGCCATCGTGCGTCAGCCGGGAAATCGCCGCGTCCAAGCGCGTTGCGATGGAATCAGGGTCGGTCCCTGGTCGAATCACGTCGTTACCGCCAGCCGAGATGGTGATCAGGTCGGGTCGTAGCGCGAGGGCAGGTTCGATCTGTTCATCGGCAATCTGCCGGAGAAGTTTGCCACGGACCGCGAGGTTGGCATAGGCGAAATCGTCGGTACCGTCACTAAGTATCTCGGCAACCCGATCTGCCCAGCCACGATGCCCGCCGGGGCTCTGCTGTTCAGGATCGCCAATGCCCTCGGTGAACGAATCGCCAAGAGCGACGTAGCGCGACCATGGATGCTGTTGCTTCGTCATCGATCCATTCTGTCGGAACTCCCAGTCTTGGGTCGAACCGACCGGTGCGAACGCGAACGTCGGTGGGCTTTGGTAGATTTGTAAGAAGTGAATACTCCATCGGTTTTCGGTCCCGCGCAGGGAACAAGTGCAGCCGAACACCTATCGCCGTCATTCCCCGAACGCGCGGCCTGGGGTACGGCCGGCAAGCTGCGTGCCTGGCAGGCTGAAGCTCTGGAAGCCTATTTCGTGCACGAACCTCGGGACTTTCTGGCCGCGGCTACACCGGGCGCAGGCAAGACCACCTTCGCCCTGCGACTGGCTGCGGAACTGCGCTCCCGACGCACGATTGATCGCATCACGGTAGTGGCGCCGACCGAGCATCTCAAGAATCAGTGGGCGGACGCCGCAGCGCGCGCAGGGATCCGTCTTGATCCAATGTTCAAGAACGCCGATCGCAGCTACGGCAGCCACTATCACGGGGTCGTCGTGACCTACGCGCAGGTAGCCGCTCGTGCCGCCTTGCACAAACAGCTCACCGAGTCGAGTCGCACCCTTGTCATCCTCGACGAGATTCACCACGGGGGAGACGCCCTGAGCTGGGGCGACGCGATCCGGGAGGCCTTCGGCCCGGCTACTAGGCGCCTCTCGCTGACCGGGACGCCGTTTCGCTCGGATACTTCACCGATCCCCTTCGTCAGTTACCTGCCGGACAAGCACGGCATCCGCATGTCGCAGAGCGATTATGCCTACGGCTATGGGCGCGCCCTCGCCGATGGCGTGGTTCGCCCGGTGATGTTCATGGTTTACGCCGGGCACATGAAGTGGCGCACCAGGGCCGGTGATGAAATGGAAGCCAAGCTCGGCGAGGGCAATACCAAGGACATCACCAGCCAGGCCTGGCGCACCGCGCTCGAGCCCACCGGGCAATGGATTCCGTCGGTATTGCGCGCCGCGAACTCTCGCCTGACCGAGGTGCGGCACGGCATTCCGGATGCCGGTGGTCTCGTCATTGCCACCGACCAGACCGCCGCACGTGCCTACGCCGTCATTCTCGAGGACATTTGCGGCGAGCCGGTCACCATCGTGCTCTCCGATGAGAAGGAGTCGAGCGACCGCATCGATGAGTTCTCCAAGAACACCCGTCGGTGGATGGTCGCCGTGCGCATGGTGTCGGAGGGCGTGGATGTGCCACGCCTGGCCGTCGGCGTATACGCAACCAGTGCGGCAACCCCGCTGTACTTTGCCCAGGCGATCGGCCGGTTCGTGCGAGCCCGGCGACGCGGTGAGACGGCATCCATTTTTCTGCCCAACGTTCCCGGGCTGCTCAGCCTCGCCAACGCGCTCGAATTGGAACGCGATCACGCCCTCGACCGCAGCAACCGTGAAGACGGCGATGACGGCATGTACAACCCCGAAGATGCCATGGTCGCAGCGGCGAACAAGGAGGACAAGGCCTCGGATGATCTTGGCCTGGACGACTTCACCTGGCAGGCACTGGACTCGCAGGCGACCTTCGACATGGTCATGTTCGACGGTGACGAGTTCGGAGAGCTCGCCGAACCCGGCACCGATGAAGAATTTGATTTCATCGGCATCCCTGGCCTGCTCGAACCGGAACAAGTGTCGGAGTTGCTGCGGCAACGCCAGTCGCGCCAGTCCAAACGGTCATCTGACAAACGCAAAGACCCGGTGACGGGTGAGATCGCCCCCCTTGAACCGCCGCCCCTGTATCGCACGCTCAAGGAACAGCGCACACTGCTGTCGAGCCTGGTCGGCATGTGGTCCAAACTCGCCAATGAACCCCACGGAATGATTCATGCCGAACTTCGTCGGTTGTGCGGCGGCCCGGCCGTCGCCCAGGCCAGCGTCACCCAGCTGCAGATGCGCATCGACCTGCTGCGCCGCCGCCTCGGGCGCAGCTAGCGACGGCCATTCCGGCATGCACGGCGTGAGTTTCACGATCTGACGACGGTGACGACACAGCCACACAGGAGTAGATGCTGTGTCCTTCTGACTGTGTCGATGCAGACCCTTGCAATTTATTTGCTCGAATCGCATAAACTCCTTAGTAACGAGGGAGTCTGTTGATGGAATCGAAGAAGCCGGAACTCGACCGGGTTGACCGCGCACTGCTGCGAGCCCTATCGGTCAATGCGCGGGCTTCGGGAGCGGCCCTGGCAAGCGAAATCGGTGTTGCCGAGTCCACTGTGTCCCTGCGCCTGCGACGTTTACAGCAGCTTGGCCATATTCGTGGCTACCGGGCCAATATCGACTTGGCTGCGCTCGGTGCCAGCCTGCAGGCCCTTATCTCGGTGCGGTTGGCCAAACACGCCAGGGTGCAGATCGATGACTTTCGTAACGCGGCCCCGCACTGGCCGGGCGTGATCGGGCTGTTCCACACCGCAGGTGCCGATGACTATCTGCTGCACGTTGCGGCAGCGGATGCCTCTCATCTGCGTGACTTCGTGCTGGAACACCTTGCGGAGCATCCGGCCGTCGCTCACACCGAGACAAACCTGATCTTCGAGTACGTCGACGGCGACGGCTGGCAAGACCTGGTGAAGTAAGGCGACCAAGCCACAACGACAGCATGCTGGTACCAACTGCTTAAAACAAGAACGCCCCCCGCAAAAGCGGGAGGCGTTCTTCGCAAGCTCTATTTAGAGGGCGCGGATGTTCTCGGCCTGAGGACCCTTGGGGCCCTGGGTTACCTCGAACTCGACCTTCTGGTTCTCATCGAGGGACTTGTAGCCATTCGACGCGATCGCGGAGTAGTGCGCGAAAACATCGGCGCTTCCGTCGTCGGGTGCGATAAAGCCGAAGCCCTTTTCAGCGTTGAACCATTTCACGGTACCTGTTGCCATTTGTAAAACTCCTCCAGGAGTGTTAGACCGGCCCCGACTGTCGGGACCGTTCGTCGCGGTATTCGTCGTCCGCTTCCGAAAGGAATGTGGCGCATCAACCGCGATTCAAGTGAATCGCAATCGGTGCGTTTAAGACGTGCAAGCACTACAACTTCGAGTCCAACACTAGCCCACAAGTCTGGACGGTTTCAAAGTTCCCAGCCTTTTTGACACGAAAGCGTTACGTTTACCAAAGAATTCACGTGAACTCCGGGGCGACCACTGCTCGGCCAGGCCCCGGGCACCCGTTGACCGAAATTGGTTACGGCGTGTCATTCGGCTGTCACGAAGTCGATCAAATGTTCCACGCGCCCTAAAAGTTGCGGTTCCAGATCGGCAAAAGTGCGCACGCGGCCGAGAATTCGCTGCCAGGCCCGGGCGATATCGGCCTGTTCCTCGTGCGGCCAGCCAAGCGCGTCGCAGATGCCGTGTTTCCATTCGATGCTCCGCGGTACGTCGGGCCAGGCTTGGAGACCGATCCGTGCGGGTTTTACCGATTGCCACACGTCGACGAACGGATGCCCCACTACGAGAACGTTCGCCGCGAACGGGCCGCGCGCCACGGCTTCTGCGATGCGACTCTCCTTGGATCCAGGCACGAGGTGGTCTACCAACACGCCGACGCGACGTGCAGAGGTCGGACGGAATTCGCGGAGGATCTCGTCGAGGTTGTCGACCCCCTCGATATATTCCACGACGACGCCTTCGATGCGCAGATCGGCGCCCCAGACCTTTTCCACCAGCTCGGCGTCGTGACGCCCCTCGACAAAGATGCGACTGGCGCGCGCGACGCGAGCAGGCGCATCGGGCACGGCCGTCGAACCTGAAGCCGTGCGCACCCGTCCCACGGCGGCCGCCATGGTCGGTGCGACCAGTGTGACGGGACGTCCGTCGATCAGAAAACCAGAGCCGAGCGGAAATAGTCGCAGCTTGCCATGCCTGTCTTCGAGTGTGACAATCTTTCTTTCTACGCGAATGACGGCACCACAAAATCCTGTGCCTGTTTCTTCGACAACCAAGTCCCGGACGGCTTCCTGGGTTGGAATAATGATGCGTCCCGCGTCGCGCCACCCGGGGGAGAGCACGTCTGCGCTGTAACGTTCGTCCATTGCATCGACGCTAGCGGAAGTCCGTGAGGTCGCCCGGCATGACGCGGTATTCTGACTATATGTGTGGTCGACTCGTCATTACCGATTCAGCGCCCGATCTGGCTGCGATGTTCGATATCGAACATGAAGGTGAGAATCTGCCGGAACCGTCCTGGAATATCCGGCCGACTGAACAGATTCCGATCGTGCTTGAATCGGCCAAAACCGACCCCGCCGTGCGTCGATTGGAATCAGCACGCTGGTCATTGATTCCATCTTTCGCGACGGAGTCGACGTCGAAATTTCCGACCTTCAATGCTCGGGCAGAAACGGCCGCCGAGAAGCCGACCTTCACGATGTCCGTGCGGTCGCGGCGCGCTCTGGTCCCGGCGACGGGCTACTTCGAGTGGCACACCGAGGGGACCGTAAAGACCCCGTACTTCATTCAATCCGACGATGGCCTCCCGCTCGCTCTAGCTGGTCTGTATTCCTGGTGGAAGAACCCGGCTGCCGTTGACAGCGATCCGGCGCGCTGGGTGTTGTCCGCAACCATCCTGACGACTAGTGCCCAGGGTCCGCTCGCGCAGATCCACGACCGCACACCGGTTGCCCTGCCGGAGGAGTGGTGGGACCACTGGTTGGATCCGGCCACCGAGGGTGATCAAGGTCTCGTGGATGCCGCCGTCGCAGCCTCCCGGATAGTCGTAGAATCGTTCAATTTTCATGAGGTCGGCCGGGTGACCGGGAACGGCCCTGAACTGATCGAGCCGATCACCAACGCTTCGATGTAATTGCATCGGGCCCCAACCGGTACGCTCGAAGCAGTACGAATAAGCAGAACGCTCAATTCAGTGCCTAGCGAAATTACGTGGGCACTGCCGTGAAAGGAACACCCATGAACATCGTCGCCTTCGTCGTCGCGTTTGCGATTTTCGTTTTCGGTTTTTGGCTGTTTGGCCTGGCTTTCTCGGTCACGTCCCTGATGGCACCGATCTTCATTGCGGGAATCTTGTGCGTGGCCATCTCCATGGCAATCCCTTTCCACCTGCTGCGCAACTAAGCCTCGATCGGCTCGCCTGAGCGCGCGGGCTGCTGCATTCAGTGCAGGAATCCCGCTACGAGATTGATCAGCGTAGCCAAAATCACCGATCCGTACGGAAATGACAGCAGCGCATGCTGGAGCGTCGCCATCCGCAGCGAGTGATTCCGGATGTTCGTGTCCGAGACCTGGTAGGTCATGCCAATCGTGAAGGCCAGGTAGGCGAAGTCGGTATACCGCGGCGGTTCGGGCTGATTGAAGTCGATGCCGCCGGGAGTGTGACTGTAATACAGCGAGGCGTAGCGCAGGGTAAACAGTGTGTGCACCAGCACCCAGGACAAGGCGACGCTGGCAATGGCCACTGCGGCGAGAAATCCGCGCTGGGAACTCAAGGTCGCCGTCGTCCCGAGTAGCAACACGACGATCGCGCCGAGACTGGCGAGCCCGGCCAGCAGAATCAGGAATTCTGAAACGACCCGGGACGGATCTTCGCGAGTAGCGTGCTCGGCCGTCGCGTCGGCATCCTGGCGGCTGATGACAATCCAGACCCAACTTATGTAGGTCACGCAGGCAGCACCCCAGCCGAGAATTACAGCGAGAACCCAATCGCCCGAGAGACCAGCCGTGACCCCAACGGCAAGACCGGCCACGAGCATGACGACCAAACGGGTACTGTACCGGTGCAGGTGCGCAAGTGGAATGGTCACAGGCTGATCGTGGCACAGAATGGCTCCTCACCCACCCAGCTCTCACTCGGCGCGGTATCAGAATCGCACGGTAATATTGGTCTTCGATCGATTTCGCATTGATTGTCTTCAAACACGGAAAGGTCCCGCCCAGGATGCAAGACAGCCCGGCCGCATCCACCCCCTACGAGGTCCTCGGAGTGAGTCCGACCGCGACCGAGAATGAGCTACGTCGCGCCTATCGGGTGTTGTTGCGCCAGACCCATCCCGATGTCGGCGGCAGCGCGAGCAGATTTCATGCCGTGCAACTCGCCTGGGAACGGGTGGGAAGTCCACAGAACCGGGCCGACTACGATCGTCGACGCTTCGGCGACCCCGAGCAGGCCGCTCCAACGGATGCCTACGCCGCCTCCGCCGCCCGCGGCCCCGCCACAAAATCCAGCCTGAAAACCCGCATGCACGGTCATCCTGGTGGTCAGGCGCGCCTGAGATACCTCGATCTCGTGCGCGAATGGGCTGGCCGCGGCACGGTCATCGATGACCCGTACGCCCCCGCGCTCATCCGGAGCGCCCCGAAACTTGTACGGCACTGCCTCGCCAAAGCCCTGGCAGAGGAGGCTACAGCCCAGCTCGTGGCCAATCTCGGTATCGGTTTCACCGCGTGGCACGACATCGACACCGGTAGTCAGACCGACAAACTCGACCACATCGTCCTCGGCCCGGCTGGATTGTTCGGCATCTTGTCCGAAGACTGGGGCGCACCCGTGCAGCTGCGCCGCGGGGAACTGGTCGGCGACGAACTGCCGGAGGAGGATCGCCCGATCCACCAGTTCGAGGATGCCGCCCGCTCACTCAGCCGCGCATTGAAAGTACGCTTCACCGCGCTCATCGTCGTGCTGCCCGACGGAGCCCTTGACGAACCGGTATCGCTGCCCAAGCGTGGCCGGCGGCCGATGATCATTGTGATTCCGCGATCGCGGCTCGTCGGCGTGCTGCGCGAGGGATTAGCCGGCATGGAGCGTGGAAGCTTCGAAAAGGTCTTCGAGCTGCGCAGCACCCTGCTCAACGGCATCCATTTCGTGAATACCTAGGCGTTTCGAGATTACGAGCGCAGGGCCAGCTTGTCGACCCAATAGCGCAGAAATGTGGCCCCGGCCTCATCGTGGATCTGGTCACCGATCACGATCACCGGATATGGCCGATCAAGAATGCCATCGGACGGGCGCACGTCAACGTGGGTGACGTCGTAGCCGGCTTCGTACAGGTGATCGGCCATGCGATAGTCGCTGCGGGAATCGCCCATTGATCGCCACAGCCGGGGTAACGGACCGCTCGCCGCGAAGTAGGCAAGGGCACGTTTCGCGGCATGGTCCTTGTCGAGCGTGACCGACTCGATATCGGTTGAGATGATCGTGGCGTCGATTCGAAACGGAATCCGACCGAATTCGTCGGGCGACCGGCGATCGTCGAATTGCACACCGAGACCGTGTTCCACCAGGATGGCGAAGGCTGCCTCGTTGAATTCGGATTGGCGGGCGAGAAAGTCGGCATGGCTCACATCGGTGCGCTGTTCGACCGAGATCATCGCCTGCTTGGTCTCGTCAAAGAACATCTCGGCTGCGAACGAGTCAGAGACCAGCTGGCGCACCGCGTCAATGACCGCCACCGGCAAGGCAACGCTCTGATCGACGACGACGTCCCCCATGCCGTTCGGTCCGATCGGAAACCACACCGCGCCCTTCTCGCAGACCCCGTACATCCGAAAAGTCTCCGGCAGTCCGGCGTGCACGAGCGGGGCGATCACCTGCTCGCGAATAAAGTCGGCTGACCTCCCGGTGATGAACGCGATCGGCACGTGTCCGGCCGCCAGTGTGATCAGATCGGCCGGGATGCTCGGCGTTGAAATGGTGCGCGTGATCGGGCTCGCAATCGGGCCGTCGACGTCGAGGAGAAGTCCGAGTGGGGACACGGGAATTGACATTTCGCCATTCTCCCACGACAGGCGGAAGAGATCTCGGCATCGATCGGAAAGCGGATGCTGCGCCCGCCCATGCCAGCACTTATCGTTATCTATGATGATTACGCGACGAGAAGTAGCACTGCGCCTGGATATCCCGCTGGAAATGGCGGCACGTCACGGTATTCCCTCGCGTGTAAGCGAGGGCCAGCTGGCTAAACTCGAGGCCGAGCCGCCGGTCTGGCTGCTGCAGTCGCGCACCAATCGCACCGGCAAGAAGCCGGTGTGGGTGCAGCTCACCTGCACGATTTGTGGGTACACCGAAGCCGTACGCCCGAAAAAATGGTGGCCGACGTTCACGTATATCAGTTGCTCGAACCACGGCTTCGACGAGCTGCCTGAGCCAGCCGCCGGGTTCGGCCGCACCGAGTGCGACGGGATCGGCAGCCAATTCATTGGAATCACCGATGAGGCATCAGGCCAGAGCACACCCGTCTGATTCCCTGCCGGCACCTGAAAATACGCTGATCTCACCACCGATGCGCTCGCCCAAGGCGTACGATCGCCGTATGAATCCGAATGCACCAAGGCGTTGATCGTGTCTCGCAATTCTCTCAAATGGCTCCCCGCCGTCGTCGTACCGGCGGTCGTGGTCGCCGCGGTGATAGCCGTACCGTTCCAAGCCGGTGCCGCCGTCGATCTTCCCGATAAGACACCCGAGCAGGTTCTCCTCCTGGTGAACGACAGCACGGTGTCGACCTTCTCCGGAACGGTCTCCCAATCGTCTGATCTCGGTCTTCCCACGCTGGATTTGAGTGCGGGCATGACTAAATCCATGCAGAAATCCATGACCGAGTCCATGCCGGAAGGCGCGACCGACCTCCTCCCGGCAACGTCAACCACCGCGGCACTGAGCACGGCACTCGAATTGCTCAGCGGCTCCCACGAGTTCCGGGTCTACGTCGGTGGCGAAAACAAGTCTCGCGTGCAGATCAAGGACCGTATGGCTGAGCGTGACGTCGTGCACAACGGGAACGACGTCTGGCTGTACGACTCGAGCAGCAACGCAGCGACCCACATGAGCGTGCCGGCCGATCTCGCTGCTACTGCCGAGTCGAAGTTTGCCGAGCTCAAGTCGGAACTTCCCACCGACCTCTCGACCCCGGCGCAGGTTGCCGATCGATTGCTCAGCGAGCTGGACCCGAGTACGACGGTGTCGGTCGGCACGGACGCTCGGGTCGCTGGACGCAGTGTGTACCAGTTGGTGCTCACGCCGAAAGCAGCGGACAGCCTCGTCGCATCCGTCTCGATCGCGGTCGACTCTGAGACCGGTCTGCCAGTCCAGGTGGTCGTGATGGCCGAGGGCCAGAGCGCACCGGCACTGCAGGTCGGCTTCACCGCTCTTGATTTTGCCGCTCCCGACCCTGACCTTTTCGATTTCGTGCCGCCGGCCAACGCCACGGTGACGGAGCAGGCCCTGCCCGAGCACGTTACCGGTGACCACTCGGGGGCGCAGAGCCCGACAGCAGCTGAACTGCCCCGTGTCACGGGAAGCGGCTGGTCCAGTATCGTCGAGGTTCCCGCCGCCGCCGTACCGGCCGAGCTCGGCAACAACCCCCTGATCGACCAGCTGACCACTGCTGTAGACGGAGGTCGCGCCCTGACAACGTCCCTCATGACGGTGTTCCTAACCACGGACGGGCGGGTATTCGCCGGCGCGGTTTCGCTCGCCCAGCTCCAGGCCGCCGCAGAGTGACCGTCACCGCAGTGACGCGCATTACAGTGAGGTGCATCACACTGTGACCGGCGACACTCCGGCTCTCGACCTCGCGATCGAGAGCCGGGGTCTCACCAAGCGGTTCGGCACGCAAACCGCCGTGAATAGCATCGACCTTGCGGTTCCCCGCGGCTCGGTCTTCGGCTTCCTGGGTCCGAACGGTTCGGGCAAAACCACCAGCATTCGCATGCTGCTGGCACTCACCCAGGCAACCAGCGGCACAATCACCGTGCTCGGCCACAGCATGCCCGTCCGACTGCACGAGGTGTTGCCCCAAGTAGGCGCCCTGGTCGAAGGACCGGCGTTCTACCCCTTCCTTTCCGGGGCGGCGAACCTACGCCGCCTCGACACCGCCGACCGGAACGCGCCGAGTGGCACGCGTCGTGCTCGGGTGCAGCGGGCCCTCGAACGGGTCGGGCTCTCCCATGCCGCCGACAAGAAGGTACACGCGTATTCGCTCGGCATGAAGCAGCGGCTCGGCATCGCCAATGCTCTGCTGCTCCCGCGGCAGCTGCTCGTACTCGATGAACCCACGAACGGCCTCGACCCCCAGGGCACACGGGAGGTGCGCAGCCTCGTTCGCTCACTGGCCGCAGAGGGAACGACAGTCTTCGTTTCAAGCCATCTGCTCGCCGAGGTCGAGCAGATGTGCACGCACGCCGCCGTGATGAGTGCTGGCCGCCTCGTTGCCCAGGGCACGCTGGCCGCGCTACGGCAGGTCGGTGAGACCCGGGTGCGGGTGCGCACACCGGATGCCCCGGGTGCGATCCGCGTGCTCAGCAACCTGGGGCTGGAGCCCGCGATCCGCGTGCTCGATGATGCTGACCCGGTTGTGGTCGCGCCGCTCCTGGGTACCCACTGGCAGCCCGAGGCCATCGTGACGGCCCTCGTCGCCGATGGGGTGCGTATTCGCGGCTTCGCCATCGAGGAACCGAGCCTCGAAGAACGCTTTGTCGCACTGACCGGGGAGGGTTTCGATGTCGTCCAGTGATGTTCTGCCAGCAACGAGCCGCAGCGATATCCCGATACGCCGCGGCGCTGGCTGGGACCTGCTCGGTTCCGAAATTTCCGTGCTGTTTCGCCGTCGACGGACCTGGGCCATGTTGGTCGCCGTCGCGCTGATCCCGGTACTGCTCGCCGTCGCCGTTCGTCTGTCGTCGTCCACGCTGGCCCCGGGGGAGGGACCTCCGTTTCTTGATCGGGTGACCCAAAACGGCCTGTTCGTCGGCTTCACTGCGATGGTCGTCGCCATCCCCCTGTTTCTGCCACTGACCATCGGTGTGGTGGCCGGAGACACGATTGCCGGGGAAGCCGGCCTTGGTACGCTGCGCTACCTGTTGGTGGCGCCAGCCGGCCGGGTACGGCTGTTATTGGTCAAGTACGCGGGCGCGGCCCTGTTCAGCCTCGTGGCGACGCTGACCCTCACCGTGTCGGGCACGCTCATCGGGGCAGCCCTGTTCCCGGTCGGACCGGTCACGCTCTTGTCGGGCGACACCATCAGCGTGACCGAGTCGTTATGGCGGTCGTTGCTGGTGGCCGCCTATGTCACCGTATCCTTGCTCGGTTTGTCGATGATCGGGCTGTTCATCTCCACGCTCACCGACGTTCCCGTGGGGGCGATGGCGGCGACGATCGTGGTCTCCGTCGTCGCACAGATCCTCGATGTCATTCCACAACTGTCCTGGCTGCATCCGTGGCTGTTCAGCCACTACTGGCTCGGTTTCGCCGATCTGCTCCGGCAACCACTCGACCTCAGCTCGTTCGGCCAGAATGCGATTGTGCAGGTCTGTTACCTGGCAGTTTTCGGGGCGTTGGCGTACAGCAGGTTCGTGACCAAGGACATCCTGTCGTGACGATCCACCCGAGGACAAGACGCTGGCTTAACGAGATAAGGCCGGATCCATGGGATCCGGCCTTATGAACTGTCTCAACCAGTCCTCGTTGATCTCCCTAAAGAAATCTCCGTGTCCGAGATGGGAATTGAACCCACACGCCCTTAACGGGCACTGGCACCTCAAGCCAGCGCGTCTACCAATTCCGCCACCCGGACTGGGTGAAACGGCCTCCGGATGAACCGGCTGCCGAGGTAATAACTTAGCACGGATTAGAACCGGCGTTGTGTCGCCTCCCCCCGGCGACGACGGGTAGCGTTTGAACATGCCTTCCATTTCGAACGTGCACCCGGCCGAAAAACCCGCTGATCCAGCCGGAATCTCACCCGCAGGTCATCCTCAAAAACTTGATCTGACCGCCGAAATCGCGCGTGATCTCATCCGCTTCGACACCACGAACTATGGTGCAGGCCGTTCAAACGGCGAAACGGAGGCCGCAGAATACGTCGCCGAGAAGCTGCGAGGCCTCGGCCTCGTGCCCGAACTGTTCGATTCCGAACCCGGCCGAACCAGCGTTATCGCCCGGGTCAAGGGTCGCGACGCCGACCGGCCGGCTCTGGTCGTGCACGGTCATCTTGATGTTGTTCCGGCCGATGCGGCGAACTGGAGCGTCGACCCGTTCGGCGGCGTCATCAAGGACGGCCTGCTGTGGGGGCGAGGCGCTGTCGATATGAAAAATATGGACGCTATGATTTTGGCCTCTCTGCAGGACGTGATCAATGCCAATGGTGCGCCAGAGCGCGACCTCGTCATCGCCTTTTTCGCCGACGAGGAGGCCGGCGGCGTGCTCGGCTCGCACTTTCTCGTTCGCGAACATCCACACCTGTTTGACGGAGCCACCGAGGCGATCAGTGAGGTGGGCGGATACTCCATTACGCTCGGCGGTCAACGCGCCTACCTCCTGCAAACGGGGGAGAAAGCGCTGATCTGGGTCAAGCTGGTTGCCCGTGGCGAGGCCGGCCACGGCTCCCGAATGCACCCCAACAACGCCGTCACTCGGCTCGCCGAGGCCGTGGCGAAACTCGGGCGTTACGAATGGCCCATTCGCCTGACCGACACGACCGAACAACTTCTCGGCGAAATCGCCCGCATTCTCGAGGTTGACCCGCAACGGGTCGGCCCGGACGAGCTCGCTCTGGCGACCGGCACGGCCTCCGGCTTCATTCAGGCCAGCCTGCGCACGACGACCAACCCGACCGGCCTCACCGCTGGCTACAAGCACAACGTCATCCCCGACACGGCAGAGGCCCTCATTGACATCCGCGCGTTGCCAGGCGAGGAAGATCTCGTGCTCTCCCAGATTCAGGAGATTGTCGGCGCTGACATCGAAATCGTCACCATGCACCGCGATATCGGTCTGGAGACTGAATTCAGCGGGCCGCTGATCGAAGCGGTCGTGAGTACCCTGGAGCGCCATGACCCCGGCGCGCCGGTGCTCCCGTACCTGCTGTCGGCGGGAACGGACAATAAAGCGCTCAGCACCCTGGGCATCAAAGGCTACGGTTTTGCGCCCCTTCGCCTCCCAGGGGACTTGGACTTTCCTGCGATGTTCCACGGAGTGGATGAGCGGGTACCGCTCGACGCACTAGTGTTTGGCAGGCAGGTTTTGACCGACCTGCTGTCACAATATTGAAGCTGTGATATACCGCCCGAGCCCGTCGGGCACGGGTTCGCTGAGTATTATAAGTAATCCAAGAAAGCGCGGCGCGTGGACTTTCTGAATGCGATCATTCTGGGCCTCGTTCAGGGGTTGACCGAATTCCTTCCCGTGTCGTCGAGTGCGCATATCACGATCGCCGGGCAGTTTCTCGGCACCGGTGATGACCCGGGTGCCCGATTCACTGCCATCACCCAGATCGGCACTGAAGCTGCTGTCGTCATCTTCTTTTGGCGCGATATCGTGCGCATAATCGGCCAGTGGGCAAAATCGCTCACCGGCCGGGTGTCCCGCAAAGATCCGGATGCCCGCATGGGCTGGCTGATCATTCTGGGATCGCTTCCGATCATCATCCTCGGCCTGCTGTTCCAAAACCAGATCGAAACCGTGCTGCGCTCACTCTGGCTCACCGCGACCATGCTCATCACCTTCGGCATTCTGCTCGGTATCGCCGACCATGTCGGCGCCAAAAGGCGACGACTGCAGGACATCACCGTCGGCCACGGCGTAATCTACGGATTCGCGCAGGCGCTCGCACTCATCCCCGGCGTATCACGATCGGGCGGTACCATCACTGCCGGGCTGTTCCTCGGCTACGAGCGCGCAGCAGCGGCCCGGTATGCATTCCTGCTGGCCATTCCCGCCGTGCTCGGCAGCGGCTTCTACCAGGTGTACAAGTCCGTCGCCGATCCCTGTTTGGCGGGCGCAACCACGTGCACTCCCGAAATTTTTGGACCGCTCGAAATTCTGGTGGCCACTATCGTCGCCTTCGTTGTGGGCCTCGCCGTGATCGCGTTCTTTATGAACTACATTTCGCGACGGAGTTTTCTGCCGTTCGTGATCTATCGCATCCTGCTGGGTATCGTGCTGTTCGTGCTCCTTGGAACGAACGTCATCTCCGCCTAGTCGGTTCGCGAAGCGGTCACCGCATCGACGACGGTTCGCAAACCCACCGCCGCATGGAAGCTAGGCTTGAACCATGCGTGCATGGGAACGACCCGAAATTGTCTCTGTCCCCGGCGAGTCGAATGCACCCTGGCTCCACGACACAAAAACCGACAGTCTGGTGCTGGCCGAGCCGCTCGATTCAGCCCGACTCTACGTTTGCGGCATCACGCCCTACGATGCGACCCACATTGGCCATGCCAACACCTACCTCGCTTTCGACACCCTCCAGCGGGTCTGGATCGACGCCGGCTACCGCGTGCACTATGCCCAAAATGTGACGGATGTCGATGACCCGCTCCTCGAGCGGGCGACCGCCACCGGCGTCCACTGGCGTGACCTGGCCGAATCACAGGTTGAACTCTTCCGCACCGACATGAAAGCTCTGGGCATCATTCCGCCGAATGATTTCGTCGCCGTGACCGAGGTCATCGACGAGATAGCCGCCGCCGTGGCCGTTTTGCAGGAGGCAGGGCTCGCCTATCCGGTACCGACCGGCGACGCCATCGCCGAAGCAGACGGAACGATCGCCGTCGATCTGTACTTCGACATTCGTGCCGCCGAAGCCAGTACCGGCTGGGCGCTCGGTGACGAGAGCAACCTCGACCTCGACAGCATGCTGCGCCTATTCGCCGAGCGCGGGGGAGACCCCGACCGGGCGGGCAAACGCGACCCTCTCGATCCGCTGCTCTGGAAGGCTGCGCGTTCGGGGGAACCGGCGTGGGAGTCTCCGGTCGGTGCCGGGCGACCAGGCTGGCACATTGAGTGTTCGGTGATCGCCCTCAAAGAACTCGGCATAGATTTCACCGTGCAGGGGGGAGGATCTGACCTGATCTTTCCGCACCACGACATGAGCGCTGGGCATGCGCAGGCGTTGTCCGGACATCCGCTTGCCGGGGTCTACAGCCACACCGGCATGGTCGCTTATCAGGGCGAGAAGATGAGCAAGTCGCTCGGTAATCTTGTTCTAGTCTCCGGACTACGCGCTCAAGGAATTGACCCGCGCGCGATTCGCCTGGCCCTGTTGGCCCGCCACTATCGCACCGACTGGGAATGGACCGACGCGCTTTTGGAGGAGGCCATCGCGCGCCTCTCCGTGTGGTCTGCAGCCTTCGGCGCTTCGGCTGTTTCCGCAGCCAAAAACGCTGCCAGCATGGAGGCGCCTGGAACGGCTGCTTCGCTCGTGCAGTCCCTGCGCCTCGCACTCCGCCACGACCTGAACACCCCCGAGGCTCTGAAGCTCGTCGACGACGCCGCCGCCGGTCAGCTCGATGACGTGAGCCTGGTGAATCGTGCCATCAGTGCGCTGCTCGGCGTCGCGCTGTAAAGCAGAGCGTCGTCTGCAGCTGACCCGCTGCGTTCCTAGTGCCGTGGCCCGTCGGGTCGGCTTCCGGGACCATCGGGCCGGCCGTCTGCGCGCCCGTCGCGCCCGTCGGTGCCGCGCCTGCGCAGGTACTTCTCGAATTCCTGAGCGATCGCCTCGCCGCTTGCCTCTGGTGAGTCGACGGTGTCTCTGGCCTGCTCCAGCTGGGCGATGTACGCGGCCATGTCCTCGTCTTCGCCTGCTAAGACGTCAATACCGGTTTCCCACTCAGCCGCCTCGGTCACGAGCGCGCCGCGGGGGATAACCACATCTATGACCTCTTCGAGCTTGTCGATCAATGCGAGCATCGCCTTGGGCGATGGTGCGTTATGCACATAGTGGGGCACGGATGCCCAAATCGACAGGGTGGGAATTCCCACCGTCTCGGCGGCATCGGACAACACGCTGAGTATGCCGACCGGTCCCTCATAATTACTGCGCTCGATTTGCAGTTCAGCCCGCACCTGCGCGTTATCACTCGAGACGAAAATAGAGATGGGGCGGGTATGCGGAACGTCGGCCAGCATGGCGCCCAAAAAGACGACGCCGCTGACGTCGGCGGCCAGGGCCGCGTCGAGTATCTCCGCGGCGAAGCTCTTCCAACTGCGGGACGGCTCCGTACCGATCAGCAGAAAGATATTGCCCGCGTTCGTTCCACTGACCCTCAGCTCGGCATCGTCCGCCAGCGGCACGCCCAGTGTCCCGGGGGTCTTCGGACCATACATGATCGCTCCGGGCCAACCGAGGGTACGCACGCCAGCCTCGTTCGTTGACACGGTCGGCCGGTTGAACTGGTAGTCGAAGTACAACTCCGGGTCGACCTCGGTGATCTTCTCAACGTCGAGTAATTCTTTCAATGCACGAACCGCCCCCGTCGCGGCTTCTCCGGCGTCGTTCCAGCCTTCGAAAGCGACGACGAGCAGCCGTCCGCCCAGAAACCCATTACCGTCAGTCACCGTTTATATCCTCAATTCTTCGGCCTCCCATATGAAGGGCCTTCATCAAGGATAGGCGGTGGCCCTACACTTGAACCCCGTGAATGTTTTTTCTCCGCCCCTGCCCTTGCCCGCTTCCCTTCCCGCCGCCGTCCTGTGGGACATGGACGGCACGATCGTCGATACCGAACCGTACTGGATGCGTGCCGAGACCGAGCTCATGGCCGAGTTCGGCGGTGTCTGGACTCATGAAGACGGAATGTCGCTGATCGGATCAGGATTGTGGAATTCTGCGGCCATTCTGCAAGCACGAGGCGTCGATCTCACCGCGGACGCCATTGTCGCCCGCCTCACCGACCGCGTGCAGCAGCAGCTGGCCGAACACGGGATTCCCTGGCGTCCAGGATCTCGTGAGCTTTTACGGCAGCTGAAAGCCGCCGGCGTTCCGACCGCACTCGTCACGATGTCGGTGGAGCGCATGGCCCGCCAGATCATCGACCTCATCGATTTTGCAGCATTCGACGTCGTCGTCGCCGGCGATATGGTCGAAAACAGCAAGCCGCATCCTGATCCGTATCTGGTCGCCGCCAAACAACTCGGCGTGGATCCGGCAACGTGCATCGCGATCGAGGATTCCGTGCCGGGTGTCGAATCCGCTGTTGCCGCCGGCACGATCACCATCGCCGTTCCCCACCAGATCGACCTGCCGAAGAGCGTGCTCTACACGCGCTGGCCGACGCTCGACGGGCGCACGATCCACGATATCGCCGCGTTGTATCACCAATCGAAACGTTCCGACGAGCTCTCTCCCGTTCATCCCCTCGCTCCTACCGGGGCCGCCCGAAACGAAAGCGCACCACTCGCATGAGCAGCAACCAGGTCATTCAAAACAGCGGACTTTTTCGTGTCGGCGACCGGGTGCAACTCACCGGGCCCAAGGGGCGGATGAACACCATCACCCTTCAGGAAAGCCTGACCTTCCACACCCACCGCGGCATTCTCGCGCACGACGACATCATCGGGCAGCCCGACGGGTCGGTCGTCACCAACAACGTTGGCGTTGAGCACCTGGCGCTGCGGCCGCTTTTGGTGGACTTCGTGATGAGCATGCCGCGCGGTGCAGCCATCATCTACCCCAAGGACGCGGCCCAAATTCTGGCGCAAGCCGATATCTTTCCCGGCGCCACCGTCGTTGAGGCCGGCGTTGGTTCCGGGGCACTGTCGCTCTGGCTGCTGCGCGCAATCGGGCCGGCCGGCCGTCTTGCATCCTTTGAACGGCGCGAGGAATTCGCCGACGTCGCTCGCGACAACATCGCTACCTTCCTCGGGAATGATCCGCAGAACTGGACCATCACTCTGGGCGACCTTGCCGAGACGCTGCCCGACACCATGCCGCCGCAGAGTGTCGACCGGGTGGTCCTCGACATGCTCGCGCCCTGGGAATGCCTGGGCGCCGTCTCCGAAGCTCTCAAGCCCGGAGGAGTGCTGCTGTGCTACGTCGCCACGGTGACGCAATTGTCCCGTGTGGCCGAGGCCATCCGCGGCACCGGGTTCTATACCAATCCGGATTCCCATGAAACGATGATCCGCGGTTGGCACGTGGAGGGACTCGCAGTGCGTCCCGACCACCGCATGATCGGTCACACCGGGTTCCTGATCACCGCACGTCGGCTCGCCCCCGATACAATCCTCCCCGAGCTGAAGCGACGTCCGTCCAAGACGGACTTCAGCGACGCGGATGTCGAGGCCTGGACCCCGGGGGCGCTCGGTGAACGCAACGTCAGCTCCAAAGTCATGCGCAAACGCGTGCGGGCCGCTGGCGCGAGCGCCGAGCTTTCCAAGGCTCGCGACCTCGACGCCGGTTAGGATAGGGCCCGGCCCATTTCGGTTGAACTGCGCCGAGACCGCAACCGCCTGGACCCAGACACACCCGCACCAACCTCACACTCGCGCAGCAGATTCACGCTGCAGCAACCCCGTACCGAAAGAAGGACTTGTGCGCAAAGCATCCGCGCTGATCGTCACCGCCGGCCTCGTGATGACGGCATTGACCGCCTGCGCCGGCCCCGGCACGGCCGGGACCTCCTGCGAAACCGCGGCCACGTCCGGTGCGGCCTCGGCGTTGGTCTCGACCTCCGGCGACTTCGGTTCGGCGCCCGACGTCAGCTTTCCGACACCGCTCAAGTCGTCGACTACTCAACGCACGCAAATCATCGAAGGTTCCGGTGAGAAGCTCGAAGCCGGACAGATGATCTCCGCCCTCATGACCATGTATAACGGAACGACCGGCGCTGCCATTCAACAAGCTCCGTTCGACGGCAGCGTTGCCTTTCCCATCGCCCTCGCCGACACTACTCTTCCCGGAATAGTCGCCGGCCTGCTGTGCGCCCGCGAAGGTGAGCGCATCGCGGTCGTCATTTCCCCGGATGATGGGTTCGGTCCGGCCGGCGGTAGCGAGCAGCTTCAACTTGGAGCGACGGATGCTGTAGTGGTTGTCGTTGACATCGTGAAGGCATATCTGCCGCGAGCTGACGGAGCTAACCAGATCGTGGCCAATGGCCTTCCCGCCGTGGTGCTCGATGAAAACGGTGTCCCGGGCATAGTCGTCCCCAACGGGGACGCTCCCACCACGCTCGAAATGGGTGTGCTGAAGCAGGGTGCCGGCGACAAGGTCAAGGAGGGGTCGACGGTCACGGTGAATCTCGCCGGCGTGCTGTGGAAGGAAAAGACAAGCTTCGTGTCGACCTGGACCAACGGAAGCCCCGTTCAAATGGTCCCCAACGCGGTGATCCCCGGCTTGGCAACAGCGCTCATTGGACAGACGGTCGGTTCACAGATCGTCGCTGTCATTCCTCCCGACCAGGCCTACGGTGACACAGTGGATGCCACTATTCCGGCCGGTTCCACACTCGTTTTCGTCGTCGATATTCTCGGCGTCGACTAGGTCGGCTGGCCCGCATGTCTACCCCGCCAGAGTCGGAACCTCCAAAAAGCGCGACCGAGGTCAAGCCGTTGCTGGTCACGGCCCCCGAAAGGCTGTTCAGCTTGGTCCTCGCGCTCGTCGCAACGGAAACAGGGCTGACCAAGGCCGATATTCTCGCGAACGTGCAGGGTTACCGACAGCGATTCTCGTCCGCCGGCTCGAATGAGAGTCTGGAGCGCCAGTTCGAGCGAGACAAGGATGACATCCGGGAATTGGGAATTCCGCTCGAAACACTTGAATCGCCCGACGATCCGGGCAGCAATCACTTTTTGCGGTATCGAATTCCGAAGGGTCTGTACGACCTACCCGCCGACGTGAGCTTCACTTCCGATGAGGTATCCCTACTCAAACTCGCTGGCACGGTCTGGCGGGAAGGATCATTGTCCGGGGAATCCCGCCGGGCCCTGATGAAGTTGAACTCCCTCGGTGTCGAATCGAGCGAACCGGTCCTGGGCTACGCACCCTCGTTACGCACGCACGACCTGAGCTTCGAACCGTTGAGCAAAGCCCTCGACCGAGCGCAGATCGTGGCATTTCTTTACCTCAAACCGGGGGAGACCAAGCCGGTCCGTCGCGAGGTCGCTCCGCGTGCGTTGGTGCAGCACGAAGGTCGCTGGCACCTCTACGCAACGGATGAGGTCGCTCGCGCACCGCGCACCTTCCTGCTGGCTCGCATCGTGGGCACGGTGACAGTGCTCGCAAACTCTACTCCGACTTCGATTGGCGACGAAGCAGCGGGCAACACGACCGATAGTGCACGCGCTCTCTGTGAACTCGATGCCCTGTGGGCGAGTAATGTCGCCCACATCGTCGTGGTATCAGGATCCGACGCCGCAGTTCGGCTCGCCGCGCGCCAGGCGGCTCAGTGCCCCGCGGCCCAGCCAGACCATCCAGTGACGCTCGAGCGCACCCTGCATTTCACCGACTTGAACATACTCGCCGACGAACTGGCCGGGTTCGGCCCCGAAGTGTTCGTCGAGAGCCCACTCGTGTTACGCGCCGCCGTGCGCGATCGACTCGTTGCCGCGCGTGACGCTCATGCCAGCGCTCTCCCCGCGTTCCCACCCGGCCGCGCACAGCGCCGCCGGCCAAGTCCGCTGCATGCGCCGACCTCCCAGCCAGGCAGCCAGCCTCGAGTCGCCGGAGACCAGCTCACCCTCTTACTCTCCCTCGTTCCGTACTTGATCGATCAGGGGCCAGTCACCGTCACCGAGGTGGCCGAGCACTTCGGACTGTCAGTGGAACGAGTGCGCACACTGGTCAGCCTCATCGCGCTGTCTGGAATTCCTGGGGAAACACGTCAATACCTGCACGGTGACCTGTTCGACATTCTCTGGGACGAATTCGAAAACAATGATCGAATCGTACTTACCCACCAGGTCGCCATCGATGACTCCCCGCGATTCTCCGCGCGCGAGGCCGCAGCACTCATCGCCGGACTGCAGTACCTGTGTGCCCTGCCGCACAATGCCGACACCGATGCGATCGCGTCGCTGATGGCGAAGTTGACGCGCGGCTCATCGGCGCCACCCACCCAGGTCGCGGTCGCGCAGCGCGATGCCGGCGCGACTCGCGAGATTGTGCAGGCTGCCCTCAGTACAGGAATGCAGGTCGAGTTCGACTATCTCAATGCGCGTGGCGACCAGGAACACCGCCTCGTCGACCCCTTGCGCATTGAATCCGTCGACAGCGACTGGTACCTCCGGGGTTGGTGCCACCTTCGCGAAGCCGTGCGAACCTTCCGTCTTGACCGGATGACCGACCCTCGCGTCACCGCCTCACCGCGCAGTTCGCACACGGTGGACGTGCTGCTGCCGGACACCCTGTTCCAGCCGTCCAGGGACGACGTTGATGTGCGACTCGAGCTCCCTACCGCGGCGCTGCCGTTGCTGGCCGACTACCGACCCGAGCGGTCCGAGGTGGTCGGAACAGGCGTGCGCACGCGCACCACCCTGCGCGTCGCCCATGCCCACGTGCTCAAACGTCTCGTCACCGGCCTCGCCGGCATCGTCACCGTGCTTCAACCGGCAGAGTCACGCAAGGTTGTTTTCGACTGGGCCGCAGCCGGACTGGCTCAGTACTCCGGCGACAATCAGCCCCAGGTGGATGTGGGTTAGCGGATGCCGTGGTGGTCGTGGTTGCTTATCTGGGGCGTTCTGGTGGCCGGTCTTTTCGTGGTCCTCATGTGGTGCGCGGTGGCGCTCTACCGCAAAGCCGTCACAACCCTGCGAGCTCTCGAGGCCCTCAACGATCAAGTTTCCTCGGTGGACCTCGATGTGCCGTCGGTCTGCGCCTCGTTTATCCCCGCCGTATTCTCGGACTCGGCTGTGTTGCTCCGGAATGTCGAGCAGAATCGCGCTGAGCGCGTCCACCGGAGTCAGGTGCGTCGCGATGCGCGGATCGTGCGGGGTAAACTGATGCCAAACGCCCGCTAGCTAACACAGAGGACATACCCTCATGCTGCAAAATTTGACCGGATGGCACTTTTTGATCATCCTCGTCGTCGTACTGCTCCTTTTCGGTGCGCCAAAGCTTCCCGGACTCGCACGCAGCCTCGGGCAGTCTATGAAGATCTTCAAGAGCGAGATCAAGACCGACACTGTCGACCCTGATCCCAACGCCGCACCGCGGTCGAAGAGCACGACGAGCACAACGGGTGACGACGTGTCGAACACGTCCCTTCCGACCACGCCCGGCCCGGCCGACCCCGCCTCGAAGCCCTAGCCGCGAATGGTCCGTGCTGGGCGGAGTGCGACCGAAGCGGGAAAGATGTCGCTGGGGCAGCATCTGATCGAACTGCGCAAACGCCTCTATCTGGCTGCAGCCGGTCTCCTGATCGGTGCCGTTGCTGGTTGGTTCCTCTCCGATTTCGTCTGGGATCAATTGCGAGAGCCGATCTACGCCATCATCAATGCGCAGCATCGCAACGCCCAGATCAATTACCCCGACATTACGAGCGCTTTCGATCTCAAACTCAAAATCTCACTCTATGTCGGTCTCATAGTGTCCAGCCCGGTGTGGCTTTATCAGGTCTTTGCTTTTTTGGTTCCCGGTCTGACCCGTACCGAGAAGAAATACACGTTCGGGTTTCTTTTGACGGCCATTCCCCTGTTTCTGGCTGGTTGTGCGGCGGGTTGGGTTGTACTGCCTCACGTGGTCGAGCTCATGACGAGTTTCGCGCCCACCGAGGACTCGGCGTTCATTAATGCGCAGGGTTATTTCGACTTCGTACTCAAACTCGTCGTGGCGATCGGCATTGCCTTCGTCCTGCCGGTCTTCATTGTGCTGCTCAACTTCGCCGGCGTGATCAGTGCGGCGTCGATCATCAAATCCTGGCGGATTGCAATTTTGGTCATCGTTCTCTTCACGGCGATCGCCACTCCCGCCGCTGACGTCGTCTCGATGTTCTTGCTGGCCATTCCCATGGTCATGTTGTACTTTGCCGCCTACGGCATCGCTTGGTTGCATGATCGCCGAGCGGCTAAGAAAGTGTTGGCTTTCGAGAAAGAATTCGCGCTCTAGTCTCTGCTGAGAGTCGTTTGTAGCAATTGTTAAGGATCACGTGACGCACACGCAATCGCCGGCCGAACGGTATTCGGCCGCGCGCACCCGGGCAAGCCAACCGAAGTTGCTGGCTTTTGATCGCGGCCTCAAATTCGATCTCGATCCGTTCCAGCGTGAGGCTTGCGCGTGCCTGGAGGCCGGCAACAGCGTGCTCGTTGCTGCGCCGACCGGTGCGGGCAAAACCATCGTCGCCGAATTTGCCATCTACCTGGCAATGCAGCAGTCGCGGGCGAAGGTTTTTTATACCGCGCCCATGAAGGCCCTCAGCAATCAGAAATTTCAGGAGTTCGTTGCTGAGTACGGTGCGGACCAGGTTGGGTTGCTCACCGGGGACAGCAACGTCAACGCGGGGGCACGCATCGTCGTCATGACGACCGAGGTGCTCCGCAATATGCTCTACGCCGATTCCGACTTACTCACCGATCTCGCTTTCGTGGTGATGGACGAGGTGCACTACCTTGCGGATCGCTTTCGTGGTGCGGTGTGGGAAGAAGTGATCATCCATTTGCCGCAGTCGGTACGCATGGTGTCGCTCAGCGCGACCGTGTCGAACGCCGAGGAATTCGGTGACTGGTTGCAGGCAGTTCGCGGTGAGACTGACGTGATCGTTTCTGAAGAGCGGCCGGTTCCGCTGGAACAGCACGTACTGGTCAAGAACAATATGCTCGATCTGTTCGATTCCTCCGGATTGATCGGCGCGCATCGGGTCAATCCCGAACTCGTTCGGTTGGCGCACGCCGGCGGGCGCTCGGCCGGTGGGCGTGGTCGCGGTTCTGGTCGTCAGGGTGGCTCATCCGCGGGCGGTTACCGGGGTCACGACAAGCAACGCGCACAGGTCGACGCCGGCCGAATGGATCGCGGCGATATCGTGCGCATGCTCGATGGCAAACACCTGCTGCCGGCTATTTTCTTCATCTTCAGCCGGGTCGGCTGTGACCAGGCCGTGCGGCAGGTGCTCCGCTCGGGGATACGTCTGACAGAGGAACACGAGCGGGATGAAATTCGTCAGATCGTGGACGATCGATGCCGCACCCTGCTCGACGAAGACCTCGGCGTGCTCGGCTACTTCGAGTGGCTCGACGGACTCGAACGCGGTGTCGCCGCGCACCACGCCGGTCTGCTGCCGGCATTCAAGGAGGTCGTTGAAGAACTTTTCCAGAAAAAGCTTGTCAAGGCTGTCTTTGCCACCGAAACGCTGGCTCTCGGCATCAATATGCCCGCCCGCACGGTCGTTCTTGACAAACTGGAGAAGTTCAACGGCGAAGCCCGCGTGCCGATCACCCCGGGGGAGTACACCCAGCTAACGGGTCGGGCCGGTCGCCGTGGAATCGACACCCTCGGGCACTCGGTCATACAGTGGGCTCAGGGACTGGATCCACAGGCGGTGGCCTCGCTCGCCTCCCGGCGCACGTATCCGCTGAATTCCAGCTTCAAGCCCACGTACAATATGGCCGTCAACCTCATCGATCAGTTCGGCGTCACACGCACGCGCGGTGTGCTCGAGTCGTCATTCGCCCAGTTTCAGGCCGATCGGGCCGTCGTTGATCTGGCCCGGTCTGTGCGCCAGCAAGAAGAATCCCTAGCCGGGTTCAAGGCCAGCATGACCTGCAACCTGGGCAACTTCGAAGAGTACTCGGCCATTCGTCGACGGCTCACCGAGGTGGAACGCGAGGGTGTCAAAGCCGACAATTCCCTGCGCGGTGAACGTGACAAACGCCAGCGTGAGGTGACGAGCTTACGCAAGCAGATGCGCGCCCACGGCTGCCACCACTGTCCCGATCGAGAGGCGCACTCCCGCTGGGCAGAACGCTGGTTCAAGCTCAAACGCCAAACGGATGCCCTCAACCAGCAAATATCACAGCGCACCGGGGCCATCGCCCGCGTCTTCGATCGCGTGACCGACGTCCTGCTCGGCTACGGCTACCTCGAATCGAATGCCAACGGCGTTATCGCGCTCAGCGAGAGCGGACGCATCCTGCGTCGAATCTATGCGGAAAGGGACCTCCTGGTCGCGGAGTCTTTGCGCCGAGGTCTGTGGAACGAACTCGATGCCGCGAGCCTCGCCGCGATGGCCTGTGCGCTGGTCTTCGAGCCGAGGCGTGAAGAAGGTTTGATCGACGCTCGGTACCTGCCCAAGGGACCGTTCAGACCGGCCCTCGACGAAACCCAGGAGTTGTGGAGCCGCATCGACGACCTCGAGCGGGACCACAAGCTTCCCGGGAGTAATCCGCTCGCCGTGGGCCTGAGCCTCGCCATGTGGAAGTGGGCTCGCGGCGCATCGCTCGCCGACGTACTCTATGAGGCCGAGATGGCTGCCGGTGATTTCGTGCGCTGGACCAAACAGACCATCGACCTGCTCGACCAACTCAGCATTGCCGGCGACGGACAGGTCGGGCCGACCGCTCGTAGCGCCATGGATGCGATCCGCCGCGGTATCGTGGCCTACTCCTCGGTGGCCTGAATTCACCATGTGGGGGAATGAGCGCTCGTTCAGCCTGCCGCTGTGGGCAGCTCTTGTCGTCGCGGCCGGTGCCGGCGCGGTTCTGGACGCCGGTTTTCCGGATCGCGACTGGTGGTATCTTGCGCCGGTGGGGGTCGCGCTCATGTTTCTGGCTCTGCTCGGTCGCAGCCTCGCGACGGGACTGCTCGTGGGACTGGTTGCCGGATTATCGTTTTGGCTGATTCATATCTTCTGGATCACCCTGTACCTCGGTCTCGTGCCGTGGTTTGCGCTCGGCGGGTTGGAGAGCCTGTTTTTCGCCGTGGGGCTCGGCTTGACCGCCGTCGTCCTCCGGCATGGCCCTCGGGTCTGGCCGAGTATCTGGGGTCGTCTCGGCGTTGTGCCGGTTATCGTGGCCGGTTTGTGGACGGCCAGGGAGGCAATCAGCGCGGTCTGGCCCTACGGTGGCTTTGCCTGGGGCCGAGTTGCCCTGTCACAGTCGGAGAGTCCGTTTGGTCCGCTCGTGGCCTGGGTCGGCCTGTCCGGCCTGAGCTTTATTCTGGTCTGGCTGAGTGCTCTCGCCGTACAACTATTCCGCGAACCGGAGCTGGCGCGCACGCTGCGCACGGGCATCGCCGTCGGCGCCGTCGCGGTAGTCCTTATCGTTCCGGCATGGCCGACTACCCAGAACGGCGAGGTTCGCCTCGCCGCAGTGCAGGGAAACGCGGATGCCGGTCTGTTTGCTGAATATTCGCCGGGTCAGATTCTGCAGGACCACACATCGGCCACCCTGCCTCTGATCGGTGAGAAGGTCGATTTCGTGGTCTGGCCGGAGAACTCGAGTGACATCGACCCCACCCGCTCGCAGGCAGCCGCGCAGGTGCTCGACTACATCAGTACCGAAATGGATGCTCCTCTCATCACCGGCACCATCACCAAGCCCGATGACACCTACTACAACAGCTCGCTGCTCTGGGAGGCCGGCCGCGGCGCCGTCGATGTCTATGACAAGGTGCACCCGGTGCCGTTTGCCGAGTACATGCCGGATCGGGCTTTCTGGCGACCATTCGCTCCGGACCTGATCGACCTCATCGGCCGGGATTACGGTATCGGCACCCGCGACAATATTTTTGACATCAACGGAGTTCTGGCTGGAATAGCGATCTGCTTCGACATCGCCGACGATCAGCTGGTGCACGAAATGATCGACGACGGAGCCCGCGTTATTCTCGCCCAAACCAACAACGCCGATTTCGGGCACACCGATGAGAGCGTGCAACAGCTGGCCATCGCCCGGTTGCGCGCGATGGAGACCAGCCGTACGGTCGTCAATATCTCAACAGTCGGCTCGAGCGCGATCATCACCCCCGATGGGGCGACGCTCGATAGCCTTCCGACCTTTACGTCGGGAGCCATGGTGCAGACCGTTCCGCTCAGCGACACCATCACACCGGCGATAGTGGCCGGCCGTGGACTCGAATGGCTCGTCTCGGGGCTGGGCGTGGCCGGATTGGCTCTGTGCGCGCGTTCCGCGCGGCGTCGCCGACACCGTTGACCGCAGCCCCTGTCCAGAACCGACCTATTAACCAACAGCGACCCCGGCACAAAGTGCGGGGTCGTGCGGGTGTGACCGGCGGTTAGGCGCCGATCTTCTGCTGGCCACCACGGCGCAGACGCAACACCGAAAGGCGCTCTTCGAGTAACTCTTCGAGTTCGTCTCTGGAGCGGCGTTCCAGCAACATGTCCCAGTGGGTCCGGGCAATTTTTTCATCGGAGTGGTCGACGATCACCGGCAGGGAGTCGACCAGTCGGGTCGCCGTCCTGGCACAGTACTTGCATTCCCACTCGTCCGGAGCCTCGGCGTCGGCCGAAAAAATCATCACTGTCTCGCGCCCACATGTTTCACACCGGTAGGTGTGAGTAACCCGGGGGGAGAAGGTGACGCCTTCTTCGCTTTGAAGGCTTTGTGCGCCCAATCTCATGCCACGCAAACTGCGGTCAGCCATAGTGTGGTCTCCTCTCGCTCGCGATCACATTCCGATCGCAATACCTATGTAGTTCTAAACCATCAAGCTGGGTATAAACCTTCCCAGACCCCCTGTTCTGGGAGGTAATTCTCAGATTCCGAGATTAGCAGCTTTGACAGCAAGATCCGTGCGATCTGTCACGATACCGTCAACTCCCAGATCGAAGAGTCGAACCATGTCCATCGGGTCGTTGATGGTCCACACGTGCACCTCGACGTCCACCCTGTGCATCATCGCGATGAAACGGGGTGTGACAATTCGAATTGGTCCCGCCCGCTCGGGGACCTGCACGGCGACGCAGCCCGCGAGCGTTTTGCGAACGAGGGAGGTCAGGCCCAGATTCGTCGCCGCCACGGCCCGCGCCACGAGCGGCAACGACGCGGAGGAAACCACACCGGGCAGTAGGTCGACCATACGGCGGCGACGCGAGTCGTCGAACGAGGTCACGAGGACTCGAGCCGTAGCTCGCTGGTCACGAATGGCCTGTGCGGCCGGCTCGGCGGCGGCATCTGTCTTGATGTCGATATTGAACAGTGCCGATGGAAACGCTTGGAGGGCATCGGCGAGGGACGTGAACGATTGTCCGTAGCCCCTGTTGATGCGCCTCAGCTCAGGCATGGTGAGCTGGTCAATGCGAATATCGCGTCCGAGCGCAGTCAAGTCGGGGTCATGGCTGATTACAGCCACGCCGTCAAGCGAGACGTGCACGTCGGTTTCGAGATGGGTGGCCCCGGCCGCCAGGGCCTTTACGAAGGCGAGCAAGGAATTTTCCGGCGCCTCTCGTGCCAGACCGCGGTGCGCGAAAACCCGGGGGTGCGGTGCGGCCAGAAAAATGGACTGTGCGCTCTCGGCCACCGATTAGGCCTGCTGCGCTGCTGCAGCCGTGGCCGGAGAAGCGGATGCCGCCGGTGCAGCGGATGCCGCCGGTTTTGGGTTTTCAGTATTCGCACCAAAAGCACTGCCGATACCCTTCATCGCCTCGGTCAGTTCGCTCGGCACGATCCAGAGCTTGTTGGCGCTGCCCTCGGCCAGCTTGGGTAGCGTCAGCAGGTACTGGTAGGCGAGCAGCTTCGGATCTGGATCTCCGTCATGAATGGCCTTGAACACGGTGGTGATGGCTTCGGCCTCACCCTGCGCGCGCAATACCGCAGCTTTGGCGTCACCCTCAGCCTCGAGGATCGCCGCCTGGCGCGCTCCCTCGGCGGTGAGAATCGCGGACTGCTTGGTACCCTCCGCCGTCAGGATGAGGGCGCGACGGTCGCGTTCGGCGCGCATCTGCTTTTCCATCGAATCTTGGATGGAGTGAGGTGGCTCGATTGCCTTGAGCTCGACTCGACCCACCCGGATGCCCCATTTGCCGGTGGCTTCGTCGAGCACGATGCGCAACTGGCTGTTGATGTTGTCGCGGCTGGTCAGAGCCTCTTCGAGGTTCAACCCGCCGACCACGTTACGGAGGGTGGTCGTAGTGAGCTGTTCGACCGCACCGAGGTAGTTATTGATCTCGTAGGTAGCGGCGCGGGCATCTGTCACCTGAAAATAGACGACGGTGTCGATGGACACGACGAGATTATCCTCGGTGATCACCGGCTGTGGCGGAAAAGACACCACCTGCTCGCGAATGTCGAGAAGCGGTCGCACCCGGTCGACGAACGGCACCAGAAGATTCAAACCGGGAAGCAGCGTCTTGTGGTACTTGCCGAGGCGCTCCACTACCCCGGCGTTGCCCTGGGGAATGATGCGAATGGCGCGCACGAGGATGACGATGACGAACACCGCCAACACCGCCAGGAGGGCAATCACGAAGATCTGACCGATAAAAGCTGCGGGGTCAAGCATTGTTCTGGGTCCTTTCAGCGAAGATGACGACGGCGGTGGAGCCTTCGATGAGGTGCACGGTGACCGGCTGGCCGGGCTCGACACCAGAACGGAAACCGGCGTCGTTGTCGGGGTGGGCCGGCAGAAGACGAGCGGTCCAGGTTTCGCCGTTGGCCAGTTTCACGAGCCCCCCGGTTTCGGTGACCGTCGACATGACACGGCCGGTCATTCCAATCAGCGCGGCGATGTTGCTGAGCGCCGGATCGCCCCCCTTGCGAAGGGCTCGCAGTAGGAAGGGGCGGATGGTTAAAAGCAAAAGCACCGACAACCCACCGGCTACCACGATCTGCAGCCACCAGTCCAGTCCGAGCAAGTTGGCAGCCAAACCGCCCAGACTGCCGATGGAGATCATCAGGAAGGTGAATTCCAAGCTCAGCAGTTCGATGGTGATGGCCACGAGAATGAACACGAGCCACAGAATCCAGAGATAGTCGGTCAGGTCGACCATGTGTGACACCTTCCACATTCGGTTTCACCTCGAAACTAGCAGGTACCGGGTTCAACACGCCGAGGGAGCGACTGAGGCTTGTTGATAAGGTCGAAAGAGTGGGTAGTGGCCGATCAGGTCGCACTTCATCACGGAATTAAGTTGATCAAATCAGAGGAGCATGCGTGACCAATCCACTTGCAGCAGGATCACTCGAGGGCAAGCGCGTACTCGTCACCGGCTCTTCCCGCGGTATCGGCGCCGATACTGTCGGGTATTTTGCTCAGGCCGGAGCGCGAGTCGTCATTAATTACCGTAATAAAGAGGCGCGAGCGAACAAACTCGCCGATGCCATTCGCGCCGCTGGCGGGAAGGCCATCACGGTCGGCGCCGACTTGACCGACCCGGCATCGGTTGCCGCGATGTTCGCGACCATCAGGTCCGAGTACGGGGGCCTCGACATTCTCGTGATGAACGCATCGGGCGGTATGGAAAGTGGTATGGCCGCTGACTACGCCATCAAGCTCAATCGCGATGCCCAGGTCAACTTGTTGAATGGGGCCATCCCGCTGCTCGGCGACGATTCCCGGGTTGTCTTTGTCACCAGCCACCAGGCGCACTTCATCAAGACGACAAGCACCATGCCGGAGTATGAGCCAGTCGCCCACAGCAAGCGCGCGGGCGAAGACGCCCTGCGCGCTGTCATTCCCGAACTCGAACAGTCCGGTATCGGATTCGTGGTCGTTTCCGGCGACATGATCGAGGGCACCATCACGGCGACGCTGCTCGAACGGTCCAACCCGGGCGCCCTGAACGCTCGCAAAGAGGCAGCGGGACGCCTGTACAACGTCAGCGAGTTCGCGGCGGAGATCGTCTCGGCCGCGGTGGATCCGGTCCCGGTCGGAAATACCCGATTGGTCGGCGACACGACCGGGTTTACCAGCGACTAGAAAGTGAGAAAGCAATGAAAGCTGCCGATCTTCCGTTGCTCTGTACTGTCTCGCGCCCGACGATCCATCCCGATGGGTCGCGGGCGGTTTTCTCGCGGGTGAACGCCGACTTTGCAGCGGATGACTACGTCGGCCAGCTGTGGACCGTCGCGCTAACGGGGGAGCCGGCTCCACGCCGCATCACCCGCGGCTTTCGGGACTCGGCACCCCGGTTTTCCCCGGATGGCAGCCTGATCGCTTTTCTCAGGGCCGATGCCGGCGGTAGCGCACAGTTGCACGTTGTCGATGCGGCCGGGGGCGAGCCCCTGGCAATGACCGACGCGGTTCTCGGCGTGACTGACTTTCGTTGGCATCCAAACGGTAGCCGGATCGCCTTTTTGGCTCGGGTTCCCGAACCCGGACGATACGGTACGGTCGTCGGCTTGTCAGCGGACTCGGAACCGGCCCGCCGCATCGATACCCTGCGTTACCGGTCGAATGGGGTCGGATACACCAGCGACCGTCGCGTGCACGTGTTCCTGGCCGTGGTGCCCGATGTCTGGGGCGAACCGACGCCCGCTCCTGCTCCTGTGACGGCCGATGCAACTCGCGCTGAGCCCAAAACCCCGCCGGATGCCGGGGTGAACCCCGTTCTTCCGGTGCGGGCCAGCCTGCCGTCCGGACTTCCGATCGCGCGCCGGGTGACCGAGGGAGATTTCGATCACTCCGGCCTGGCCTTTGCGGCTGACGGGTCCAGGCTCCTCACCATCTCGGCGCGTCATACCGGCCGCGACAACGACCTGCGCAGCGAAGTCATCGAACTCAACCTCAGCCGCGACGAAGACGCGACCCTGGCGGAGGAAATAATCGCTCCAGCTCGTACCGTCGTGCGTTCGGCTGAGAACCTGAGTATCTCGGCTCTCGCCTGTGCCGATGACGGTACTCTCTGGCTACTCGCCACCGATGTGGGAACGACCGGCCGAGATTTCGTCGGACGGGTAAGCGCACTGTACCGTTGCGGATTCCTGATTGATGGTTCAGCACCGATACGCGTCACCGACCCGCACCAGACCGACCAGAATCTACTTGATCTGGAGGCCACCGGGGATATCAGTTTGCTGGCGGACGGCTCCGTACTCGTGCTCCGTGGCAGTCGCGGCCGCGTCGATCTGGTTCGGGTGCACCACGACGGGCACGTGGTGCCACTCGACTGCGGAGCAACCGTCGCGACCGCAGTGGGTGCCAACGGCGAATCTGTGGTCGTCGCCGTGCAGACCGCCGTCACGTCCGGTGAGCTCGTTCTCGTACACACGCACCCCCTCGGCACGCATATGCCGCGCACCGAACCCAAACGCCTCACCGATTTCTCCGTGCACCTTCGTTCTACCGGCCTGGCGATGGGCATCGAACTCACCATCACCGGGCGAGACGGCTACCCGGTGCACGGCTTTGTGCATACCCCGCCGGGGCCGGGCCCGCACCCGGTCCTCCTGACCATCCACGGAGGCCCGTACGCCCAGTACACCGACGCGCTCCTCGATGAAACCCAGGTCTACGTCGATGCGGGCTACGCCGTCGTTCTCTGCAACCCGCGCGGATCATCCGGTTATGGCGAAGCCCATGGGCGCGCCATCCGCCAGCGTATGGGTACCCTCGACCTCGCTGACGTGTTGGACTTTCTCGACGGTGCCCTCGAAGCCGAACCAGTCCTCGATGCGCAGCGCGTTGGCATCATGGGTGGGTCCTACGGCGGCTATTTGACCGCCTGGACGATCGCGCACGATCACCGATTTGCCGCCGCCATCGTGGAACGCGGTTTTCTCGATCCCGACGCATTTGTCGGTACAAGCGACATCGGCGATTTCTTCGGTGACGAGTATGCAGGAACGGATGCCGACCTGGTGCGGAGCCAAAGTCCGCAGTTCCTGGTCGGCCAGGTGAAAACCCCGACCCTCGTTCTCCATTCCGCGCAGGATCTGCGCTGCCCGTTGTCGCAGGGTGAGCGCTACTACGCGGCGCTCAAACGCGGCGGAGTTCAAACCGAACTGGTCATCTTTCCGGGGGAGAACCACGACCTCAGCCGGACCGGTCGCCCACGGCACCGTTTGCAACGGTTCGAGATTATTCTGGATTGGTGGGCCCGATTTCTGCCCAGTGCCGTCAATCATAGGAGATCCGATGAGCCCCACCATGAAAACGGACACCCCGTTCCCTGAATCGAAAATCGCGGACAGCCACGACCTGATCCGCGTGCACGGTGCCCGAGAGAACAATCTCAAGAACGTCAGCGTGCAGATCCCGAAGCGACGGCTGACCGTGTTCACCGGCGTGTCCGGCTCGGGCAAAAGCTCGCTGGTGTTCGGCACCATCGCCGCCGAGTCTCAGCGAATGATCAACGAAACCTACAGCACGTTTGTGCAGGGATTCATGCCGACCCTCGCCCGGCCAGACGTCGACCTACTCGACGGGCTGACAACGACGATCATCGTCGACCAGGAACGAATGGGTGCCAACGCGCGGTCGACCGTCGGGACCGCCACCGATGCCAACGCGTTCCTGCGCATCCTGTTCAGCCGGCTCGGCCAGCCGCACATCGGCTCTCCGCAGGCGTTCTCCTTCAACGTTGCCTCGATCAGCGGCGCGGGCGCCGTTTCGATCAAACGCGGTGAACAGACAGTCAAGGAACGGCGCAGCTTTAGCATCACCGGCGGAATGTGCGCCCGCTGCGAGGGCAGTGGCTCGGTCGACGACATCGACCTGACCGCGCTCTACGACGACACTAAGTCTCTTATCGACGGCGCGCTCACCATTCCCGGCTACAGCACGGACGGCTGGTTCGGCCGCATCTTCAACGGTTGCGGATTCTTCGACCCCCATAAACCGATCAAGGACTTCACCGACCAGGAGTTGGATGACCTACTCCGCAAGGAGCCGACCAAGATCAAGGTCGACGGTATCAACCTCACCTACGAGGGACTGATCCCCAAGATCCAGAAATCGATGCTGTCCAAAGACCTTGACTCGCTGCAACCGCACATCCGAGCCTTTGTGGAACGAGCGGTGACTTTCACCGTCTGCCCCGACTGCGACGGGACCCGACTCAGCGCGGGGGCCCGATCGTCGAAGATTGGCGAAATCAGCATCGCCGATGCCTGCGCGATGCAGATCAGCGACCTCGTCGAGTGGGCCGGAGGTCTGACTGATACCTCCGTCGGACCGCTACTGGAGTCGTTGCAGCGTCTGCTCAAATCTTTTGTCGAGATCGGGCTGGGCTACCTCTCGCTCGACCGCCCCTCCGGCACGCTCTCCGGCGGTGAGGCCCAGCGCACCAAGATGATCCGCCACCTCGGCTCGTCTCTCACGGATGTCACGTACGTCTTCGATGAGCCCACGATCGGCCTGCACCCGCACGACATCCAGCGAATGAACACGCTGCTGCTTCAGCTGCGTGACAAGGGCAACACCGTGCTCGTTGTCGAGCACAAGCCGGAGATGATCGCGATCGCAGACCACGTCGTCGACCTCGGCCCAGGAGCAGGATCGGCTGGTGGCGACATCGTGTTCGAGGGAACCCTGGCTGGTCTTCGATCGAGCGATACCGTGACCGGCCGGCACCTCGACGACCGTGCGACTCTGAAACCGAGCGTGCGCAGGCCTGCCGGGGTATTGCAGGTTCGCAGCGCCAGCGCACACAACCTGCAAAACGTCGATGTGGACATTCCGCTCGGTGTGCTGACCGTGGTGACCGGCGTGGCCGGGTCGGGCAAGAGCTCACTGATCCAGAGCTCGGTAACAGGCCGCGACGGAGTGGTCTCCATCGACCAGGGCGCGATTACGGGCTCCAGGCGCAGCAACGCGGCGACATACACGGGGATGCTCGAACCGATCCGCAAGGCCTTTGCCAAGGCCAACGGCGTCAAACCGGCGCTGTTCAGCTCCAATTCAGAGGGAGCCTGCCTCAACTGTAACGGCGCCGGCGTTATTTACACCGACCTGGGTGTGATGGCCGGCGTAGCAATACCCTGTGAGGTATGCCAAGGAAAGCGTTTCGAGGCATCCGTTTTGGAATACCGCCTCGCGGGACGCGACATTAGTGAGGTGCTGGCGATGTCGGTAACCGAGGCCAGGGAATTCTTTGGTGAGGGCCAGGCACGAACCCCGGCAGCCCATACGATCCTGGGCCGACTCGCCGATGTCGGCCTCGGCTATCTCGGCCTCGGCCAACAGTTGCCGACGTTGTCCGGCGGCGAACGCCAGCGGCTGAAGCTCGCCACGCACCTGGCCGAAAAAGGTGAGGTGTATGTTCTGGACGAGCCCACCGCCGGCCTGCACTTGGCCGACGTCGAGAATCTGCTCGGCCTGCTCAATCGGCTCGTCGATTCCGGGAAGTCGGTCATCGTCATCGAGCACCATCAAGCCGTCATGGCGCACGCCGACTGGATCATCGACCTCGGCCCGGGCGCAGGTCACGAGGGCGGCCGAATCGTCTTTGAAGGAACACCCGCAGACCTCGTGGCCGCGCGTTCGTCCCTCACCGGCGAGCACCTCGCGGCCTACGTCGGTGCCGCGCCCGCGACTCCGTAGCCCAACAGCACCCCCGCAGGCTACGCGAGGAGCGCGACCAGGGTTTCGCGGGCACCGACCGTGTGCAGCAGCTCAAGCGCCCGGTCGTAGGCCTCGACAAACGTCGTGTCGTCGACAAGATCGGCGAACAGGTCGCGGTCGCGCAGGAAGGAATGCCGGTCAGAGGCGAATCCGGCAGCGTTGTTCATAACACGTTCCCTGAGACGGTCGGCGACCTCGATAGGCTGGCCCTGTTCGTCCGTTCCCTCCGCGTAGCGGGCCCAGCTAGCCACGATCGCCGCTGACAGTTGCACCGAACGGCCAGCCGCGAGCTGGTCGACGATCACCGGCACGAGCCACTTCGGGATCCGGTCGGAAGACTCGTTGCAGAGCCGCGCGACGGTGTCGCGTACGCTCGGGTTCGAGAACCGCGCGATGAGCTCGTCTTTATAAGCTTCGAGGTCGATGCCGGGTACCGGCTTGAGCGTGGGGGAGCCCTCGCGGTCCATGTAGGCGCGAAGGAAGCCGGCGATCAGCGGATCAGCCGCAGCGTCGTGCACGAGTCGGTAGCCGCACAGGTGCGCGAAATAGCACAGGCCTTGATGGCTGGCATTCAACAAACGCAGCTTCATGAGCTCGTAGGGCTCAACGTCGGCGACGAGCTGAGTGCGCACGTGCTCATACGGTGGTCGACCGTTGATGAAGGAGTCCTGTAAGACCCATTGGAAAAAGGGCTCGCAGACCACGGGCCAGGCGTCGAGCACACCGAAGGTCGCGGCGACGAGAGCGCGATCGGCATCCGTCGTGCTGGGGGTGATGCGGTCGACCATGCTGTTCGGAAAACTTACGCGTGCGTCGATCCAGGTGGCCAGTTCGGCGTCGCGGGCCGTTGCGAACGCTACGAAGGTGCGGTGGGCAACCTCACCGTTGTTTTGCAGGTTGTCGCAGGACATGACCGTGAACGGGGGCACTCCGCGGTCGCGCCGGCGACGCAGAGCCTCAACGGTGATGCCAAAGACTGTGGCGGGCGCGGCGCCGGGCACCAGGTCGGCCTGCACCTGAAGGTCACCGAGGTCGAAAGCCCCGGTCACAGGGTTGATGTTATAGCCGCCCTCGGTCACGGTGAGCGAGACGATTTTTACTTCGGGGCTAGCCATCCGCTCGATGACAGCATCGACGTCGTCGGGGGCGAACATAAAGTCGATGATCGATCCGATGACGCGGCCCTCCAGATGCCCGTCGGCGTGCTTTTCGACCAATGTATAGAGGCCATTCTGAGCGGCTAAGACGTCCCGCATGCGTGCGTCACCGGCCAGCACGCCGACTCCGCAAATGGCCCAATCGCGGGCCAGGCCCTGGCTGAGCAGGTCGTCGATCATGAGTGCCTGATGCGCCCGGTGAAACCCGCCGACACCGAAGTGCATGATGCCCGCCGTCAATCCGGTGCGGTCGTAGGACGGAACGCGCACGGTGGCGGCGAGGGTGGGTAGGGACTCCTTTGTGAGGGCGACGCCGGTGAAAAAAGGGGGAGTGGTGAGTGTGGTCATGTGGGTCTCAATTCAATCGAGCGTCATCAAATGGAATGCGAGCGGGCACACCGTGGAAGCCAGGCTGCGTTCCCCGCAAGACGGAGGCCATCACAGCGGCCACAAGGTACAGCGCGGCAAAGAGCACCACGAGTCCGAGTGCGCCGAGGGGGCCGTAGAGCAGTGCCACGAGGAGCGGGCCGGCGAACACGGCCGCGCCGATGCCGAGGTTGTAGGAGCTCATTGCCGCACCGGGCTGCTGCGGGGCGAGCGACACGGCGATCGCGGACAGTGGCACAAACCCGGCAAGGCCGATTCCAAAAATCGCCCCGACGAGGAGGGTGAGGCCGTAGGCGAACGGCCAGCCCTGACCGATGGCGTAGACGGGAACGACGTAGAGGCCGATCATAGACACGGCGCAGAGCACGGCGCCGAACCAGGTGACGGTGCGGCTCCAGCCGAAGCGGTCGCCGAGCGCGCCGAAGACGAGGTTGAAGGGAATGTTCACCGCGTAGATCACGGTGGTGAGAATCAGGAATTGGCCGATCGACCAGCCGAACCGATCCACGAACAGGGCTGGGAAGAAGATTGCCATGCCATAGGTGGGGATCGAGTTGATCATGCGGGTGAGCATGACGAGCAGCACCCTCGGTTTGGTCGCGAGAAGTTTGAGCCCGTAGGACAGGACTGTGACGACCTCGGAGGGATTGTCGACGAGGGGCTTGCGACCGGTCTTATCCTTGACGCCGACAAAGGCGACGACGGCCCCGCTGACGACGAGCACGAGGGAGACCCAGAGGGTTTGATACATCGAGAGATGGAAGATGTCGAGGGCACCGGTCGCAACGAGCGCGCCGAGGGTGGGAAGCCCGGCGGTGAAAGCCACGTAGAACCAGCCAATGGAGCTCGCGAGGTGCCTGGGGTTGGCTGTTGCGGTGATCCAGACCAGGAACCCGTAGGCGAAAAAGGGGTAGCCAAAGCCGCGCAGGCCGTAGGTGACGAAGATGAGCATGACGTTGCTCGAGGTGAGGGCGACGGTGAGAAAAAGCAGGTTGAAGACGACCCAGATACCGGCGCCGATCATCATGACGCGGCGCGGGCCCCAGAGGTCAGAGAGAGCGGCGGAGAGGAACGCGGCGATGGCGACGGCCACGCCGTAGACGGTGACGAGCGTGCCGACGAGGGGGATGCTGAAGCCGTGGTCGCCGGTGAGGAATGGCGCAAGAATATTGGTCTCGACACCGTCACCGACCATGAACAGCGCCAGTCCGATGTAGCCCCAGAGCAGTGGGCGGGGGAGTCCGAGTCGGTCGAGCAACCTAAGCCGGGCGAGGCCGTTGGTGGCGCCTGCTGCGGTGCCTGGGTGGGTGCCCGGGTGGGTGAGAGCCTGAGGTGCCATTCTTCGCGTCCTTACGATGGTCCAGAGATCGAACGCCCCAAAACTAACACACAGTTTCACGTATTTAACATGCAGTCTGTTATAAGTCAGGTAATTGAACACATCGATTTAACAAGACGCGTCAGGGCATCTATGCTGGCGATCATGAAGTTTGCCGACGTCACCGACGACGATTCCCTTTCGCGCGATTCCCTCACGCGCGATGGCCTCACCGGTCCGGTGCGGCGTAGTGAACTGGTGCGCCACATCGAGGCGAACGGTCCCGTGCGACTGGAAAAGCTTGTCGAGACCTTCCGCGTCAGCGCCATGACTATTCACCGCGACCTTGATCTCCTCGCCCGCGAGGGACTCATCGAACGCGTGCGGGGCGGGGCGCGCGCAAAACCGCATCCGTTTGCCGAGCAGGATGTCCGCCTGCGCCGGGCCACCCGGGTCGGCCTCAAGAAGGCTCTCGCCGCAGAGGCAGCCCTGCTGATCCGGACCGGCGATGTTGTCGCCTTCGACGACTCGACTACGGTCGCAGCCATGCTCGGCCACCTCGCCGAGCGCGCCCCGCGCGCGGTGGTTACCCACGCGCTGGGGCTGATGCGCGAACTGACGCTGATGCACCCTCAGATCTCGCTCGTGGGCCTCGGCGGACAATACGTGCACGAGACAGACTCGTTTCTCGGCGCCATCGTGGTCGAACAGCTCAGTCGGGTCTCTGCCGACGTGGTTTTCGTGTCGACGACTGCATTGAAGAATGATGCTCTCTTTCACCCGGATGCCGCGGCCGCTGAAACGAAGCGAGCCTTGCTCACTCGGGCCGACCGCAAGGTTCTGCTGCTAGACGACAGCAAGTTCGAGGCTAAGGGGCTGTACCACGTGGCCGACCTGGCCGACTTCGATGACGTGATCGTCAATGCCGAACTCGCACCGGAGCTTCGTGAGCACCTCAACACACTCGGTCTGCGCGTGCACTACGTATCGACCCCGCCTGCCGAATTCTAGACGGGTCAAGAGCCCTCGAGCCAGACCGGTGAGTGCAGCCGGCGCGCAGCGATAAACGCGGTTATACAACGTTCACCAAGTGACCGATAATGCACATTATGTCAATACGTCGATAATCGTCTGCCATTACCTGGCCCGCGCTGCTTCAAAGCAACCTCGACTCCCCGCCCAAGTTGAGCCCACAATTAGCGTGCCTTAAGACGCAGACAAGATTTTTCACCGCCGATATTGTTGCAGACCGCAGGCCGTAGGCCGCAGGCCGTAGACCGCAGATAACACTCCGGTCGCGTTCAATCAGGTGATGAGTTGTTGTTCTTGCCCGACTGCACCCAGACTGGAGGCATGAAGACAATGACGTTACCGAATACCCACTTGGAAGTCTCGAATATCGTTCTCGGGCTGATGCGGATCGTTCCCCTCGGTGACGAAGAGATCCGATCCCTGGTTGGGGCCTCCCGAGACGCCGGCATAAACTTCTTCGATCACGCCGACGTGTATGGCAGCACGCCCCACGAATGCGAGCGTCGTTTCGGGGACGCGGTGGCGTTTTCGGCAGAAGATCGGGCACGAGTGGCCATCCAGTCAAAAGTCGGTATTCGATCCGGCTTCTGGGACTTCTCCAAGGAGCACATCCTTGAATCCGTCGACGAATCGCTCACGGCGTTGAAGACCGACTATCTCGACACGCTGCTGCTGCACCGCCCGGACGCCCTCGTGGAACCCGACGAGGTCGCCGAGGCTTTCAACGTTTTGCACGATGCGGGAAAAGTGCTCAATTTCGGCGTCAGCAACCACACCCCAGGGCAGGTCGAGCTGCTGAAACGTTCGGTGGCCCAGCCGCTCATCGTAAATCAGGTGCAGCTCAGCATCACGCACGCGCCGCTTATCGCCGCTGGTATGTCGGCCAACATGGCCGGCCTCGACCAGTCCATCGACCGGGACAACGGCATTCTCGATTACTGCCGACTCAACAACATCACGCTGCAGGCATGGTCGCCGTTTCAGAAGGGTTTCTTCGATGGTATTTTTCTGAACGATCGAGAAAACTATTCCGCGTTGAACGATGTCATCGATGACCTTGCTCGAACCTATGACGCTCCCCCGGCTGCCATCGCCGTCGCTTGGATCACCCGTCATCCTGCCCACATGCAGGTAGTGCTCGGAACGACCAGCGTTCGGCACCTTCTCGATTCGGCCGTGGGGTCTGACATCGCTCTTACTCGGGGAGAATGGTATCGACTCTTCACTGCCGCTGGACATATCTTGCCGTAGTCCAGCCCCAGAAACCCTTGGCGGAAAAAATGGATGTTTCACTCGCTCTGCTCACTCTTGTCGTCGTTGTCTGCGCCGCCAGCGCCCTAGCGAGACGCTTGAACTTGTCTGTTCCGCTGCTGCTGGTGGTTGTCGGTGTCGTCGGCTCGTATCTGCCGTTTATTCCGGCGGTACAGTTGGACCCGGAACTGGTGCTGGTGGGAATTCTTCCTCCGCTGCTGTACGCAGCCGCCATCCGTACCTCCCTGGTCGAGTTCCGCACCAACCTGCGCTCCATCGGCCTGCTGTCGGTCGGTTATGTCATTTTCGGTACCGTGGCCATCGGTCTCATCGTCTGGTGGCTGATTCCGGAAATTCCCTTGGCAGCGGCGTTCGCCCTGGGGGCGGTGGTGGCTCCCCCGGATGCGGTGGCGGCGACTACGATTGCCCGCCGAGTTGGGCTCCCGCGCCGGGTAGTGAGTCTTCTGGAAGGTGAGTCGCTGGTCAACGATGCGACCGCTCTGGTACTTCTTCGCACGGCGATCGTTGCCATTGGTGGCAGTGTCACCGTCTGGCAGGTGGCGTCAGATCTTGCTTTTGCTGCCGTTGGCGGTGTCGTGATCGGCCTGATTGCTGCATGGCTCCTGCTGCTGATCCGAAAACGCGTGCGTAATGTGGCCATAAACACGTCCATGTCGCTAGCAGCCCCGTTCGTGGCCTACATTCCGGCCGAGGAAATCAACGCATCTGGCGTGTTGGCTGTCGTTGTGGCTGGCCTGGTGATCGGCACCAAGACGCCCGCTATGCCGGGCGGCGCTTCGCGACTGAGCCAGCGCAGCAACTGGGCCACGGTGCAGTTCCTGCTCGAGAACTCTGTTTTCCTGCTGATCGGGTTACAGGTGCGATCGATCATTGAAGCGACCTCGGGTGACTCGCTGGGTGCCGGGCGCATTTGGGGTGCTTGCGCTGTCATACTCGTCGCGGTTCTCTTGTTGCGCCCGATTTGGGTGTTCCCGGCGATTTATCTCCCTCGCCTGTTCCCCAAAATTCGAAAGGCCGACCCCGCACCACCCTGGCAGTTGCCCGCCATCGTGTCGTGGGCCGGCATGCGCGGTGTGGTCACCCTGGCTGCCGTGTTCGCCCTGCCCGAAGACGTCGCACACCGTCCCGTCCTCGTTCTCGCGGCCCTGGGGGTGGTGGCTGGAACCCTGGTCGTGCAGGGCCTGAGCCTGCCGTGGCTGGTTCGTATCCTGGGGGTACGTGGTCCAGATATCAAAGCGGATGCGCTCAGCCAGGCCGCGCTCATGGATCAGGCCACCGCCGCGGGGATAGCAAACCTGCGCCGGCACGCCCGGCCCGACGATCCACCGGAGGTACTCGACATGCTCGAACGCCGCACACAGGAACGCAACCGGGCGGCCTGGGAGCGCCTCGGACGTTCAGAGCTTGCAGACCGCACTCCCAGTAAGCGTTATGTACAGTTGCGGCTGACCATGCTCGACGCTGAGCGCGCCAAGGTTCTGAAACTGCGCCATTCGGGTGAATATGCCCACGAGGTGATCAGCGAAGTGCTTGAGATGCTCGATGTTGAGGAATCTATGTTGGACACCTCGCCCGACGACCTGAGCATCGACTTCAGCGCCGAAACTCATCCCGTGACCAAGCCCGACACCTCTGGAGTGCCTCTGGGCGCCGGCGGCTGTGAGCACTTACGAGCCGTCGGTGAGCATCCGGTACCGCCGGATGCGGAATGCAGCGACTGTGTGCGCGAAGGCACCAGCCCGGTACACCTTCGGATGTGCCTAATCTGCGGCAACGTGGGGTGCTGCGATTCATCCGTCGGTCAGCACGCGACCAGGCACTTCCAAGAGTCCGGCCACCCCATCATGTGCAGCGCCGAGCCACGGGAATTGTGGCGTTGGTGCTACGTTGACGAACTCCTCGGTTAGCGAGTGCTCGTCGACACGGCCATGACGCACCGTAGATCTTCGCCGCGGACCCGCGTCGTGCGCTGGTACTGGTGTTCTGGCACGTCGACGTCCCAGATTCACGGAACGGCTCGGGCGAGCGCTTCTCACCGGGCGTCGATACGCTGACCAGATGAGTGTTCTCAATGGGTTTCATTTAGCGGACCGAGGGTTCTTTTCCCGCGAGGTGCTCCTCGTTGCGCCGGAAATTCTCGGCTGCATCCTTCAACACACCGATGACGATGGCACTGTGGCCATTCGAATTACCGAGGTTGAGGCGTATGCGGGAGAACGCGACCCCGGCGCGCACAGTTATCGGGGCGAGACGAATCGGAATAGGACAATGTTCGGCCCCGCCGGCCACCTGTACTGCTACTTCACCTACGGAATGCACCACGCTCTCAACGTCGTCGCTGGACAACCCGGCCAGCCATACGGTTGTCTCATTAGGGCGGGAGACGTGATCGAAGGTTCCGACATTGCCCGAATCCGGCGAGAAAGCAAGCCACGAAAGGTTCCTCTCCTGGATAAGAGTTTGGCGCGAGGCCCCGGCTGCGTTGCCCAAAGCTTTGGAGCAACCCTGGTCAACGACGGTGACGATCTTTTCGGTGGACAGTGGAAGTTCTTCATTCCGGATGACGGTGTGATTTTAACGCACCAAACCGGACCCCGCGTTGGCGTCAGCGGGCCCGGCGGAGATCCGACCAACTTCCCTTGGCGGTATTGGTTAGCTGATGCGTCATCCGTCTCAACCTACAAACCAGCGAAATACCGCGGTTCGATCGGCTCCCCTCGCACCGTCGTTTCAGCGATTTCCCAGCGAACCTCGATTGTCTAAGACGCACAAACTCCGTTACCTCCAACGAACCATCAACGATTGCGAGGAGAGACCATGCCTTTCATTACCGTCCCTGGTCAAAACGGGCCTGACGTCGAACTGCACTATCAAGACGTCGGTGCCGGCAAGCCCGTTGTACTGATTCACGGCTGGCCACTCAGCAGCAGGTCCTGGGAAGGTCAGGTACCTGCGCTGGTCGACGCCGGTCGCAGAGTCATCACATACGATCGCCGCGGGTTCGGCCAGTCATCTCAGCCGTGGAACGGGTACGACTATGACACGTTTGCCGCCGACCTGAAGGCCGTTCTTGATGCCCTCGACCTGCGAGACGTCACTCTTATTGGATTTTCAATGGGTGGCGGCGAGGTTGCACGTTACGTGGGAACGTACGGCACCGACCGCATCGCGAAGCTCGTCTTCGCCAGCGCAGTACCGCCGTACCTCTGGAAATCGGATGATAATCCTGATGGAGGTGTCGATGCCGAACTGGCACAGTGGTTCCACGACGGCTTGACCGAAGACCGCCCGGCATTCCTGCATGAATTTGTTCAGATGTTCTTTACTGCGGGTAAGCCCTCGTTGGTCAATAAGCCGAAGGTCAGTTCCGAGCAGATTGCGTACAACCGTAGTCTGGCCGAAATGGCCTCGCCTAAAGGCACACTCGACTGCACGGCCGCATTCGCTACGACAGACTTCCGCGATGATCTGTCGAAAATTACCGTACCGACCCTGGTGATACACGGCGACTCCGACACGATCGTGCCATTCGAGGTCAGTGGAAAGCGTACTCACGCAGCCATTTCCGGCAGCGAACTCGTGGTGATCGAAGGTGCCCCGCACGGTCTGACCGTTTCACATCGGGAGGAATGGAACCGGCACGTACTCGCCTTCCTCGCCAAATAGCGAAACCGGTAAGGGTTTGCTCTGACGGGCAGAGTCCAACGCGCAAATCCTCGTCGTCTCTTTTGGGGTCGAAGCCGTGCGGCAGCGTGCAGGAGCTGAAGCTTTTTTCGGCCTGATCCCATAGCCTCCTGCCGCTGGCGGAGCGCTGAGCGTTAGCCGGGGTCCGGTCACCCAACACCTACATAGAACAATCCATGTCAAACCCCACGAAAAGAGTGAACACATGAGTACAGAAGCGAATATCGCCGCACAGCAGAAGTTCGGTGAAGCCGTGAATAACGGAGAACTTGATCTTCTGGACGACCTCGTGGCCGAAGATGCAGTCGATAACGACCCTGCGCCAGGTCAAGGCCCGGGCCCAGCAGGCTACAAAGCATTCTTCGGTGAGATGATTGCCGCTTTCCCGGACCTGCACATCGAAGTCGAGCGCCTTGTAGCAAACGACACCGACGTCGCATTTGCCTATACGCTCACCGGTACCCACCAGGGGTCCTTCATGGGCCACTCCGCCAGCGGTAAAACGATGTCGGTCCGTGGCATGCAAATCAGCCGGTTCGAGAACGAGAAACTTGTAGAGCGGTGGGGCAGCAGCGACCAACAGGGCATGCTCGAACAACTGGGCCTCGCACCTTAGCCTGCGACAGGGGGCTTCCTCAATCGAAATGGCTGGGGCCGAAGATGGATTTATGTATCTGACCTACGACGCGAGACGGCCTTGACCGCGCCCGGCCGATCATTTCGCCCGGTTCTGGGCTATTTGTCCCGCACTCCCGCGGCGCCAGGTTGCCCTAACGAATCAGGTGCGTGTCTGGTGTATGACCATGCCAAATTCATTGACCGGTTCGAAGGCATCGCGGTCCCACGCTCCCGGATGCGCAACCGGGCAGTTGACCACGGTATTTCGGGTGGAATGATCAATGGTGTGTTCGTGCATGGCATGGCCGCAGATGGGGCATGCCTGTGCATTGGTCGTGGTCGGCTCTTCCGAACCTTTTGAGGTGTTCCTGTCCTGAATCATGCATTCACGATACGCCGGATTGGACAATAAGGCACGGAACTGCTAGGCGTTTTCCTCAAGTTTGCGACGGCGGCTCACTGCTCGCCGAAGCCTGATTCCAGCAGGTCCGCGAGGGCGTTGATCGCCGGTCCAGCCGCGGGGTCTGTGGACGTGAGTTGCACACTGCTCCCCCGGGCCAGGCCGAGCGACATTATGCTCAGCAGACTGCGGGCGTCCGTGCCGTTCACGCTGATCGGAACCGAGAATGTGCTCGCGAGGTTGACGAATTCTGCGGCTGGTCGTGCGTGAAGACCGTCCTTGTTGATGAGGATCACCGTGCGTGACACCCCGGTCGCAGCGGGAGGCTGGATCGCCGGCGTGGCTTCACTCATCACATGCAGCGCTGACTGCGCCGCCGCCACGACCTCGTCGAGGTCTCCCCCGGTTTCTGCGGCCACCGCCGCAGCCACCCCGCCTTCGACGAGGGGCGCGTCGACAATCCGCACCTGGTCTTGCTCGGCCTCCTCGAGAAAATCGCGCACTGTTTCCGCGGTCAGGATGGCCGAACCGAGATCGCACAAGATCACCACCCCGGCACCATCGTTCGCCGCGCTGATTCCGACGCTGATCTTCTCAAAGCTCGTACCGATTCCACCGGAATCTGTTCCACCCGCGGCGGCAAGACGCACCGTCGGCGCCATTTGGCGCGCCAGTTCGACCAAGCCCGTCGCGATCTTCTCGCTGTGCGAAACGAACACGATACCGACGCGTCCAGCGGATTCCGCCACCATCAATGGTGCGACATCAAGTCGGCCGCGGCGCGCAGCAGCAGTGACGTCGACTGGGAGCCCGGGTCTCGGTGACCGATCGCTCGCTCTCCGAGATAACTCGCCCGTCCCTTGCGTGCTACCAGTGGCTCGGTAGACTGCGCGCCGTGCTCTGCAGCGTCTGCTGCGGCCAGCAGGACGGTGCCAACGGGTGAGCCCGCCGTCTGCGCGGCCGACGCCGCGTTCACCGCCGGTGTCCAGGCGTCGATCATGGTCTTGTCACCCTCCACTGCTTTGCCCCGCAGCACGATGCCATCCCGCGCCGCCGTCAGCAGGGCGACCAATGCAGTCGCATCCAATGACTGCACCGCCCCGACAGCACCGGCGGCTTTGAGAAAGGCTGTGCCGTACAACGGACCGGCAGCGCCGCCCACCGTAGAGATCAGGGTTGTGGCAACGAGTTTCAACACGGCCCCCGGCGTTGTCTCATCGGTGAGTTCCTCGAGCTTGGGCAGGATCGCCTGAAAACCACGATCCATGTTCTCCCCGTGGTCGCCGTCGCCGATGTCGCGGTCGAGGGTGTTCAGGGCGGCACGGTTGGCTGCGAGTACCTCGGCGCTTCGCCGAATCCAGCGAATAGTCCAGCCAGTGTCCAGCCGGAGCGCTGCGTTGGCGAGGGCGGCGTCACCGACAACTGCGCCAGGTTCGTCGTTCGGGGTCATTGAGTCTCCTTCTATCGTCCCCACCGTAGCGCGGCCGTCTGCACCGGGGCGTCCCATAGCGCCGTGAGTTCGTCGTCGAGTTTCAGAACGGAGATCGATGCTCCCGCCATCTCGAGGCTCGTCGTGTAATTGCCGACCAAGCTCCGGGTGACTGTGATGCCGCGCTCCTGCAGAACTTCGGCGGCCCGGCGGAACACGATGTACAGCTCAATCTGTGGTGTGCCGCCCATACCGTTGACGAGCAGGAGCACCTCGTCGCCACTGGCAAATGGCAGGTCCTCAAGAATGGGGCCGAGGAGCCGGTCCACGATGGCGTCGGCGGGCTCGAGCTTGATTCGCTCTCGCCCTGGCTCGCCGTGAATGCCAATGCCGATTTCGATTTCGTCGTCGGCCAGGGTGAAACTCGGTTCCCCCGCGTGCGGCACGACGCACGGGGTGAGCGCAACACCCATGGTGCGCACGTCGGAATTCACTTTCTCGGCCACGGCGGTCACGGCATCCAGGTCATCTCCGCGCTCAGCGGCAGCTCCGGCAATCTTCTCAACGAGGATCGTTCCGGCCACGCCGCGGCGTCCGGCCGTGTACAGCGAGTCCTTGACGGCGACATCGTCGTTGATGATGACCGTGCGAACCTGGATGCCATCAGCGGCTGCAAGATCAGCAGCGGTCTCAAAATTCAGCACGTCGCCGGTGTAGTTCTTGACGATGTGGAGCACTCCCGCTCCACCGTCGACGGCCTGTGTCGCTGCCAGGATGGGGTCCGGTGTTGGCGAGGTGAAAACGGGGCCGGGAACGGCGGCATCCAGCATTCCGAATCCTACAAATCCTCCGTGCATTGGTTCGTGTCCGCTGCCGCCTCCACTGACGATTCCGACCTTGCCGTGCAGCGGCGCGTCCGCGCGCACAATGAAAACCGGATCGTGCGAGACCCGCACAATGTCGGCGTGCGCCACCTCGAACCCGGCGACGGCTTCATTGACGACATTCTTCGGATCGTTGATGAGCTTCTTCATGACCAGCCATTCACTCGGTGGTGCCACGGATTCATTCGGGTGCTTCGCCCAAGCGCATTTTCCCACGCCCAACATACGCGGTATTACCACGATCAGTAAGAGTCAGGGCGAACTCGCCTGGCCTATTCCCCTTCGTGACGCCCCGCGCTATGTTATGTCCGTCCGCTCACCGCAGAGGGGAAGCTGCAGCATCCCCTGCTTGACCAGAAAGGTTCTCGTGGAAAATATCGGAGCTGTATTCGTCTCGGAGGTCGTGGGCACTGCGATGCTGGTTCTCCTCGGAACCGGCGTGGTTGCCAACGTCGCCTTGGCCAAAAACAAGGGCCTCGGGGGTGGATTCCTCATGGTGACCATCGGCTGGGGCTTTGCGGTGTTCGCCGGTGTCATCGTCGCCTACCGTTCGGGGGCGCACCTCAACCCGGCCGTCACTTTAGGTCTCGTCGCCAACAACGCAGAGAGCTTCGGGATGGGAGTTCCCATCAACCCGATCTCTGTGTTGGTCTACATCGGGGCCCAAATGCTCGGCGCCTTTCTCGGTGCCATCGCCTGCTGGCTTGCTTACAAGCAGCACTTCGACACCGAACCAGACCCGGCTAACAAACTCGGCGTCTTCTCGACCGGGCCAGCCATCCGCTCGTACGGCTGGAACCTGGTCACCGAAATCATCGGTACCTTCGTGCTGGTTTTCGTCGTTATCGCCTTCGGTGGGGACCGGCAGGGAGTCAGTGGCGGTTTGGCGGGTCTCGGTGCGCTTCCCGTCGCCATCCTGGTTATTGCGATCGGTGCTTCCCTCGGTGGTCCGACCGGTTACGCCATCAATCCGGCTCGAGACCTCGGTCCACGCATCGCCCACTTCATCCTGCCGATCAAAGGCAAGGGAGGCTCCGACTGGGCCTACTCCTGGGTGCCCGTCGTCGGGCCAATCATCGGTGGCCTGCTCGCCGGCTGGGCTGCGCTGATTCTGCTGCCCCTGCTGGCCACTTGATTTGAACGAACGGGCACGTCCCTTGAACGGATGGGCCCGTTGTCATGCGACGACAGCTGAACTTCACACATACTCACAGGGAGGACACGCACCAATGACTGACTACATTCTCGCCATCGACCAGGGAACGACCAGTTCTCGGGCAATTATCTTCGACCGGGCCGGATCAATCGTGTCGACCGGGCAACTCGAACACGAACAGATTTTTCCCCAGGCCGGCTGGGTTGAACACGACCCGAAAGAAATTTGGGACAACACCCGCGAAGTGATCGGGCAGGCATTGTCCAAAGCGAACCTCACACGGCACGACATCAGGGCCATCGGCATCACAAACCAGCGGGAAACCGCCGTGGTGTGGGACAAGACGACCGGTGTTCCCGTCTACAACGCGATCGTGTGGCAGGACACCCGCACCCAGCCCATCGTCGACCGCCTCGCCGCCGACGGGGGCGTCGAACGGTTCAAGAAGAAGGTCGGGTTGCCCTTGGCTACCTATTTCTCCGGCACGAAAATAGTTTGGATTCTGGAGAACGTTGAGGGCGCCAGGGCCAAGGCCGACTCCGGCGACCTGCTCTTTGGAACGACGGACTCCTGGGTGTTGTGGAACCTCACCGGCGGAGTGGACGGCGGCGTGCACGCTACCGACGTTACCAACGCAAGCCGTACCCTGCTCATGGATCTGGAAACCTTGCAATGGGACGACGAGATTCTTGCTATTTTCGACGTGCCCAAGTCGATGCTGCCCTCGATCCGATCGTCGTCGGAGGTGTACGGCACTGCACACACCTCGAGCCTGCTGCGTGAGGTGCCTATCGCCGGCATCCTCGGTGACCAGCAGGCCGCGACCTTCGGTCAGGCGGCGTTTGACCAAGGCGAAGCCAAGAACACGTACGGCACCGGCAATTTCCTGATCTTCAACACGGGTACCGAGATTGTGCATTCCAAGAACGGACTTCTCACGACTGTGGGGTACAAGCTCGGCGACGATGCCCCGCACTACGCCCTGGAGGGATCCATCGCCGTGACGGGCGCCTTGGTGCAGTGGATGCGCGACAATCTTGGAATGATCAGCTCGGCCTCCGAGATTGAGGCTCTGGCAAAAACCGTCGATGACAATGGCGGAGCCTACTTTGTACCAGCGTTTTCGGGATTGTTTGCGCCGTACTGGCGTTCCGACGCGCGCGGTGCCCTGGTCGGTCTCACCCGATTTGTGAACAGAGGCCACATCGCACGAGCAGCGCTAGAGGCGACGGCGTTCCAAACCCGGGAGGTCATCGATGCGGTCAATGCCGACTCGGGTGTTCCCCTCACGGAGATCAAGGTCGATGGCGGAATGATCGCCAACAACCTGCTCATGCAGTTTCAGGCCGACATTCTCGGCGTTCCCGTGGTTCGCCCGGTCGTTGCGGAGACGACAGCGTTAGGTGCAGCCTATGCTGCCGGTCTTGCGGTGGGCTTCTGGGCGGGGCTCGACGAACTGCGCACCAACTGGCAGGAAGACAGCCGGTGGACGCCACAGATGGACTCAACCGAACGTAACCGCCAGCTGCGCAACTGGAAAAAAGCGGTCACGAAGACTTTCGGGTGGGTCGACGAGGACGTTCTCTAGTGAGCCTCAACCGCACGGCGGCCTCGGTTTCAGACCGCGGTCGCCGCAATCCACGCTGATAATTTGGCCGTGGCCACACCGGAGTCAATGGCTTCGGCGGCCACGGCCAACTTATTGCGAAAGCGGTCCACTATCGCCACTTGCACTTGAGACGCGTCATTGGCCAGGTCGAAGGCCACCAACCCGGCTGCGGCATTGAGCAAAACGATGTCGCGAATGGGGCCTGGCTCCCCGGCGAGGACGGAGTGCACGATGTCCGCGTTGTGTTGAGGCGAACCGCCGACCAGATCGCTGAGCTGCGCTCGCTGGATGCCGAGGTCTCGCGGGTCGATGTCGTGTTCGGTCACCAGGCCGCGTGACACTTCCCAAACGTGGCTGTGCCCGGTGGTCGTCATTTCGTCGAGGCCATCGTCTCCCCGAAAGACCAGGGCCGTTGCACCGCGAGTTTGGAACACGCCAACGAAGAGCGGCACCCGGTCAAGGTCAGCCACGCCGACGGCGGATGCCTCGGGTCGCGCCGGATTGCACAGTGGGCCGAGGTAGTTGAATACGGTGGGAATACCCAACTCTTTGCGAGTGAGGGCCACGTGGCGAAACCCAGGATGAAAAGCCGCAGCAAAGGCAAAGGTGATCCCGGTTTCCTTGAATACCTGGGCCACACGCGTCGCGTCCCGCGACAGGTCAATCCCCAATTCGCCGAGGACGTCGGACGATCCAGAAGCGGAACTCGCGGCGCGGTTACCGTGCTTGACTACCGGCACACCCGCTGCCGCGCAGACGATCGACGCCATGGTCGAAATGTTAACGGTATTGAACTTGTCGCCCCCGGTTCCGACGATGTCGAGAGCCATGGGGTTGACCGGCAGGGCAACCGCCTGCTCAAGAATTGCATCACGAAATCCAACAATTTCGTCGACAGTCTCTCCTTTCGCACGCAGCGCCACTAGGAAAGCGCCGAGTTGGGACGGGGAAGCCTCCCCGAGCATGATCTGTTCCATGCTCCAGGCAGCATCCGCCACGCTCAGATCCCGTCCCTCCAAGAGGGAATTCAGTATGTTAGGCCAAGACTGCGATTCAAGCATGTTTCCGATCATAGGAGAACGAGCGCAACTCCCCCGAATTCACGCCGTTCGTGCGCTGAATCAGCAGACTCCCAGCGGGTAGAAACTCTCAATTACACGCCCGAATGAGAAAAACCTGTGGGATTATCGGCCATAATAGAAGGGTGACCAGCACCTCAATTACTCAGACGGCGAGTGCGCCCGTCGTGAACCGGCCCAACAGCGTGGCTGTGGGCACCATTGTGTGGTTGGGCAGCGAGGTGATGTTTTTCGCGGGTCTGTTCGCAATCTACTTCACGCTTCGTTCAACCTCCCCCGAGCTCTGGCTCTTCGAGGCCGACAAGCACAACGTCACCTTCGCGTTGATCAACACGCTGATCTTGGTGTCGTCCTCGGTGACCTGCCAATTCGGAGTGTTTGCCGCTGAACGGCTGCAGGCGCGTTCGACCGGTTGGAAGCCGAGTGAGTGGGGCATGGTCGAGTGGTTCTTTCTCACGTACGCTCTGGGTGCGATCTTCGTCACCGGCCAGGTGTTCGAATACGCCACTTTGGTCTCAGAGGGAGTTTCCCTTTCATCGAACGCCTATGGTTCGGCGTTCTACATCACGACCGGCTTTCACGGGATTCACGTGACCGCCGGCCTACTCGCCTTCCTTCTAATCATTGGGCGTGGTTTCGCGGTCAAGAACTTCGGCCACAAGGAAGCCACCAGTGCCATCGTGGTCTCCTACTACTGGCACTTCGTCGACGTCGTCTGGATCGGGCTCTTCCTGGTCATCTACGTTCTTAAATAGAAATCAATACTTAGAAAACGGGAGCGGACTACTTCAGCATGACCAAGATCAAAACCCCTCGCGCACGTCGGCCACGCAAGACCGGACGTCGCAATCCTCTCGCCAGTGTTGCGCTCATTGCCGTCGGACTGCTCTTCACTGGAGGCGCCTATGTCGCCTTCAGCACCAGCACTGCCGTTGCGACAACGGATGCGTCCTCCCAGCAGACCATCGACCAGGGTGAAAAGCTCTTCGCTGCCAACTGCGCCACATGCCATGGGCTTAGTGCTCAGGGGTCGTCAGAAGGTCCCAGCCTGATCGGAGTTGGAGCAGCCTCGGTTGACTTCCAGGTCGGTACCGGTCGCATGCCGATGCAGATGCAAGGTCCGCAGGCACAGAAGAAGCCGGTTCAGTTCACAGCCGAGCAGACCGCCGCGCTGGCCGCTTACGTCGCTTCGCTCGCTCCCGGCCCGGCCATTCCCTCCGCCGACTTGGTCAAAGCTTCCGGAGATGCTTCGACGGGTGCCGAACTGTTTCGCATCAACTGCGCCATGTGCCACAACGTCGCCGGTGCCGGTGGCGCGTTGACCGAAGGTAAGTTTGCCCCCGCGATCGAGAACGTATCGGCCCAGCACATCTACGAGGCCATGCTTACCGGCCCGCAAAACATGCCGGTCTTCAACGATATGAACATGACGCCTGAAGACAAACGGGACATCATCACTTACCTGAAGTACGTCGAGGACAACCCGTCTCCAGGCGGATTGGCTCTCGGGTCCTTGGGGCCGGTAGCGGAAGGCCTCTTCATCTGGATCTTTGGCCTGGGTGCAATCGTGGCCCTCACCGTGTGGATCACAGCGAAATCGAATTAGGCCGCGTTTTTCGGTCTTGACGTGACGTTCGGAATCGATCGGACGCCACGGAGCACCACAGTGCACAGTATTTACACAGCCCACAAAGGAGAACAATGGCCAAGGACGATAACGGCGCGGAAGACGTAACCGCCGCCGACTCGCCTGGCGCGCAGCTCGCGACATCCGCCGCAAGCACAGCCGTCGTTACACGGGATGCCTTGGTCAATCCAGGGTTCCCGCCGCACCGCCCGCGTATCACCGACCTTGATCCCAAGGAAGAACGCAAGGCTGAGCGCACCGTCTATACGCTGTTCTACGTGTCCATCGTGGGTAGTGTTTTCGCGATCGCCGCATACATGGCTTTTCCGATCGTTGCCGAGGATCCCGGATCCGTACGACTGAACAATCTTTTCATCGGTCTCGGCCTCACTCTCGCCCTGTTGGCGATCGGTATCGGAGCCGTGCACTGGGGCAAGGCCCTGATGAGCGATCACGAGGGTGTTGACGAACGCCATCCCGTTCGGGGAACCGAACCGGTTCGTGCCCGCGCCGTCGAGATTTTCCAGCAGGCTAATGAGGAATCAGGCTTCGGACGCCGTACGCTCATTCGGAACAGCCTGATCGGTGCCCTCGTCGTCTTCCCGCTGCCGGCCGTCGTCTTGTTTCGTGGCCTTGGCCCAATGGACCAGGACCCGGTAGCCCTGCTCCACGAGACCTTGTGGAAAAAAGGCGTCCGTCTCACGATGGACCCGAGTGGAACCCCGATCAAGGCAGCGGACGTCACGCTTGGATCGTCATTCCACGTCATTCCCGAGGGCCTGTCCGAAATGGGCCACGGTCGTTTGGAAGAGAAGGCTAAAGCCGCTGTTCTGCTCATTCGAATGGATCCAAGTGACCTCATCGAGCAGGAAGACCGCAAGTCTTGGTCGTATGATGGCATCGTTGCATACTCTAAGATCTGCACCCACGTTGGCTGCCCGGTCGCACTTTATGAACAGCAAACGCACCACCTGCTTTGCCCGTGCCACCAGTCGCAGTTTGACGTTGAGAACCACTGCAAGGTCATCTTCGGACCGGCTAAACGGGCACTACCGCAGCTCCCGATCGCCGTGGACGCTGAGGGCTACCTAATCGCGCAGAGCGATTTTACTGAACCAGTCGGCCCGAGTTTCTGGGAGCGAGCATGACAACAATAATCACCCGCGAGTCCGCTGATGACCAAGCCGTCGGGGCAAAGAAGTCTGGTGGTTTCACCGCGTCAGCGGCCAACTACATTGACGAACGAACGAGCATTTCGGGCGCGGTCAAGGAACTTGGCCGAAAGATTTTCCCTGACCACTGGTCATTCCTTCTAGGAGAGGTGGCGCTGTACAGCTTCGTCATCATCCTGTTGTCGGGATCATTCCTGACATTCTTTTACCAGGCATCGATGGCTGAAGTCGTCTATGAGGGTTCGTATGCCCCACTCAAGGGCATTCCGATGTCCGTCGCAATGTCGTCCACGATGGACATCTCGTTTGATATTCGCGGTGGCCTTCTCATGCGTCAGGTCCACCACTGGGCAGCGTTGCTTTTCGTCGCAGCCATCGGGTTGCACATGCTGCGCATCTACTTCACGGGTGCATTCCGCAAACCGCGGGAGCTCAACTGGGTGATCGGTTTCATCCTCTTCATCCTGGCCATGGCTGAAGGCTTCACTGGCTACTCCCTCCCCGATGACTTGCTCTCCGGTAACGGCCTGCGCATCATCGATGGACTGATCAAGGGCATCCCGGTTGTGGGCACCTGGGTCTCGTTCTTGCTCTTCGGTGGAGAATTCCCCGGCACTGACATCGTCGGTCGGCTGTACTCGCTGCACATCCTGCTGCTGCCGGCCATCATTGTCGCGCTGATCGCCATGCACCTTCTGTTCGTCGTCGTGCACAAGCACACGCAGTACCCGGCAGCCGGACACACCAACCAGAACGTAGTCGGTTACCCGGTCCTCCCGGTGTACGCCGCCAAGGCTGGCGGGTTCTTCTTCATCGTTTTCGGTGTCGTCATGCTCATCGCGTCGCTGTTCACGATCAACCCGATCTGGAATTACGGACCGTACGACCCTTCACCGGTGTCGGCGGGTACCCAGCCCGACTGGTACATCGGCTTCGCCGACGGCGCCATGCGTTTGATTCCGAGCGGTTGGGAGTTTGTCTGGCTCAACCACACCTACTCGCTCAACATCATGGTCGTATTGATTGTGGTGGGTCTGTTCATCGTGACCGTTATGGTCTACCCCTTCATTGAAGCGTGGATCACCGGAGACAAGCGGGAACACCACGTTCTCGATCGTCCGCGCAACGCTCCAACGCGCACGGCTATCGGTGCGGCAGGTGTGACATTTTACGCGTCGCTCTGGTCAGCGGCCTCATCGGACATCATGGCGACGCACTTCCACCTCACCATGGAAGGTGTCATCCACACGCTCCAGGTGACCACGTTGCTCGGCCCGTTCCTCGCTTTCTTCATCACCAAGCGGGTTTGCCTGGCCTTGCAGAAGAAGGACCGTGAAATCGTGCTGCACGGTTATGAATCAGGTCGGATCGTTCGGCTTCCCGGCGGGGAGTTCGTCGAGGTGCACCAGCCCGTTGATGAGTACGAGCGCTGGAAGCTGGTCAGTTACAGCGACTTCAAGCCGCTTATGCTGCGACCCAATGCCCAGGGTAAGATCGGGCCGGTCGAGAAGGTACGTGCAGGCCTGTCCCGCTGGTTCTTCGAGGACCGGATCACTCCGGTCACGCAGACAGAACTGAGTCGGGCCCACGGCGATCACCCTGCAGAAATCACCGATAAGTAAATCACACCCAGCAGATCGGGCATCGATGTCACTCCAGACGCTATCGGAGTGGCTTCGGTGCCCGAACTGTTTTCTGCCGTTACGTCGCAGCGGCGAGCTTTTGCTGGGCTGTGACAACGGGCATTCCTTCGACGTGAATAAGCGCGGCTTTGTCAACCTGCTTGCCGGACCGCGTAAATTCATTGGTGATAGCGCCGCCATGCTGGACGCCCGAGATAGGTTTCTCGTCGCCGGCTGGTACGCACCACTCCGTGACGCCATCCGGCACCTCGTGGCCGATGAGGCGCCCAAGTACATCCTCGATGTGGGCTGCGGTACGGGATACTACCTAGGGGCGGCGCTGCCCTCAGGAGACGATGTACGGGCGCTGGGAATGGACCTCTCCCCCACTGCCGTGGGCCGTACCATCCGGTCGCGTGATCGCATTGAGGGGCTAGTGGCGGATGTGTGGTCGCCGCTCCCTGTGCGCGATGGCGCCGCGGATATCATTCTCAACATTTTTGCTCCGCGCAATGCTGCCGAATTCGCCCGCGTGCTCCGAGCGGATGGTTTGTTGCTGGTTGTCGTTCCACAACCGAGCCATCTGCAAGAGCTACGGGAGTCGGGCCTCGCTGTAGAAATGCAAGCTGATAAAGCTGCTCATTTGACGGCTAGTCTCGCCGCTTGGTTTACTCTCGAGATGCACGAACAGCTCGGCCGTACCGTAGAGCTGGCGCCTTCGGAAGTGACGTCGCTCATTGGCATGGGTCCATCCGCGCATCACGCGGGCTCGTCCGGAGTGGACCCGGTGGGAATGGATCGAGTCGTCACGTTCGCGTTCGACATTTTTGGCTTTCGGCGTCGCTGAGAAAATATTGCCTTTTGTGGACTCCTTTTGTGGCGCGGGTGGGCGCCATCGTCCGGTTGGGTGATTGGGATGGTTGAGTGCCACATCAGGAATACGTTCACGCATCCGGTCAAACGCAAGCGGTCAAACGCAAGCGGTGATGAGTTATGACCGGTTCTGCCGGCTTTATGGCGATTATGCTGCTGCCGCGGGTTGATCACGAGGCGGGCCGCAGCATCGAGGTCTGTTAGTGCTGACTGAAAATAGGGCCAGTATCGCCGAAAGGTTTAAAGGGTCGCTGCAACGGTGTGGCCGTGCGGCCTCCAACTGTGCTTTGTAGGAGGAGTGAAAATGGGACGGAAACCACAGCCACCGGAGCAATGGATGCCGTTCTTCACGGCGCAGGTGTCGGGTACAACACTGAAATAGTCCGCAGCACTGACCGGTATGTCCAGGTCTACTGCCTGTCCGTGGCTCAAGGGCTGTGGCTCAAGGAGTCGGGCGGAACGCGGCCACGGGTGACGGGTGACGGGTGACGGGTGACGGGACCACGATCAGCGTTGCGTTCGCCGCTCGGTGAGCGCGAGAGCATCTCGCGCAGTCTTGCCGAGCATCGGTCGCTGGCGCCGAGCGTCGCCGAATTGGGCAGGTCCATTCCCACCGCTCGGCGAGAAGTATTGCGCAATGGCGGGTCGAGCGGATACCGCGCGGTCCAGACGAACGTCTCGTATCCGCTCGAACACGCCGGCCGCGACTGCGGGAAGTAGCCACTCGACGATCGGCTGGGGGCAGCGCGTCGGATCCCAACTCAACGTCTGCTGGTCTCCGCAGCAGACTTTCCGATGGCTGCTGTCGGAGTTTCCAGACGACGCGCAGCTGCACGTATCAGACGAGACCGTCTACAGCGCGCCGTACGTGCTGACGCAACCCGGTCGCCGTGCAGAATCGACCGCCACACTTTGCACCAAGCGACTGAGCCGATATCGGTAACGACGTGTTGCCTGCGGCGGAAAGCAGTCCCGGATACCCGACTTAAGCCCGTCAAGGAACGCCCAATTGAGCGTCACGCCTATCCCCCGGCACCGGATGTGCGGATCATGTGCCGGTACCAGCACGTTAAACGCCGATACCGACCTTCCATGGGGAAGATCGGTATCGAATGGGTCACGTGCTCAGCGAGCGAACATGCCGCGGTAGTACTCGTAAACCCAGCCGGTAAGGGCCACGAGGCCGATACCCAAACCGATGAAACAAATCCAGTAGCCGACGGCCAAGCCGAGGAAGATCAGGGCCGTTGATGCTGCCAGGAAAATGGGCCACCAGCTCCAGGGGCTAAAGAAGCCCATCTCTGGATCACCATCATCCACATTGCCATCAAGACGGTCTTCCGGTAGCTCGCCGCCTTGGGCTGCATGAACTTTACCGAGGTAGAAGGCGACGAACGCCATGAGCGCTGCCGTCAGGCCGAGCATGAACGTGCCCGCCCATTCGACCGCGCCGTGGTCCAACAGGTTCCACGCAATGTACACAATCGTCACGATGACGAAGAATACAGTGAGGACCCAGAGTAGGTTTGCATTGGTTTTCATTTATTTAACCCGATTCGAGTCGATGTCGTATACCGACGCGTCGGGGGCATCTTTACCCGGGCCGATACCGACGGGTAGGCCGGCTTCGGGGTGGTTCAAGTCGAACGCCGGCCGCTCAGAGCGGATTCGGGGAATAGACGTGAAGTTGTGGCGTGGAGGCGGGCAGGATGTTGCCCACTCCAGTGATGAGCCATAGCCCCACGGGTCGTTCACGGTTACTAACGGGGCCTTGCGCGCCGTGATGTACACGTTCAGGAAGAACGGAATCATCGACACGGCGAGGACCATCGCGCCGACGGTGGATACCTGGTTCATCCAGGTGAAACCATCCTCCGGTGAGTACGTTGCATATCGGCGAGGCATCCCCATGACACCGAGCCAGTGCTGGATCAGGAAGGTGGTGTGGAAACCGATGAAGAGCAGCCAGAAGTGCCACTTTCCCAGGCTTTCGTTGAGCATCTTGCCGGTCCACTTGGGCCACCAGAAGTAGAACCCACTGAACATTGCGAAGACTACGGTGCCGAAAACTACGTAGTGGAAGTGCGCGACGACGAAGTATGTGTCCGACACGTGGAAGTCGAGCGGCGGTGATGCCAGGATGACACCCGTGAGTCCACCAAAGGTGAACGTAACCAGGAAACCGATGGCCCAGATCATGGGAGTTTCGAAGGTGATCGACCCTCGCCACATGGTGCCGATCCAGTTGAAGATCTTCACCCCGGTCGGCACGGCGATAAGCATGGTCATGAGTGAGAAGAACGGTAGCAGCACCGAACCGGTGACGTACATGTGATGCGCCCAGACCGATACCGACAGGGCCGCGATCGAAATGGTCGCGTAAATGAGCGTTTTGTAGCCGAACATCGGCTTACGGCTGAAGACCGGGAATACCTCGGAGACGATGCCGAAGAATGGCAGCGCAATGATGTACACCTCGGGGTGACCGAAGAACCAGAACAAGTGTTGCCAGAGTATGGCGCCGCCGTTTGCGGGGTCGTAGACGTGCGAGCCGAAGATGCGGTCGGACGCGGCAGCAAGCATGGCAGCTGCAAGAACCGGGAAAACCATGAGGGCAAGCAGGGACGTGATGAGGGTGTTCCACGTGAATACCGGCATCCGCCACATCGTCATGCCCGGAGCACGCATGGTGATGATAGTTGTGATGAAGTTCACGGAACCGAGAATGGTGCCGAATCCGGAAAGTCCGAGGCCGACCATCCACAGATTCCCACCCACTCCGGGCGAGAACGTCGTGCTGGCCAGCGGCTGGTAGGCGAACCAGCCAAAGGACGCCGCGCCCTGAGGGGTAAGGAACCCGGCCACGGCGATGAGGCTTCCGAAGTTGAAGAACCAGTACGCGAGCGCGTTGAGCCTGGGGAAAGCAACGTCGGGAGCCCCGATTTGCAGGGGAATCAAGAAGTTAGCAAAGCCGAAGAAAAGCGGCGTTGCAAACATCAGGAGCATGATCGTGCCGTGCATCGTGAAGAGCTGGTTGTACTGCTCCTTCGTTTGCACCACGTCAAGCCCGGGCGCGAACAGCTGGGCACGAATTATCAGTGCCATGACGCCGCCGAGGCAGAAATAAATGAAGGAGGTGATCAGGTACATGTACCCGATGACCTTGTGGTCGGTGGAAGTTATCCACCTGACAAGCACGTTGCCCTTGCGCTCTGCCGACGTCGAGACCGGTGCGGCTGGGCGTGACTCGGGGGGTGCGATGGTCGAAGTCATGGCTTAGTTACCCTCCGGAGCCGTCGGGGCGCTGGTACCCGGCTGATTCTGATTGCGGTCGAATTGGTTGTCGAGTTGGCCGACGTTACCCGCAGTACGCAGGGACGCGACGTACGTGTCGTAGTCAGATTGAGAGACGACCTTGACGTTGAAAAGCATGAGGGAGTGGTATTCACCGCAAAGCTCGGCACACTTGCCCGCGAACGTTCCAATGCGCTCCGGAGTGACCGACATGTAGTTGGTCCGGTCCGGAATGATGTCTTTTTTGTACAGGAAGTCGATGACCCAAAAAGAGTGGATGACGTCGCGAGATTCGAGTGCTATTTCGATGGTCTTATTCACCGGGAGCACCAGTACGGGAAGTTCGGACTGGTTGATCGCACCGGTTTCGCCGTTGGGATCAAGCTGGCCCTGGATTCCGGGCGAGTAGACGTTTTCGTCGACGTAGTTAAAGTCCCACGCCCACTGCTTGGCTTGAACTTCAATCTTCACGTCGGGATTGTCATATCGTGCCTCGATGGCGACTTGGTCGCGCACAGTGAAGGCGAAGAAACCGATGACGAGGATGAGCGGTACGACGGTGTAGAAGATTTCGATCGGCATGTTGTACCGCAGCTGGACCGGGAGGCCGGTCTGGCCCTTCCGACGTCGATACACGACGATCGTCCAGATAATGAGACCCCACGTGATGAGACCCACGATCAGGAGCACGATCCAGGAAGTGGTCCATAGACCCGCGATACGGTCGGTCTGATTGGTCACCGCCGTTTCGCCCTCTTCTTCAAAACCGGGCAGGAAACCGTGGAGCTGGGCTTGCGTGCATCCTGCCAGTACAACGGCTAACGTCGCTGCGAGCGGAATGGCAGCCCAACGAAGGCGGTGATTATTGCGCACCGGGGGACCTTTCGGGAGATTCGAGGACGCTTCTCTGGAAGCGCTTTGATCGATTCCTAGCTTACTCCGCGAGAGCGCACGCGAAGTGCACTCCGGGGCAGGTCGTACACGATTTGTGCTCATGACTTTCTCGTGACGGTGCTAATTCAGATGTTTCGGGGAATTTTGGGCTGAAAAAACGGGGACACCATCGAGATGATGATGTCCCCGTGATCAGTCCGGGACGAACGCCCGCTGAAGCACTTTCTGTTAGTGGAAAGAGTCTCCACAGGCGCAGCTGCCGCCAGCGTTGGGGTTGTCGATGGTGAAGCCCTGCTTCTCGATCGTGTCCTCGAAATTGATTGAGGCTCCATCGAGGTAGGGGACGCTCATCTTGTCGACGACGACACCCACTCCATCGAAATCAACGACGGCATCGCCCTCGAGCACGCGCTCGTCGAAGTAGAGCTGGTAGATCAGGCCGGAGCAACCGCCGGGCTGGACGGCGACGCGCAGACGAAGGTCTTCGCGTCCTTCCTGAGTCAGCAGGCTGCGGACCTTGAGCGCGGCCGTATCGGTGAGTCCGACGCCATGCGCAGCAGCTGGGACATGGGCGGTGTCAGCAGTGCTGACTGTTTCGGTCATGGTGTCGGTCATGCTTCTCCTCGGTTTACGCAGTCACGCACGGTGCGATCTCATAGATTGCGATGTCATAAATCCTACCTTCGTCAACCATAAAGTCGCCGGGGGCATTCCCACGGTGTCAGACTTCCTTTGATCTTCGTTCGCTGACACGGTGTTTACTCAGTGGCCGGTGCGGTCATTCAAGCTACCCAGCAGGAAGGCCTCGCTGAGTACGGCCCGTTTGAAGACGCCCAGGTGCAAAGACTCATTCGGGCTATGGGCCCGGGAATCCGGGTCTTCGACCCCGGTCACGAGAATTTGGGCGGCCGGAAAGACCCGGACCAGATCGGCGATAAACGGGATTGACCCACCGACACCGATGTCGACTGGAGGAACACCCCAGGCATCCGTCATGGCGGAACGGGCGTCGGTCACGGCCCATCCGCTGGTATCAACGAGAAAGGGCTCGCCGGTATCCACATCGTCGATCTCAACAACCGCACCGAACGGCGCGTTCTCCCGAAGGTGCGTCTCGATCGCCGTGGCGGCGTGCACGGCGGACTGCCCGGGGGCGATCCTCGTGCTGAGCCGAACCGTGATCGCCGGGGTGAGTGTATTGGAGGCGTTGTCGACGGTCGGTGCGTCGATTCCCGTCACTGTGAGAGCTGGCTGTGACCAGATTCGGCTCAGGATAGAGCCGTGGCCGATCGGGCTGACGCCGGGCAGTAGGCCAGTTTCTGCCCGCAGCTGATCCTCGGAATAGTCTGGGGTGGGAACATCGATGCTGGTGAGGCCGGCGACGGCCACTGAACCGTCTTCGTGATAAAGGGTGGCGAGAAGCTTGATAGTGGCGAGCATGGCATCGGGGACTGCTCCGCCGAACATGCCGGAGTGTGAGGCGTGCGCGAGGGTGCGCACGGTCAGCCGGAGTGTGACATTACCGCGAAGGGCCGTCGTTATGGCGGGCGTGTTGATGTCCCAGTTGTTCGAATCGGCCACGACGATCACGTCTCCGCGCAGGGCCTCGCGGTTCTCATCGAGGAAAGTGGCAAAGGAGCGGCTGCCGAATTCTTCCTCCCCCTCGATAAACAGTGCTATTCCCAGATCGAAGTCGGGACCGACTGCCGCGACGAGAGCGCGGATGGACGCGACGTGGGCCATGACGCCGGCCTTGTCGTCGGCAGCTCCTCGCCCGTACAGGCGGTCTCCGCGCACCGTAGGCGTAAACGGATCGGACTCCCAATCTTCGTCCTTGCCGGGGGGCTGTACGTCGTGGTGGGCATAGAGCAAAACCGTCGGCCGGCCATTGCGGGCTGCGCGCGACGCCAATATCGCCGGCTGCCCCAGCTCCGTGCTGGTGCCGGTGCTGCTCGGCCCAATGCCGGCCTGCACGATATCGACCGACTCGAAGACGTCAAGCCCGCGCACCAGCGCCGCGACGGCGTCGGCACTTGCGGCGACGTGTGCAGGATCAAATGCTGCCCAGGACACCGATGGAATGCGCACCAGCGCGCACAGGTCGGCGATCGTGCTGGGGAGGCCTAGTTCGACCGCGGTGCGGAGGCGGGCCCGTGCACCCGAGTCGGCGCCTGAATTGCGGGCATCGTCGGGCGCCCGGCCGGTGGAAGGAGAATTTGTCTGTGGGTTACCCGTCATACCGGTAATCTTAAGGCACCCAATTGCAAGGATTTGATGTGGCTAAGCACCCCGTAAACCCCGACGCCCAGCCGTCGATTGAAAGCGCCGACGAGACCGCAACGCGGCTGGGTCTCTCGCACACCGCCGGTAAGGGTCAGGCGACCCCGACCCGCAAAAGGCAGGAGGCGGCTAACAAACGCCCGCTGGTTCCCGATGATCGCAAGCTCGCCGCCAAGCAGGCACGCGTCAAGTCGAGCGCTGCGCGTGATGTTGCCAGAGCTGGCATGGCCGCCGGCATCGATAAGTACTTGCCGCTGCGTGAACGTGGCCTGCAGAAACGCTATGTCCGTGACTATGTCGATGCCCGGTTCAGCGTCGGTGAATTGATGATTCCGATCATGTTCTTGGTTATTCTGCTGAGCACGATTCCCAGTGTTGCCAGCGTGTCCCTGATTGCGCTCTGGGCATTTTTCATTTTCGCCGTCGTCGATTGCGTTGTTCTCGGCTTTGTGCTGACCAAGAAGATCGAGGCCAAGTTCGGTTCTGACAAGGCCGAACGCATCCGCTGGTATGCGGCCATGCGTGCGCTGCAGCTTCGCCCGATGCGTCTGCCCAAGCCGCAGGTCAAACGCCGTCAGTACCCGGTCTAATCTCGCAAGGTGCCCGCGGGCGGCTTCGGCAGATTATCGCGCGAAGGCGCCCGCGCGGATCAGTGGCACACGCACTTCCTCATCGGTGAGGGAACCGTGTTGCCCGATCATGCCGCGGGCTTTCTGGTTGGTCGGACGGGAGTCGTAGTAGGCGATCGACTTGCGGGCGGCGACGACTATATCCCCGATGCGCGGCAGTACCTCGTTGGCAACGCGTCCGTACAGGCCCACCGAGACGGCTTCAGAGCGCGTATAGACCCAGGCGCGGTCCCCCTGAGACGCACGCCAGGCGTCGGCCAGCGTGTCAGCGGTCACCGACGACTGCTGGCGATCGAGGTAGAGCTGTACACAGCGCGGGTCCCCCGCGACGTGACGGACGCCGGCCACGAGGGCGGGTTCGGTGTCGAACAACACGTGTCTGACGCTCGGAACGTCAATCACACCATGATCGGCGGTGAGCAGCAGACCCTCGTCGGAACGGAGTGTCGAAGCGAAGCGGGTTACTTCGGCATCGAGGGTCTCGAGCTGGGCCAGCCACCGATCGGACTCCCAGCCGTGTGCGTGCGCTGCCACATCAAGCTCGGCCACATACAGATATATCAGGGCCGTCGGGTTGTCGTTGAGGATGCCGCGGGCGGCCGCGAAGCGATCGGCTACCGAGTCAGCGGGTACATAGTGGGCGCCGCGCAGCACCGCCTGGGTGAAGCCTGAGGCCACGAATCGTTTCGGGCCGATCGCGAAACTCGGCACATTTTCATCGGTGGCCAGATCGAAGACGGTCCGGGCACGCTGCCAGGTGGCCGGTTGCATGCCGTCGTCCCATCCGGTGAGCTGGTTGACCACGCGGTCGTTGGCCTCGTCGAGAACCTGGTAGCCGACCAGCCCGTGCTGGCCCGGTTCCACGCCGGTCGTGAGCGACGCGATTCCCGCAACCGTCGTGGCGGGGAAGACACCATCGATGATGCTCGATTTGTTGAGCCGGGAAGACAGGAATCGGGCGTGTCCGGCGCGTGCCCGAAGCGAGCTGACGCCGAGCCCATCCGCCAGAATCACGATCGCCTTGTGTACCGGGGGCAAAGCCAGTGCATTCGGCCGGGCGCACACGGCGCTGAGGGAACTGGTCAGAACATCGGCAAGGCGCAGGGCACTGAATTGGCGGGCCGGTAGCATGGTGGGCATCGGGTCTTATTCTTTCACAGGGATGAACTCGGGCCCAGCGCTCCCGAGAGCGCTTCCTACATAGTGCAGTGGTGACCGGTCCAATCGGTTTCCGCCGCACGCTTGAAGCAGAATTTTTCAATGAGCCGCTCAGACAGCACCCCGTTATCCGCCACCGCACCCAGCACCGAACGCATCGAAGACGTCGATGTGTCGGTGGAGATGCAGGGGTCGTTCCTCGAATACGCGTACTCGGTGATCTACTCCCGGGCCCTCCCCGACGCCAGGGACGGCCTCAAACCCGTGCAGCGGCGCATTCTGTACCAGATGAACGAAATGGGGTTGCGTCCGGACAAAGGGCACGTGAAGAGCGCCCGCGTAGTCGGCGAAGTGATGGGCAAGCTCCACCCGCACGGCGATACCGCGATCTATGACGCCCTCGTGCGCATGGCCCAGTCGTTTTCACTTCGTGTTCCACTCATCGACGGGCATGGCAACTTCGGTTCCCTCGATGACGGGCCGGCTGCTCCGCGTTACACCGAGGCCCGCCTCGCGGCCCCAGCGTTGGCGATGACCGAAAATCTCGACGAGGATGTCGTCGATTTCGTTCCGAATTACGATAACCAGCTCACCCAGCCCGACGTGCTGCCGGCTGCTTATCCCAATCTCCTCGTCAACGGCACCAGCGGTATCGCCGTCGGCATGGCGACGAACATGGCCCCGCACAACCTGATCGAGGTCGTCGGGGCGGCCCGGCACCTGTTGGCGCACCCGAACGCGACTCTCGATGATGTTATGGAATTCGTTCCGGGGCCCGACCTGCCGACCGGTGGAACCATCGTCGGCCTCGCCGGCATAAAAGATGCGTACAGTACCGGCCGCGGCAGTTTCAAAACCCGCGCCCGCGTCTCGGTCGAGGCGATCAGCGCCCGCAAGACCGGACTCGTCGTGACCGAACTGCCCTATCTGGTCGGCCCGGAAAAAGTGATCGAGAAGATCAAGGACGGCGTCAACTCTAAAAAGCTCAGTGGCATCTCGGACGTGACCGACCTCACTGACCGTACCAAGGGATTACGCCTGGTCATCGGAATCAAGACCGGTTTCAGCCCCGACGCCGTGCTCGAGCAGCTCTACCGCTACACGCCGCTGGAAGATTCCTTCAACATCAACGCTGTCGCCCTGGTCAACGGCGCTCCGCAGACGTTGGGGTTGCTTGAACTGCTGCACGTTTATGTGAACCACCGTATCGAGGTCGTCACCAGGCGCTCAGCGTACCGGCTGGCCCGTCGCAGGGAGCGGCTGCACCTCGTGCTCGGCCTGCTCGTCGCGATTGTCGACATTGACGAGGTCATTCAGGTGATTCGAGCCAGCGACGACGCCGAACAGGCTCGTGCCAAGCTGATCGACGTGTTCGAACTCAGCCAGATCCAGGCTGAGTACATTCTCGAACTGCGGTTGCGGCGCTTGACCAGGTTTTCTCGTATTGAACTCGAAGCCGAACGCGACCAGTTGCTCGCCGAGATCGCGAAACTCGAGAAGTTACTGTCGTCGAAAGCGGCCATTCGCACGCTCGTCTCCGAGGAGCTCGGTGCTGTCGCCGAAAAGTTCGGCACTCCGCGGCGCACGGTACTGACCGAGGCCAAGCCGAGCATCGCTGGCCTGTCGGCGGCTGCCGCCAAACGCCAGGCCGCGGTGCTCGAGGTGCAGGACATTCCCACTCGGGTGTTCCTGAGCGTGACCGGGCGCGTCGCCCGGGTAGATCTGGTCGCGGTCGACGACGCCGTACCTCCGCGGATCCAGCCGCCGCAGCGTCGCAGCAAGCACGATGCCGTGCTATCGACGCTCGACACAACGAGCCGCACGGAGGTGGGGGCCGTGACTAATCGGGGCCGGCTCATCCGCTTCTCCCCCGTCGACCTTCCGGTGATGCCGCCGACGTCCATTCAGCTGGCGGCCGGCGTGCGGATCAGCGAGTATCTCGTACTGCCCGACAAAAAAGAACATGTGTTGGCCATTGTCTCGCTCGACTCCGATCGAGCAATCACGCTCGGCACGCGGCACGGAGTCGTCAAGCGGGTCACTCCTGGCGACTGGGCCAACAAACCCGACTTCGAGATCATTACGCTCAAGCCGAAGGACGAGGTGGTCGGTGCCGTGCAGGGCGCCGAGGAGGACGAGCTGGTCTTCATCTCCTCGGATGCGCAGCTGCTGCGGTTCCCCGCGTCGGGTGTGCGCCCACAAGGCCGAGCGGCCGGAGGCATGGCCGGCATCAAACTGACGCCGGGCGAAACCGTCGTGTTCTTTTCCAGCCTGTCGACTGAGGACGTCGCCACGGCTGTCGTGGCCACAGTGGCATCGAGCAGTCAGACACTGCCCGGCACAGACCCCGGCAGTGCGAAGCAGAGCGACTTCTCGGAATATCCGGCCAAGGGACGCGCCACCGGCGGAGTGCGCGCCCAACGCTTCCTCAAGGGTGAAGATACCCTCGCGGTGGCCTGGGTCGGTCGCTCCCCCGCCCGCGCCGTTGCCCCGGACGGCACTCCGCGCACCCTGCCGGATTCCGGCTCCCGGCGCGACGCTTCCGGAGTGATGCTCGACGCCCTGGTCGGAGCCATCGGCGCCGAGATCTAGCCTGACGGGGCCGCGAAAGCGACTCGTTAGACGTCGATGCGGTCTCGGGAGAGCTTGTCGGAGCTGTCGATGATGAACTCCTTGCGCGGGGCGACGTCGTTGCCCATCAATAGCTCGAACACCTTGCCGGCGGACTCGGCATCGTCGACGCGTACCCGCCGCAGGGTGCGGTGGGCTCGTTCCATGGTCGTGGTCGCGAGCTGGTCGGCATCCATCTCACCGAGGCCTTTGTAACGCTGGATGGGGTCCTGATAGCGCCGGTTCTTCTTTTCTAATGCGCTGAGCACCCCGAGCAGTTCGGCCTCCGAGTAGGTGTAGATGGTCTCGTTGGGTTTGGTGCCCGGGTTCATCACGACGACCCGATGCAACGGTGGTACGGCGGCAAACACGCGGCCCTCGGTGATCATCGGCCGCATGTAGCGGAAAAACAGCGTCAGGAGCAGGGTACGAATATGGGCGCCGTCGACGTCGGCGTCGCTCATGATGATGACCTTGCCGTAGCGCGCCGCCGACAGGTCGAAGCTGCGCCCGGAACCGGCGCCGATCACCTGGATGATCGAGGCGCACTCCGTGTTGGAGAGCATGTCGGCAACCGATGCCTTCTGCACGTTCAGGATCTTGCCCCGAATCGGCAACAACGCTTGGTGCTCGCTGTCGCGGGCCAGCTTGGCGGTGCCGAGGGCCGAGTCCCCCTCCACGATGAAGAGCTCGCTCGTCGACACGTCGTTGCTGCGGCAGTCGACCAGCTTGGCCGGCAGAGAAGAGCTCTCCAGGGCGTTTTTGCGTCGTTGGGTCTCCTTGTGCGCCCGGGCTGATATGCGCGACTTCATCTCGGCGACGATCTTGTCGAGGACCAGCGCGGACTGTGTCTTGTCGTCGCGTTTAGGCGAGGCGTACCGCTCGGCCATGGCCTTCGCAACGACGTTGGCGACGATCGCCCGAACCGCGGGGGTACCGAGCACTTCCTTGGTCTGCCCCTCGAACTGCGGTTCGGGCAGACGTACCGTGAGTATGGCGGTGAGACCCGCCATAACGTCGTCTTTGTCGAGCTTGTCGCTGCCGACTTTCAGCCGTCGGGCGTTCAGTTCCACCTGACCGCGCAGAAATTTGAGCAGACCGGCATCGAGGCCGGCCTGGTGGGTTCCGCCCTTGGGCGTGGCAATAATGTTGACAAAACTCTGCACGATCGTGTCGTAGCCGGTCCCCCAGCGCAGGGCGATATCCACTTGGCAGTCGCGCACGAGCTCGGTGGGCACCATGGCGCCCGTGTCGGTGAGCACTGGCACGGTTTCGCTGAAGGTGCCGTTTCCGGTCAGCCGCCAGGTGTCGGTGATCGGGGCATCCGGTGCGAGGTGTTCGACGAATTCTGAGATGCCCCCGTCGAACTGGAACAGGCTGGTCACCGGCTCATCGGTGCGGCGGTCGGCGACCTCGATCGCAAGGCCGGGTACGAGGAATGCCGTCTGACGGGCACGGCTCAGCACCTCGTCGGTCTGAAACGCTGCGCCCTTGGTGAAGATCTGTCGGTCGGCCCAATAGCGGATACGGGTTCCGGTCACGCCGCGCTTGACCTTGCCGATGACACGCAGTTCACTCTGGTTTTCAAACGGAGTGAACGGGGCGTCGGGGCTCTTCTCCCCCGAGTCGGCAAACAGGCCCGGTTCGCCCCGGTGAAACGACATGGCCCAGGTCTTGCCGTCGCGATCGACTTCGACGTCGAGACGTTCGGACAGAGCATTGACGACGGACGCTCCCACGCCGTGGAGACCACCGGACGCCGCGTATGAGCCGCTGCCGAACTTTCCCCCCGCGTGCAGTTTGGTGAACACAACCTCAACGCCGGTCAATCCGGTCTTGGGCTCGATATCGACCGGGATTCCCCGAGCGGTGTCGCGCACCTCGACGCTGTGGTCTGGGTGTAGTTCAATGTTGATGCTGGCACCGTGTCCACCCAGGGCCTCGTCGACGGAGTTGTCGATGATCTCCCACAGGCAGTGCATCAATCCGCGCGAGTCGGTGGAACCGATGTACATGCCGGGGCGTTTGCGCACTGCCTCGAGTCCCTCAAGGACTGACAGGTGGCGCGCGGAATAGTCAGAGCTCACAACATCCAAGAATACCGGCCCCGACCGGCAATCTTTCGCCCGGAGTCGGTTGGCCGCGACTCACCACTCACCACAACACGTCTACGCGGTGAGCGAAATACCGGCCAAACATCTCGTCGAAAGCCCTTCCGCGTGTTTACATTAGATAACAGGGTTCATGCATTCAATCTGGAGGAGGAGAAAATGTCCCAGATCGCCACCGAAAATGGTTCCGTAGCCAACCAGGGTGCCCCCCACCAGCTCACCGCAGCCGATCGCTGCGACGCTTGCGGTGCCCAGGCTTATATTCGTGTCGTCGTGAAGAACAGCGAATTGCTGTTCTGCGCACACCACGGCCGTAAGCACCAAGAGAAGCTCGCGGCCATCGCTGAAAGCTGGCACGACGAATCGAGCCGACTGCTCGAAGATCAGCGTTCCTAGCCGCCCAGCGATTTCAGAACGGATGCCGCGCAGGCGGCTGGCTTCGGCCGGCAACCTGCGCGGTTTGCTCGTTATCGAGGGCCGAGCTTTGTCTATGAGTCCGCTATTCGGGTGACTGTCCGAGGCGAACGGCCACTTGATTGCGTGCTGCCCGCGCGATTTCATCAACCGATTCTGACGTTGCCCCCCGTGAGTAACGGAGTCCAAAGCGGTCGAAGGCCGCCCGTAAAAGGTGATCAGCCAAGGCCGGGTTACGCGCGAGCACCGGCCCGTGCAGGTGCGTACAGAACACCTCGCCCATGGTCAGTCCCTCAATCTGCGGCCCGTTCGCCCGGGGGTCCGAGTTGCCGGTGCCGTAGATAACCCGTCCGAGCGGACTGGCTTCGGCGCCGACATAGTCGCGGGCGTGATTTTCGAACCCGATCAGCCGCCCATACTTCGACGCGACGATGATGTCATCGGTCACGCGTGTAGCACGCGGCACGGCGTGGCCGGCCACGAGCCCGAGTCCCTCCAGCACGGTGCCATCCGCCCGGTCGATGCCCCAGCTCAGCAATTCCCAACCCGTTCCGACGGCCAAAATGGGCACGCCGGAGTTGGACCAGATGCGCAGTTCTTCCACGAGCGTGCGCAGAACGTCCCTGACCGGCAGGAGGGCAGCATCCGTTCCTGAACCCACTGACACCGCGTCCACGTGTTCGGGCAGGTCAGCCCGAGAATGCACATCGACTACCAGCGCGTCGTGGCCGCTCCACCGAATGCGCTGCGCGAGCACTCTGGCGTTGCCAGCATCACCATTCGTGTCGAGCAGGCGCGGCAGCAGCGAGACGACCGTGAATGGCCGGTCAAGCGAAGTGGCGGTCATACCGGGTCCTCAGAGTTGGAGACGAGACCGAGGTGCGCACGCGTGCGCCGCATTCCGTCGGCGGAAAAGATGATGGTTTTCACCCCGGATACGGGATCGGGCAAGGACAGGAACGCGTCGAGGGCAGTCGGTACATCCGGCTCGATGCGGTCAACGACAACGTCGTCGTAGGCCAACTGCAGCGCGATCTCGTGCGCCTTGAGTCCTGAGGCAATGAGCACGTGGCCGAGCCTGGACGTGTGCACCGGCCAGAAATATGACGGATCCCGAACGTCCGAGCCAATGATCACCAGAATCTGCTCTGTGCCAGGTTCCAGACTGTCGAGGTTGAGCTGAAAGCTCGACGGGTTTTGGACGAGAACGAATTCGATGGTTTTGCCACCGACAGTTACCACTTCGCCACGACCGAAAACGGCCGGCATAGCCGACAACGCCGCACAGGCGACCGTCGGAACGAAACGTTCGCCGAGGGCCGCGCCAGCCGTGCTCAACGCGGTCAGCGCGTCGACGGCATAGTGGATGCCGCGGGCCGGCAAGCGGATGCTGTGAATCCCCGTGGCAAACTGCACGTCAGCGTCACGGCCGACCACACGGGTGAGCTGCAGCCCGGTTCCAGCCGGCAGGCGAGTGGGCACGGTGTCGGCATAACCGAGTCCACGCGGGTGCTCAGCGAGAACTTCGCTCGTGACGCCGTAGCGGGACACCGCAACGCCAGGTTTGAGCGCATTGCCGAGGTCAGCCAGGTACCGGTCATCTGCGTTGAGCACGACCGACTCCGTGGCCCGTGCTGCAATTTTCGCCAGCAGGGCAACGACCATTTCGGAATCGTGGAACCGATCAATCTGGTCGACCATGACGTTGGTCAGGGCGACGACTCGCGGAGTCAGCGACCCGGCGATGAACGCGCCGTGTCCTTCATCCATTTCAAGCACGGCGACATCGCCGGCAATCGTGCCAGCGAGACTGACCTGTTCCAAAAGCGCGCTGGTCAGACCCTGGCGGATATTGGCCGTCGACTGGTTGGTGAACACGGAGACACCGTGGGCGCGAAGAATAGCGACGAGCATCTTGGTGGTCGTCGATTTACCGCTTGACCCGGTCACGATCACGAGCCCGAGCGGAAACCCGTTGAGCGTCGCAGCGAGAAAGCCCGGGGCGATGCGGTTGACGACGACTCCGGGAATGGCAGAGCCACCGCCCGGTTTGCGCCACCGTGCCAGGGTACGAACCGCCCGTCCCACCAAAATGGCAGGGGCGTATCGAAGGGTACTCACGAACCGCACTGCATAGCCTGGGCGGGACCTGCCACTGTCACGTTTACTCGAGGTAGTCGCGTAGAGACTGCGACCGGGACGGGTGACGAAGCTTCGCCATCGTTTTCGACTCGATCTGGCGAATGCGCTCGCGCGTCACACCGAAGGTGTCGCCAATCTGGTCCAGAGTTTTCGGCATTCCGTCGCCGAGGCCGAAACGCATCCGAATTACCCCAGCTTCGCGCTCGGAGAGCGAGTCGAGCAGGCTCTCAAGCTGCTTTTGCAGCATCGTGAAACCCACGGCGTCCGCTGGGACAACGGCTTCAGTGTCTTCGATGAGGTCACCGAATTCGCTGTCACCGTCTTCACCGAGCGGGGTGTGGAGAGAAATGGGTTCGCGTCCATATTTTTGAACTTCGACGACCTTTTCGGGCGTCATATCGAGTTCGCGGCTGAGCTCTTCTGGAGTGGGCTCGCGACCGAGGTCCTGCAACATCTGGCGCTGAACACGGGCGAGCTTGTTGATGACCTCGACCATGTGCACGGGGATTCGAATCGTGCGGGCCTGGTCGGCCATAGCCCGGGTGATGGCCTGACGAATCCACCAGGTGGCATAGGTGCTGAACTTGAAGCCCTTGGTGTAGTCGAACTTCTCGACGGCACGAATGAGGCCGAGGTTGCCTTCCTGGATCAAGTCAAGGAATTGCATGCCGCGACCGGTGTAGCGCTTGGCGAGTGACACGACGAGGCGCAGGTTGGCGCCCAGAAGGTGGCTCTTGGCCCTGGCGCCGTCTTTAGCGACCCACTGCAGCTCGCGGCCCAGCGCATTCTTCTTCTCGACGTCGGTCATCTCCGACAGCTTGTCTTCGGCAAACAGGCCGGCTTCGATACGCATCGCCAGCTCGACCTCTTCGGCCGCGTTCAGCAGGGCGACCTTACCGATCTGCTTGAGGTAGTCCTTGACCGGGTCAGCCGTGGCGCCGGTGATGGCGCTGGAGTAAACCGGGACCTCGTCGTCGTCGTCGACAAGGGAGAGCACGAGAGCCCCACTGGGGAGCGGTTCGGTCGACGCCGAACGCTGGGCGCTGTCCTCGTCTGACTCGTCGTCGTCGGCTTCTGAACCGCCGTCAACGTCGGCTTCGTCGTCTTTCTTGACGACCTTTGCCTTCGTCGCGCGCTTCTTTGGGGCAGGCTTCTCGGTAGCCAGGCCAGCAGCTGCAGACGTCTTCGTCGCAGCGGCCTCGGCAGCAGCGGCCTTTGCAGCGGCGGCCTTAGTAACGGTTTTCTTGACCGGCGGTACTACCGGAGTCGTGACAGACTCATCGGCTAGCTCAGTCTTGACAGTGGTTGCCATTCGAACACCTCTCATGCGGAGTCGTACCTGCTTCTCGGAACCAAAAGGAGCCAGAAGCGTTTTTGGGCAGAACTTGGACCCATGTCAAGTCCCGGGATACCCATACCGAAGTGACTTCGGGATGCCCCGGACCAGAACGGGTCCTAGAATCAAGTATTGCACGGTTTGTCTGGACGACAAGCCACGACATCTACTACTATTCTTTGCTACGCCGTTTCCACTCTCGTGACAGTGCAACCCAGATAGGGGCCACTTCTATTCCTTCGTCACGGGAAAGCTGGCGTCTGGTACGCCGACGGGCATGCACCAGAAACCCGATGCCGAGTCCGACGACGAGGTACTGAACTGTGAAGGCCACCCGAAATGCGTCGAGCGCATACAGGTCACTCGCCGCTCCCCCGGCGATGCGCCATCCGTTTTGAAGGTCGAGAAGTAACCCGATCAGGTACATCATGACGAAGCTCGCGGTGAAGCCTCCGACGTTGACGACGCCGTTAGCCGAGCCCAGGCTTCGCTGTGGATTGAAGGTGCGCGCGAAGTCGAAGCCGATCAGCGATCCGGGCCCGCCGATTCCGAGCACGACAAGCAACAGCACTATCGTCCAGAGTGGGGGAACACCGGGCCAGAGCAACACGATCGCCCAAGCGACACCGATACCGGTCACGATGGCGAGCACAATGTTGCTGCGGCGCAGCGGGTGACGCGCCGTCAGCAGGCCTAGAATTGGTCCGAAAACCAGGCCTGCGCCGACCAAAACGGTCAACATGCCGGCCGCGAACGCCGGTTCGTAGCCGAGGGCGAAGACCATGAACGGATAGCCCCATAACAGGCTGAACACGGTACCGGAAGACTGCGTAACGTAGTGGGACCAGAATCCGAGCTGGGTGCCCGGGCGACGAAAACTGTGCCGCAGCTGGGTCAGCGCCATTCCGAGGCTGTTGGCATGCACGTGTTCAGTGACGTCTCTGGGGCGGTCCTGCACGAAAATGACGACCACGATCAGGGCGACAACAGCCACAGAGGCCGCTGAAAGGAAGGCCGTTGTCCAGCCGCTCGTATGCAGTAACCACGCTAGGGGCACCGCGGAGAGCACCTGGCCGAGTTGGCCGATGTTGCCCGTCCACTGGGACAAAAGGGGAACGATGGGACCGCTGAACCAGGAGCTGATGAGGCGGATCATCGAAATGAAAATGGTCGCATCACCGGCTCCAACGAGAATGCGGCCGATGACAGCGACTGAGATTTCCGGTGCCAGTGCCAGTGTGATCTGCCCGGTGACCATGAGCGCGGTTCCCGTGATCATGAGCACTCGCGGACCGTATCGGTCGATCAAGACCCCAACCGGGATCTGCGCGGCGGCGTAGACGATGAGTTGCACGACGGCCAGGCTCGAGAGAATAGCGGCCGATCCACCGAATTTTTCCGTGGCAGCCACCCCAGCGATCCCCATTGACGTTCGCTGAAGCACGGCCGACAGGTACGCGAACGACCCGATGATAAAGATCAAGGTGGATCGGCGAGAGTTCACTGAATGAAGTCTATCGCGTTCATCCTGACCGGCACTTCAAGCCGGTTCACCTGGTGCTGTGAGATGGTTTCAGCTGACAGGACCGTCATCGCGGCTGCGGCGCAGGGCCAGAAAGTTCTCGAGTTCGGCAGCGATCTCATCGGCTGACGGCAGCTCGCCGTCTTCATCGGTGAGTGGCGAACGCAGCGGGCTCCCTTCCATATAGGCGTCGTACCGCTGCTCGAGGGTGCCCACAAGCTTGGCCAGCTCCGGATTGCCCTGCACCTGATCGTCGATGCGAGCGACAAATTCTCTGTTTGCCTCACGTAGGTGATCGGTGGGAAAGATCAAACCCGTCGACGCGCTCGTGCTTTCCAACGCGCTGAGAGCTGCGGCTGGAAACTCGGTATCACCCAGGTAATGCGGAATGAGTAATACGTAGCCGACCGTCGATGCGCCGCGTTCCTGCAAGCGGAACTCCAGAAGATGTAGAACGTTGGCGGCTACCTGCGTGTGCGGTCGCCAGACGGATCGGTTTTCGATGAGGTCGGAACGATTACCACTGACGGTCACACCGATCGGGCGGGTGTGCGGGACGGGCATCGGAATGGCGTGCACCCAGGTCGTGGAGGAAACAGTGAATCGGTCGACGAGCTGCAGCATGGCCGCCGTGAACTGCTCCCAGCGGAAGTCTGGTTCGAAGCCGGTCAAAAAAAGGAACGGCTGACCGATCTCGTCGCGGGCCAGGTACAGCTGGAGCGATGGTGGCTGGTAGTTCGTGAGGTGATCTTGATCAAAGTAGATGATCGGGCGTCGGGCCCGATAGTCGAGCAGGGTGTCGGTATCGAACGACGCCACGACGGTGTGATCCAGGGTGGTCAGCAAATAGTCGGTGAATTGCGCTACCGCGCCACCGGCATCCGCGAAGCCGGTCAGTCCCATGACGAGGTGGAGTCCCTCCGGAACGCCATCGGCGTCGGCGGTGAGTTTGTAGAGCTCCTCGGGGTCTGGCATTCCTTAACTCTAATCCGAGGCGCCCATTCGTGCAGTCTTTTGGGGCTTTCACCATCGTGCCGAGAGCGAACAACCGGGAGCGGGTGGCTGGGCCCCACGGATACCATCTTCATATGACTGTACCCACCCTGTCCCTGTCCACCGAGTCCGCGTCGGGCTCCCCCGCCGAGATCCTCATTCTTGCTTCGCTCCAAACGGATGACGGGGTGCGGTTGCTCGCGGATGTCACGCTCGGTGACGATCTGATCGCGTCGGTGACAGCCCAGTTGCTGCTCCTGAATGCGACCGGCGCACGTGACGAGGTGGTGCGCCTGGTGGTCATGGCCGGGGCGCCGCGCAGCATCGCCATCGTCGGACTGGGACGCCTACTCAACACCGAGGCCCTTCGACACGCGGCTGGGTCTGCCGTGCGTCAGCTGAGCGGTGCAGCCTCAGTGGCATTCTCACTTCCCCTGGACGACGCCGACCAGGTCGAAGCTGTCCTTGAAGGCGCCGCCCTCGGCGGCTACGCCTACACGGCGTACCGGCACAGTTCGTTGGCGGCGACCAAACTGCCTGCCCGGAGTGTCGTCGTGCACACTACGACCCCGGCATCATCCGCTCTGGAACGCGCCCGCATCAGTGCCGAGGCGATTGCTCTGGTGAAGGACCTCGTCAATATGCCGCCGCTCGACCTGTACCCGGCCTCGCTCGCCGACCTGGCGGTCGACGCCGCACGTGGACTACCGCTCGACGTGACCGTCTGGGATGAGCATCAGCTCGCCGCCGACGGGTTCGGTGGCATTGCCGGTGTCGGTGCGGGTTCCACCCGCCCGCCGCGCCTGGTCAAGCTCAGCTATAGCCCGAATGGGGCCGGCAAACACCTCGCCCTCGTCGGCAAGGGCATCACGTTCGACACCGGCGGACTCTCTCTCAAGCCGCCGGCATCGATGGTGGGTATGAAGTACGACATGACGGGGGCCGCCACTGTCCTTGCGGTGATCGTAGCTGCAGCCCGGCTCCAGCTCCCAGTACGCATCACGGCGTGGATGTGCATCGCCGAAAACATGCCGTCGGGATCAGCCATCCGCCCCAACGACGTGCTGCGCATGCGCGGCGGACGTACCGTTGAGGTGCTCAACACTGATGCTGAAGGTCGCCTCGTGCTCGCAGACGGCCTCGTCGCCGCGGGTGAAGAACACCCCGACGCTATCATCGACGTCGCTACCCTGACCGGTGCTGCTGTCGTGGCCCTTGGCAACAGGTATTTCGGCGCGATGGGAGATGACATCCTCGTGCAGCACGTGCTCGCGGCCAGCGCCGCGACCGGTGAGACGGCCTGGCCTATGCCATTCCCAAACGAATTGCGCGCCACGCTCAATTCGGATGTCGCCGACATCGCAAATGCAAAAATTGGCAGCTCGGCCGGCGGGATGCTTCTCGCCGGGATATTTTTGCGGGAATTCATCGGAACAGATACGGCCGGCCAGACCATTCCGTGGGCTCACCTCGACATTGCCGGCCCGGCTCAGAATTCCGGATCAGGTTGGGGATTCACCGGTGTCGGACCAACCGGGGTGTCCGTTCGGGCGCTTCTTCGACTGGCCGAGGACTTTTCACGCCCGTAGTACAGTCGAAGGGGCAAGAAAAGCTTGTCAATCCACGCTGCCGATCTGCAAAATCTGTCGGCCGTCGTGATGGAGCGTAATGCGCGAGGGAGTAGCTGAGTGTCGGAACAGAATTTTGACATTGTCGTTCTCGGTGGCGGAAGCGGTGGATATGCAGCAGCGCTGCGTGCCGTGCAGCTGGGATTCACCGTTGGTCTGATCGAGAAAGGCAAGCTCGGCGGCACCTGCCTGCACGTCGGTTGCATTCCGACCAAGGCCCTCCTGCACTCGGCCGAGGTAGCTGACGTCAGCCGTGAAGCCGCCAAATACGGCGTCAAGACCGCGTTCGAGGGTATTGATATGGCCGCCGTCAACGCGTTCCGCGAAGGCATTGTAGCGAGCAAATACAAGGGACTCCAGGGCCTGGTCAAAGCGCGCGGGATCACCGTGATCGAGGGCGAAGGCCACCTGGTCTCTCCGACCACCGTTCAGGTTGGCGACGACCTGATCGTCGGCAAGAACGTGATCCTGGCCACTGGTTCCTACTCCCGCTCGCTGCCCGGGCTCGAGATCGGCGGGCGCGTCATCACGAGCGAGACCGCACTCGCCCTGGACTACGTTCCGAAGAAGGTCGCCGTGCTGGGCGGCGGCGTCATCGGCGTCGAATTCGCGAGCGTTTGGAAGTCCTTCGGTGCCGATGTCACGATCATCGAGGCCCTGCCTCACCTCGTGCCCAACGAGGAAGAGTCGATTTCCAAGCAACTCGAGCGCGCATTCCGCAAGCGCGGTATCGAGTATTCCCTCGGCATCCGCTTTCAGAGTGTCACCCAGTCCGACTCCGGCGTTGTCGTCACGCTCGAGAATGGCGCGACCGTTGAGGCCGACCTGCTGCTTGTTGCCGTCGGGCGCGGCCCGGTCACCGCTGGACTCGGCTTTGACGAGGTCGGCGTAACCATGGATCGCGGATTTGTCATCACCGACGAACGCCTCGCCACGAACCTCCCCGGCGTCTACGCCGTGGGCGACATCGTGCCAGGACTGCAGCTCGCCCACCGCGGTTTTCAGCAGGGTATCTTCGTCGCCGAGGAAATTGCCGGACTCAACCCGATCCTCGTCGACGACCTGAATATCCCCAAGGTCACCTACTCGGATCCCGAAGTTGCCTCCGTCGGCTACAGCGAAGCCAAGGCCGCTGACAAATTCGGTGCCGACCAGGTCTCCACCTACGAATACAACCTCGGCGGAAACGGCAAGAGCTCCATTCTTGGTACCGCCGGTTCGGTCAAGCTGGTCCGGGTCAAGGACGGCCCCATCGTGGGCATTCACATGATCGGCGCCCGCGTCGGCGAACTCATCGGCGAAGGCCAGCTCGTGGTGAATTGGGAAGCGTTCCCCGAAGACATCGCACCCTTCCTGCATGCGCACCCGACCCAGAACGAAGCGCTGGGTGAGGCTTTCCTGGCTCTGGCCGGCAAACCGCTCCACGCGATGTAGTCGGTTCGCGCATTCTTATCCAATTTTCAGACAAGCAAACGGTTTTGAAGGAGACATACGCATGAGCGAATCCGTCAGCCTCCCGGCACTCGGAGAGAGTGTCACAGAGGGCACGGTCACCCGCTGGCTAAAGAACGTGGGCGACCGCGTGGAGGTCGACGAGCCATTGCTCGAGGTATCGACCGACAAGGTGGACACGGAAATTCCGTCCCCGGTCGCCGGCATTATCGAAGCCATCTTGGTGCAGGAGGACGAGACTGTCGAGGTCGGAACCCCGCTTGTCACTATCGGCGATGGCTCCGCACCAGCCGCTCCCATCGCGGAGGCACCGGCTGCTGAGGCACCGGCTGCTGAGGCACCGGCTGCCGTCGCAGCACCCGAGCCCGTTGCGCCCACTCCGGCACCGGTCGCTGCTGCGCCACCGGTGGCAACTCCGGCACCCGTTACTGTTCCGGCACCGGTCGCTGCTGCGCCACCGGTGGCAACTCCGGCACCCGTTACTGTTCCGGCACCGGTCGCTGCTGCGGCACCGGTCGCCACCCCGGCACCGGTCGCCACCCCGGCACCGGTCGCTGCTCCGGCACCGGTTACTGTTCCGGCACCGGTCGCTGCTCCGGCACCGGCCGCCACCCCGGCACCGGTCGCCGTTCAGGCATCCGCTGCCCCTGCGGCTCGGGGCTCACACGCCGGAACCAGCGGTTACGTCACGCCGATCGTGCGCAAAATGGCGAACGAAGCCGGCGTTGACCTGTCGACGGTCAGTGGCACCGGCGTGGGCGGACGCATCCGAAAGGAAGACATCGTTCAGGCCGCTTCCGCAGTGAGTACTGCTGTGGCCGCGCCTGCCATCGAGATCTCACCACTTCGCGGAACGACCCAGCCGATGTCCCGCCTACGCAAGGTTGTCGCCGAGCGTGCCGTCATCTCGATGCAGTCATCCGCTCAGCTCACGACAGTGGTCGAAGTCGATGTCACCCGCGTAGCCCTGCTGCGCGATCGGGTCAAAGGAGCATTCGCCGAGAAGACCGGCAACAAGCTCTCGTTCCTGCCGTTCTTCGCTCTGGCTGCCGCCGAGGCGCTTCGTGCTATCCCTATCGTGAACGCCACGATCGACGGTGACACGATCGTGTACCCGGCCCAGGAAAACATCAGCATCGCCGTGGATACCGAGCGTGGCCTCCTGACTCCGGTCGTTCGCAACGCCGGGGAACTCGACCTGGCTGGTTTTGCCGCTCAAATCGCGGACCTCGCCGCTCGCACGCGGGATAACAAGCTCAAGCCCGACGAACTGAGTGGTGGAACGTTCACGCTGACCAACACCGGTTCGCGCGGTGCCCTGTTCGATACGCCCGTGGTGTTCCTGCCGCAGAGCGCCATTCTCGGAACCGGAATCGTCTACAAGAAGCCGCTTGTTGTCACCAACGACGGCCTTGATTCGATCGCAATCCGATCCAGCGTGTACCTCGCCCTCTCTTACGACCACCGCATCATCGACGGTGCGGATGCAGCCAGCTTCCTCACCACGATGAAGACGCGGCTCGAGGCCGGTGCGTTCGAGGGCGACCTCGGCATCTAACAGCTCGAACTTTCCGCTCTGGACCACCTGCGGTTTTGGCGCAGTTCAGTAGTCGAAAATCTCCCGAAGACGCCAGCCGCCCTCGCCCTTGACCACAAGGACCGAGGCCGGCTGGCTTTTTTGCTGCCCAGGCACCGGGGTCAGCACGACGACGGCCAGGTCGCCGCTGCGTTCAGCCAGTGACGGTGAGTAGCTGGCATAGTCGGCGATTTCCCGGCCGGATAGACCCTGTTGCCGCTCACGGGCGTCGTAGCTATCTGACGCCAGCATGGCCGATCCGGTCTGGTCCACGTCGACCAGGCAGACCAGGGACGTGGTGGCCAGGCACGCAGCCCGACGCTCGAGCAGGGCCAGCACGGCCGCTATCGGGTCATCCCCCGCTATTGCCGCCTGGCTGGCGGAGCCCGCGGCATCCGCCGGTACACCGGCCATAGGTGTCGGTGTTGTCGGACTGTCGGCGACCCCTGGCGTGCCGTTGACCTGGGCTGCATTGTTTGTGCCCGCAGTCTCGGGTGGCCCGGTTTCACCGGCACGGCCCGATACGGGGAACAGAGTCAGGGCGAGCATGAGAATGCTGGCGCCTCCGAAAACGGCCACCAGCAGGGGCCGATGGTGCCCGTGAAGACGTTTACGCAGTGCATGCCCTGCAGAGTTGAACGGATGCGCGTCGACCAGGGAGTCGACGATGCCCTCGAATACTCGACGGAGGCCCATCCGCTGCTGTACTGCACTTAAAAGGGCGGTGCCCCGCCCGGAGAGACGGCGGAGAACAGTACCGCCACCGAGGGAGAAATGACCGCGCGGCACCCTGTCGTCGAAGCTCCCGCCGAGTTCCTCGCCGTGTTCCTCGCCGCGGTAACCTGCGGAATCCACGTCGTTGTCGAACTTGCCGCCCGTTTTGTCGGCGCGAGTTTCATCGTGAGAATTGCTGTTGTCGGAAACCTCCGACCTGACCGGGTCAATTTGGAGAGCGGTGTGGCGAAGCTGAACCCCGTTGACCTGCCCGGTTTCTGTCTCGACGACGGCGGAATTCACCGTGACTGACTGTGCGTCCCGTCGGTCGTCGGTGTGAAAACCTCGAAGCGGTTCGGCGTCGGCCCAACCGAAAAGGTCGTACTCCAGTGTGCCGAGGATCGAACCGGGGTGTGCGGTGCCGGCTGCCCGATCTGCACCGTCTGGAGCCCCGGCGGAATTGACAGTAGCCTGAAATCCTCGCACCAGTGTGGCACCACTCTCGTGGTGCGGGTCCGTTCTATCGACCGACTCGAAGACGGCCATCATGACAATTCCCAAGCGTTCGTAATCGACTCGCAGCCGCCGCATTCGCTCCCGAGGCGCGTCGGTGAGATGTGAAACAGCACCAAAACCGGTCAGCACCGCCCGGCCATTCGCATCGAGCAGAACTGTCGACTGGCTGACGCTCCCGTGCGCGAACCCGGCCGCGTGCATGGCGCTTAGAGCTAAAGTGATCGGTGCCAGCAGGGTCACGACCTCGCCCGGCGACAGAGACGGGTGTTCGACCAGATATTTGGCGAGGGACCCACCGGGGAGCCGTTCCAGAATCAGACAGATGCGGCCGTCGCGCACTTGCGCGACGTCAAGCAGACGCACGAGTCCCGGCGCGGCGGCCGATGTCAGCACGGCGATGTCGAGTTCGACGCTTGCCGATTCGGTGGCGGCATGGAAGACCTTGAGAGCAACAACGCTCCCGGAACCGGAATGTCCCAGGTACACCACGGCGCGGTCTCCAGCGCCTAACAGACGTATCACACGGTGTCCGGCAACGACACTCTCCGTGTGCACCGTTGCCACAGCGTTCGGATCATCGTCGGCGTCACGGTGGGCCGCGTGCTGAGCTGAGTCCTGCCATTGTTTCTCGTCGACCGAAGCCGGGGGCTGTTCAGCGCGTCGTCTCACGAGACCATGTTCTCCTGCACAACCGGCTGACCGACGCACATACCCCTCATCCGTGCAGGGCGGGGGATCCGGGCCGTTGTGGAGGAGTCGAAAAATCCGCTCGGTGACCGCGCGCGTGCTGTATTCGTTGCACGCAGATTTGCGACTGCACCCCTAGACTGGGCAAATGCTCGACTTTGTCGTCGCGGGGCTAAGCGCCAACTCCGTGCCGTATGTTGAGGGCCTTGAGCTCCAACGCGCAGTCCATCGTTCTGTCGTCGCCCGTGAGCGACCAGACACCGTCCTCCTACTGGAGCATCCCGCCGTGTATACGGCCGGAAAACGCACGCTTCCTGAGGAACGCCCCGACGACGATACGCCGGTGATCGACGTCGACCGGGGTGGCAAGATTACCTGGCACGGACCTGGCCAACTGGTCGGGTATCCCATTGTGCACTTGCACGAACCCGTCGACGTCGTCGGCTATGTTCGGTCCCTCGAAGCCATACTGATCGAGGTTCTGATCGAGTTCGGCATCGACGCCGTGCGGGTGGCCGGACGCTCGGGCGTTTGGGTCGGCGAGGCTGGCCATGAAGACAAGATCGCTGCCATCGGTATTCGCGTCGCCCAGGGTGTCACAATGCACGGTTTCGCACTCAACTGCAGCAACTCACTGGAAGCCTACTCGCGCATCATCGCCTGTGGCATTCGCGATGCCGGTGTGACCACGATGTCGCGAGTGCTGGGACGCACGGTCGACCCGGGCGCGTTGATTGACCCCATCACGGCCGCATTCCGACGTTCGGCAAGTGTGAACCCAGCCCAAAAGACCTCCGCCAGCCTCGACAACGTCAGGACTAACGCATGAGCGCAGTACCCGAAGGCCGCAAATTGTTGCGATTGGAAATTCGCAACGCGGAGACACCAATAGAACGTAAGCCTTCTTGGATCAAGACGGTCGCCAAAATGGGGCCGGAGTATCAGAAACTGCAAAGCTTGGTCAAGAGCGAGAATTTGCATACCGTGTGCCAGGAAGCTGGATGCCCGAACATCTTTGAGTGTTGGGAAGACCGGGAAGCGACCTTTTTGATCGGTGGCTCACAATGCACCAGACGGTGTGATTTCTGCCAGATCGATACGGGAAAACCGGCCGACTACGACGTCGACGAACCGCGCCGCGTCGGCGAATCCGTTGTCACGATGAACCTGCGTTATGCCACCGTGACCGGCGTTGCCCGCGACGATCTGCCCGATGAGGGGGCCTGGCTCTACGCCGAGACGATTCGACAGATTCACCAGCAGAGCCCTGGCACCGGTGTTGAGATTCTCGTGCCGGACTTCTCCGGCAATCCGGAACACCTCGCTCAGGTGTTCGATGCCAAACCCGAGGTCTTCGCCCACAACGTGGAAACCGTGCCACGCATCTTCAAGCGAATCCGCCCGGCGTTTCGGTATGACCGGTCGCTCGACGTGCTCACGCAGGGACGCAACGCCGGCCTGATCACAAAATCCAACCTCATCCTCGGTATGGGAGAGGAACGCGCTGAAATCACCCAGGCGCTCCACGACCTCTATGAGGCCGGTACCGACATCATCACCATTACGCAGTACCTGCGCCCGAGCGCCCGGCATCTGCCGGTCGCTCGCTGGGTACGCCCAGAGGAGTTCGTCGAGCTCAACGAGGAAGCCAAAGAGATCGGCTTTCTCGGCGTGCTCTCGGGGCCGCTCGTGCGCTCTTCTTATCGCGCCGGTCGACTATGGGCCCAGTCCATGGTCGCGACCGGTCGCGAGATCCCCGCCGAACTGCGCCAGCTCGCGGATGCTCAGCTCGGGTTCGCCCAAGCCGTGTCGTGATCGAATTCGGTCATGCGGCATTCGAGTGACTGGGTAGTCTTATACCCATGGCACGCAGCAAGGAAAAGACCCCCAAAAAACCAAAACAGCCCGGCCGCTTGAAGCAAATGTGGCAGGTTTTCCAGATGACGAGGCGCTACGACTCGAACATCGTTTGGATTCTGGTTTTGGCCTTCCTCATACCCGTTCTGATCAGCCTGGCCCTGGCCCTGTTGATTCCCGGCAGCAACGTCTTCACGATGGTGCTGTGGATCATTGCCGGTGTGCTTGCCGGCATTCTGGCGATGCTGATCATTCTCGGCCGACGCGCGGAGAAGGCTGCGTATTCGCAGATTGAGGGACAGCCCGGCGCCGTTGGGGCCGTGTTGCGGAGCTCACTGAAGCGGGGGTGGGTCGGTAGTGAGATGCCGGTAGCCGTCAACGGTAAGACGCAGGATGCGGTTTATCGCGCCGTCGGCCGCGGCGGTGTCGTGTTGATCAGTGAGGGTCCGAAAACTCGAACTGCCCGCATGCTGGATGAAGAAAAGCGCAAGATCGTGCGCATTGGCGGAAATGTGGGCGTAACCGTGATCTCCGTTGGCCCCGACGAGGATGCCGTGCCGCTGCACAAGCTCGCTCGTCGTCTGACTCGGATCAAGCCCGTTCTGACCAAGGCCGAGGTTCTCGCCGTCAATAACCGTCTGAACTCCATGGGTACGAAATTGCCTATCCCCAAAGGTGTCGACCCGATGAAAGCCCGTCCGCAACGCGGCTAATCCGACACAGATCAAGCGAAGGGCCAGATGCAACAGCATCTGGCCCTTCGTCGTCCTGCCGGGTTACCGGCGGATGAGCACCGTTCCCGCGATCTTGTCATGGAAGCCACGCTGGTCTGAATCCCAGACGAGGGCGGGGATCGCCAGTGCGAGGAGTACCGATCGCACAACGGGACGCCACAGTCCAACCCATCCGCCGTGGATGGAGATGATCCGTAGTCCCACCAGACGATGCCCGACACTGGCACCGATCGTGGGAATAAAAACGATCTGCAAAACGACGAAGATGATCAGGTTCGCGGCCGGGTCGTAGTTGAAGAAGATCCTCGAAACGCCGATGGCGATCGCCCAGTCAATGGCGAAGCCGAACAGACGTCGCCACGGGCGGCCAACAGAACTGGGCCCGACCCGCGGTAATCCGAGCCGCTCCCCCGGCCATTTACTGGGCGGAAGCTGACCAAAAGTATTCGGGCGGGAGCTGGAGTCTGGCACCCGATGAGTCTACCGAGAGGCCGTCCCTGTAACATGGGTGAAACATAAGCGTCACGGAGAAGTAACGCGGCGATACTAATCTCAGGGGAGCCGATGTGTCCGATTCGGCCGTTTCTACGCCCCCGTCGTCTGGAGTTAGTCCGCATGTTCCGCGATTCGTCCGAAGTGCTCAAATTCATCAAAGAAAATGACGTCAAGTTTCTCGACATCCGTTTCACCGATCTTCCCGGTGTGCAGCAGCACTTCAACATTCCGGCATCCACGGTCGATGAAGAGTTCTTCACCGTTGGCCAAATGTTCGATGGTTCATCCATCCGCGGTTTCGCGTCGATCCACGAATCGGACATGCAGCTCATTCCCGACGTGTCGACCGCGTACCTGGACCCGTTCCGCACCGAGAAGACGCTCATCATGCTCTTCGACATCTACAACCCGCGTAACGGTGAAATCTACTCCAAGGACCCGCGCCAGGTAGCTAAGAAGGCCGAGAAATACCTCGCCTCCACGGGCATTGGCGACACTGCGTTTTTCGGTTCCGAAGCGGAGTTCTACATCTTCGACGATGTGCGCTACGAAGTGAATCAGCATACGAGTTTTTACTCCGTTGACTCGGGCGAAGGCGCCTGGAATTCCGGAAAGAAAGAAGAAGGCGGAAACCTCGCCAACAAGACACCGTTCAAGGGCGGGTACTTTCCGGTCAGCCCGGTCGACCAGCACGTCGATATGCGCGACGATATCTGCCTGAAGTTGATCGAGGCGGGCCTCATCCTCGAACGCAGCCACCACGAGGTGGGCACCGGCGGCCAGGGCGAGATCAACTACAGATTCGACACGATGGTTCACGCCGCCGATGATCTGCTGAAATTCAAGTACATCGTCAAGAACACGGCACACGACTGGGGCAAGACCGCAACGTTCATGCCCAAGCCGCTGTTCGGCGACAACGGCTCCGGTATGCACACGCACCAATCACTGTGGGCCGATGGCAAGCCGTTGTTCTACGATGAGGCCGGCTATGGCGGACTCTCCGACGTGGCTCGCTGGTACATCGGAGGCCTGCTCAAGCACGCCCCGGCCGTACTCGCATTCACGAACCCTACGGTCAACTCCTACCACCGGCTCGTTCCCGGATTCGAGGCCCCGGTCAACCTGGTCTACTCGGCCGGCAACCGCTCGGCGTCGATCCGCATTCCGATCACCGGAACCAACCCGAAGGCCAAGCGCCTCGAGTTCCGCGCTCCCGATGCATCCGGTAACCCGTATCTCGCCTTTGCCGCGCAGCTCATGGCTGGACTCGACGGCATCAAGAACCGTATTGAGCCGCACGAGCCCGTCGACAAGGATCTCTACGAGCTGCCGCCCGAGGAAGCCAAGAACATTCCCCAGGTTCCAGCCTCGCTCGAGGAAGCCCTGCAGGCCCTCGAAGCAGATCACGACTTTCTGCTCGCCGGAAACGTGTTCACTCCCGAACTGATTGAAACCTGGATCGAGTACAAGCGCGAAAACGAGATCAAGCCGCTCGCCCAGCGTCCGCACCCGTTCGAGTTCGAGCTGTACTACGGGGTCTAAACCGCACCGCACTTAGGTCATCCGGCTCTTGGAAAGGGACCGCATCTTTGGATGCGGTCCCTTTTATATTGCTGAGTGAACTGGGTGGACAGCCTGGTGTTGACCGTCAACCGGCGTTTGGCCCGGGACGTTCGACGGGGCCGTAGAACAGGCGCTCGAATACGGCGCGGGAACGTCGGGTCACAGCGAGGTAGTCGTCCTCCAGCTGGTTACCCGACCCCGGCGGGTACTCCATAACCCGGGCGATGCCCTCGAGGGCGGCGCGATCAGTCGGCAACACATTCGAGGTATGGTTCGTCCAGAGGGTGATGGCCGAGCGAGCGCGGGACGCAAAGACCCACGCGCTGCGTAGCACCGCCGCATCCGCTGCCGGTATCAATGCGGCGCTGACTGCTTCCTCCAATGCCGACAGAGTAGACGTCGTGCGAAGCGCCGGAATCGCCGCGCCGTGCTGTAGCTGGAGCAGCTGAACCAACCATTCCACGTCACTGAGCGAGCCACGCCCCAATTTCAGGTGCCGGTTCGGGTCGGCGCCCTGCGGGAGGCGCTCGTTCTCGACCCGAGCCTTGATGCGACGAACCTCCCGCACAGCCTGCTCGCTAATGGCTGCGGGGTACCGCACGTCGTCGGCCACGGCCTCGAAGTCTCGTAGCAACGCACCATCGCCGGCCACACCGCGACCGCGCAGGAGCGCCTGCGCTTCCCAGGTGAGTGACCAACGGCGATAGTATGCCTGATAGGAGTCGAGTGAACGTACGACAGGCCCGTTGCTGCCTTCCGGACGTAATCCGATGTCCAGATCGAGCGGCAAACGCCCGTCTTCGGTGAGCCGATTGAGTTCGCGCACGATATACCGGGCACGGTCGTTGGCCGCTTCGGCGTCGAGACTACCAGCGCGGAATACGTACATGACGTCGGCGTCGGAACCGAAACCGAGCTCGGCACCGCCGAACCGCCCCATACCGATCACACCGAATTCAATTCCGTCGCCGCTCGACGTACTGTCATCAGAACCATCAGGACCACCCCGAACAATCCGGTCTCCCCCACGTATAGCTGCGATGACGCCCTGAATATAGGTGGCATTGACATCCGTCAGGCCCTGGCCCAGCTGGTCGAGATCGATCTGACCCAGAAGGGCTGCGAATGCCAGTCGCAGCATCTCACGGCGCCTTGCCGCGCGCAGAATAGTCGCGGCGGCATCCGAGCTTTCATGCCGGCCGAGGACCGCTCGGGTTTCGTCTTGGAGTGCTCTGAGCGGTCGAGGCTGCAAGTCGGCTTCGTCTTCGAGCCACGCCACCGCTTCAGGGATCTTCTCCAGCAGCTCGCCGATATAACGACTCCCGGACAGCACCCTGGTGAGGCGCTCGGCCGCACCCGAGGAGTCACGCAACATGCGCAGGAACCAATAGGTCGAACCGAGGTTGTCGCTCAGGCGCCGGAAGACCAGGAAGCCGTAGTCCGGGTCTGCCCCCTGCGACAGCCACTGCAGCAGGACGGGGAGGAGGTGTCGCTGAATCGCCGCGCGCCGGGACACTCCGCCGGAGAGGGCGGCGATGTGCGCCAGAGCGCCCTTGGTGTTCACAAACCCAATCGCCGCCAGACGAGCCTCGGCCTGTGCACTGGTCAGGTTCAGCCCATCGGCCGGCAGCGACGCCACCGCCGATAGCAGGGGGCGGTAGAAAAGGCGCTCGTGCAGGCCGCGCACCCTTTGTTTCGTCTCCGACCAGCGGGCGGTGAGTCCGGCAGCGCTGGTCGCCAGACCGGTCGAACGGGCCAGCACCCGCAGATTTGCCTCGTCGCGTGGCACCAGGTGGGTACGACGGAGTTTTTGCAGCTGCAGCCGATGTTCCATCAGGCGCAGAGAGCGATAGTCCTGAGCGAACTCGGTCGCTTCGGCTCGACCCACATACCCGGCGGTCGCCAGGGCGGCCAGCGCCGGGAGGGTGCCAGCCTGTCGAACGGCAGGGTCGGTCTGGCCATGAACGAGTTGAAGCAGCTGCACCGTGAACTCGATATCGCGCAGTCCGCCCGGACCGAGCTTGAGCTGAATATCAACCTCGTCGTCGGGGATATTGTCGGTGACGCGCTCCCGCATACGCTGGACCGATTCGACGAAATTCTCGCGGCCGGCGCTGCTCCAGACCTTGGGTGTGACCGCATCCATGTAACGGGCTCCGAGTTCGCGGTCACCGGCCAGCGTGCGGGCCTTGAGCAGCGCCTGAAACTCCCAACTCTTGGCCCAACGGTCATAGTAAGCCAGATGGGATTCGATCGAGCGTACGAGGGCTCCACTCTTGCCTTCCGGACGCAGGTTGGGGTCGACCTCCCACAGTTCTGGTTCGATGCCGGATTCGCCCAGGCCACGCATGATGAGCACGGCAAGACGGGTCGCGATCTCGACAGCCCGAGAACTTTCCAGACCGGCTGATTCGTCGCCGTCCGCGACGAAGATAACGTCGACGTCGCTCACGTAGTTGAGCTCGCTCGCCCCGGCCTTGCCCATGCCGATAATGGCCAGGCGCGTTGCGCGCACCTGGTCGGCAGCAAAGACAGCGCGCCCGGCCGTATCGCCGCTGCACATGGTGCGGGCAACCGCTAATGCGGCTTCGAGCGCCGCCGTGGCGAGATCGGACAGGGTACGGGCGATGCCGTCGAGCCCGGCAACCGGGTCGGCCTGTTCGAGGTCGAAGGCGGCGAGCTGCGCCAAGCGGCGACGGTAGCGCACCCTGAGAGCGATCCACGCTGCATCATCGACCAGGCGGGAGAATCCCTCGGTCGCGCCGACAGAGTCCAACAGGTCGCGGACCAGCTCGTCGACGCTCGGCAGCACCGTCAACGGCGTGACCAGAACCGTCAGTTCCACCGGATGCCGGAGGAAGAATTCGGTGATTCCGCTGGACGCTCCGACGACTTTCAACAGGCGCCCGGTCGCAGCCGGCGACTGGAGCAGTTCGAATAGTTCAGGCGAACCCTGCCGCAGCAGGGCGACCAACGCGATCAGCGCGGCATCCGGGCTTGCCGTTGCCGTGAGCAGCGGCAGCAATACCCGAGTATCGGTCAACCGGCCAGCTGAACCGGTGGCTCGGTGCGGGCTGCTCGCACCGAGCTGGGCAATCTCGTCGAGCCGAACACGCACGTCGGCAAGGTCAACGAAACCTACCCGAACGAGTTCGGTCAGGGTCAAGTGCAAACGCTCCATCGCGGGCGATTCCTTCGATCAGCGACACCACTGGCGAGTTAGAGCATCTCCAGGTTTTTTTGAAGTTCGAACGGGGTGACCTGTGACCGGTAGTCCCGCCACTCCTGCCGCTTGTTGAGCAGAACATAGTTGAAGACCTGTTCGCCCAGCGTCTCCGCGACGAGCTCGGACTCCTCCATGAATTGAATAGCATGATCGAGGCTGGCCGGCAGCTGCGTGTATCCGAGCGCACGACGCTCGGTGTCGCTGAGGCTCCACACATTGTCTTCGGCCTCCGGCGGCAACTCGTAGCCCTCCTCGATGCCCTTGAGGCCGGCGGCCAGCATGAGGGAGTAGGCGAGGTAAGGGTTGGCCGCGGAGTCGATCGCTCGATATTCAACACGGGCACTCTGGCCCTTGTTCGGCTTGTACAGCGGTACGCGCACCAGCGCTGAGCGGTTGTTGTGACCCCAGCAAACGAAGCTCGGAGCCTCATCGCCACCCCACAGTCGCTTGTACGAGTTCACGAATTGATTGGTCACCGCGGTGATCTCGGGGGCGTGCTTGAGCAGGCCGGCGATGAACTGGCGGCCGATCTTGGAGAGCTGGTATTGAGCACCGGCCTCGTAGAACGCGTTTGCGTCACCCTCGAACAGCGACATGTGCGTGTGCATGCCCGATCCGGGATGCTCCGACATGGGCTTGGGCATGAACGTCGCGTACACGCCCTGCTCGATCGCGACTTCCTTGACCACCGTACGGAAGGTCATGATGTTGTCCGCGGTCGTCAGAGCGTCGGCATAGCGCAGGTCGATTTCGTTCTGGCCGGGACCCGCCTCGTGGTGGCTGAATTCAACGGAAATTCCGAGGTCTTCGAGCATGCGCACCGAGCGGCGACGGAAATCGTGGGCGGTTCCACCGGGAACATTATCGAAGTAGCCGGCCGAGTCGACCGGAGTCGGACCGTTCTTGCCGTACTTCGACGACTTGAGCAGGTAGAACTCCACCTCGGGGTGGGTGTAGAACGTGAAGCCACGGTCGGCCGCTTTGGCCAGGGTGCGCTTGAGCACGTTGCGGGGGTCGGCGACGGCGGGCTGGCCGTCGGGTGTGGTGATGTCGCAGAACATGCGGGCGGTGGGATCGACTTCCCCGCGCCAGGGCAGAATCTGGAACGTGGTGGGATCTGGGTGAGCCAGGACATCCGCTTCAAAGGAGCGGGTGAGGCCCTCGATGGCGGAACCGTCGAACCCGAGGCCTTCGTTGAACGCGCCCTCGACCTCGGCGGGTGCAATGGCCACCGATTTGAGGGTACCGACGACGTCGGTGAACCAAAGCCGAATGAACTTGATTCCTCGCTCCTCGATGGTCCGAAGAACGAAGTCGCGCTGCTTGTCCATTCACGCTCTTTCTGATTGCTCCAACGGGGACGCACCTAAATAGCTACCGTCCTCAATACCTGCTGTCTAGGCTACTGGCTCCGAGCATGATTGCTCGCCTGACTACACTTGTTGCATGCCAGAGTTGACAGCACCAGAGCCCGATCCGGCGGGCGCCGATGCCGCCGTGCAGCACCCCTATAGCGCGGTTTCCGGGCCCAAGCGGGTACGCACGCGGCACTTTCAGAACGCGAAGGCCCAGGGAATCCCCATTACGGGCCTGACGAGCTACGACATGCTCACTGCCCAAATTTTTGATGCGGCCGGAATCGACTTTCTCCTGGTGGGCGATTCAGCCGGCAACAATGTCTTCGGGTACGAGACCACTCTCCCCGTCACGGTTGACGAGCTCATTCCTCTGACCCGTGCTGTTGCTCGGGCAGTGACCCGTGCCTTCGTTGTGGCCGATATGCCGTTCGGTTCGTACGAGAGCGGCGCGGATCAGGCTCTCTCGACCGCCGTGCGGTTCATGAAAGAGGCCCAGGCGCACGCGGTGAAACTCGAGGGCGGCCAGCGCAGCCATAAACAGATCAGGCGCATCGTCTCGGCTGGCATCCCCGTCATGGGCCATGTGGGATTCACTCCGCAAAGCGAACATGGCTTGGGTGGCCATATCATTCAGGGTCGTGGAGACGCCGCCGAGACACTCATCGCGGACGCCCTCGCGGTGCAGGACGCCGGCGCCTTCGCCGTTGTCCTGGAGATGGTACCGGCGTCCGTCGCCGCCCTCGTCACGGAGCGACTGTCGATCCCGACTATCGGGGTCGGGGCGGGGCCATCCGTTGACGGGCAGCTGCTCGTGTGGACGGACTTTGCTGGCATGACCAGTGGTCGAGTACCGAAGTTCGTGCGTCAGTACGCCGACGTTCGAGCGGTGCTGACGGATGCTGTGCAGCGGTTCACCGCTGACGTTGCCTCTGGGGCATACCCGGCAACAGAGCACACCTACGAGTAGCGCGCGCTCAACGGTTAGCGGGCGTCCCGAGCGTCGTCTTCCGACCACTTGGCGCTGTTGGCGCGCAGTTTCTCCAGAGCATGAACTGCCTCGTCCCGGGTAGGGAATGGCCCCACCCGATCCAGCGATGGCGACTGAAAACCGTGCTCCACTTCGCCCGTGCGCATGTTGTACCAGAATGCGTGTTCTTTGTCGTCGGCCATAAGCTTGATCCTATGCCTAAGGATTCGATCGGTCACCTCATCCCGGGAACGGTGTCATCGACCCGTTCCGTCCCATCACACATCGTTCGTCCAGAGTACGTGGGCAAGAAGGGGCCGAGCCCGTTCACCGGATCTGACGTCTATTCGACCGAAAAGATCGAGCTTATTCGTCACTCCGGCCGCATCGCCGCTGAGGCGATTGCCGCTGTCGGTCGAGCCATCGTTCCCGGCGTCACCACCGAGCAACTGGACCAGATCGGTCATGACTACCTGGTTGCCAACGATGCCTACCCTTCGACCCTGGGCTACCGCGGCTACCCCAAATCACTGTGCAGTTCGGTGAATGAGGTCATTTGCCATGGAATCCCCGATAACACGGTGCTCGACAATGGTGACATCGTCAACATTGACATCACGGCGTACAAGAACGGCGTGCACGGCGACACCAACGTCACGTTCATTGTGGGCGAAGCCACCGAGGAGGTGACGCTATTGGTCGAACGAACCAGGGAGGCGCTCGCGCGCGGCATCAAAGCCGTTGCCCCTGGGCGCCAGGTCAATGTGATCGGTCGCACCATCGCGTCCTACGCCAAGCGGTTCAACTACGGCGTTGTGCGCGACTATACGGGGCACGGCGTTGGCGAAGCCTTTCACTCCGGCCTCATCATCCCGCACTATGACGCACCGCAGTTCGACACGGTCATGGAGGTCGGCATGGTCTTCACCATCGAGCCGATGCTCACCCTGGGAACCAGCGACTGGGACATCTGGAGCGATGACTGGACGGTTCTCACCCGCGACCGTAGCATGACAGCTCAATTCGAACACACACTCGTAGTGACCGAGCGCGGCGCTGAAATCCTGACCTTAGCCTGACCCGGTTTTCGAATAGACAGAGGATCAACACATGACTGCAACGACGGCCATTGGAATCGACATCGGCGGCACGGGAATCAAGGGGGCGGTGGTCGACCTGGCCACCGGTGAGCTTTTGACCGACCGAGTGAAGTTGCCCACGCCCAAAGGGGGGCGCCCGCAGGACATCGTCGAGACAACTCGCACCCTGCTCTCCACCGTTTCGAAAGGCGTCGGCGACCTTCCGGTCGGCGTGTGTTTTCCCGCCGTCGTCAAGAGCGGTCACACCATGTCAGCGGCGAACGTATCGTCGAAGTGGATTGGCCTTGCCGCTGAAGCCCTGTTTGAAAAGGGCCTCGGTCTGCCGATTCACTTCGTCAATGACGCAGATGCTGCCGGTTACGCTGAAGCACAGTTTGGTGCGGCCAAGGGTGTCGCTGGCGTTGTGCTGTTGACCACGCTCGGTACCGGGATCGGTTCAGCCCTGTTGAACGACGGCGTGCTGGTGCCCAATACGGAACTGGGCCACCTGCAGATCGACGGGCATGACTACGAAACGCGCGCGGCTTACTCCGCCAAGGAACGTGACGATCTCAGCTGGGAAACGTGGGCCGCACGCTTGCAGAAGTATTACTCAACGCTGGAACGGCTCTTCTCCCCCGACCTGTTCATCGTCGGAGGAGGGGTCTCCAAGCACCATGGGAACTTTCTGCCGTTGCTCAATCTGAAGACGCGCATCATCCCCGCTGTCCACCGCAACAACGCCGGAATTCTGGGTGCGGCGGCTTTGGCTGCCCGCTTTCCGGGTTAGTCCGACAGCGCTACCCGACCCAGGCAGGTCCGCGTCGCTGCGGACCCGCCCGGGTGGGCGCCGGGTTCGTCGGTACGGTGGGGTGGAATGGGCCGGCTAGTACGCCGGGTTCTGTCCAGGTGTTCACACACCATCGACGGCCATCTATCTCGTGACTACGTTACCGCAGCCCTCTAGCGGTCTACCCGAAAGCTCGGCGAGCAGCCTTAGCGCTTTCTGTCTGACCTTGCTCCGGACGAGGTTTACCGAGCCGACCAGGTCACCCTGGCCTCTGGTGGTCTCTTACACCACCGTTTCACCCTTACCACCACACCCGACCCGAAGGCGGGGCGCAAATGGCGGTTTACTTTCTGTGGCACTGTCTCGCGGGTTACCCCGGGTGGGTGTTACCCACCATCCTGCTCTGTGGAGCCCGGACGTTCCTCGGCATCCGCGAGATCCGAAGATCCAACAAATGACGCGACCGTCTTGCCGACCCATTCCGAAGGTTGAGTCTACCGGGCGCGCGGCCCACCGCGAACCGTTATTAGATTCCGGACTCTTCGGTGCGTACCAGCACGGCACCACAGTCGGGGCAGAAGATGACCTCGTCGGCGGGTGCCTGGCGAACGTCGGCGAGGTCGCTCCCCGTGATGGTCATTGTGCAGCCGCTGCAGGTACGGGCTCGGAGCAGCGCCGCGGCGTTGCCATGGCCGGAGATACGCAACCGCTCGTAGAGGGTCGCGAGGTCATCAGGAATGGTGGCGGCTACGGCGGCTCGGTCGCGGGTCAGTTCGCCGAGCTGGCGCGTGAGGTCATGGAGCACCTCGTCGCGCGCGGACTCGGTCGCGCTCACGCGCTTGGCGATGGCATCGCGTTCCTGTGTTACGACGGCGACGGCCGCTTCATGCTCTTCCTGACGCTCCAACACGGCGATCTCGATCTCTTCGAGGTCGAACAGACGTTTTTTGAGCGAGGCGATTTCGGAGTCGAGAGCCTGGATATCCTTGACCGACGAAGTGTGCTGAAGGCGGTCGGTGTCGCGACTGATGCGCTTCTCAACAACCTCGACGTCGCTCTCGATGCGTCCCAGTTCGGTGCGTACGTCGTCTAGTTCGCCCGTTCGCCCGAGCAGCTTCATACGGCTGGCTTCCGCTTCGCGATTGAGCGCGGCCAGTTCGGCGTGCGCCGCGAGCGACTTTGACTGGTGCCTGATCTGAAGAACCTTGATATCCAGGGCTTGAAGCCGCAGAAGTTCCTTCTGCTGGAGTGGTGATGCCTTCACGATGTCCTGACCTAACGCTAAAAATGAGATGTGGTTCGAAAAAATAGGGAGACTGGGAGGTTAGTGCACGAGTCAATGCACAACGGCGAAATCCCAGGGATCGGTGTTCAGCTCACTCACCGTGACAGTGGTCCCGGGGAGGGCAGCTCGTAGCTGCACGGCAGCTGGTTCCAGCCAGAGCCATTCGCTGGCCCAGTGCGACACGTCCATCAGGGCGGGGCCGCCCGCGCAGAGCGCCTGCTCTCGGGCTTCGGAGGCAGGGTGATGACGCAGGTCGGAGGTGATGTAGACATCCGCTGTGATTACTCTGGGGTGGCGCAGTAACGAATCGCCTGCGCCGCCACACAACGCGATGGTGGTGACCGCTGCGGCATAATCGCCCGCGACACGCACACCTGACGCCGTAGCCGGCAATAGTGCCAGCATGGTGTGCGCGAGGTGTCCCAGCGTTGTTGGCTGGGTTAAACGTCCCACGCGACCAATGCCGGTGCCGGGGGCAACGCTCTCGGAAATGGGGATCACATCAGCCAGCTTCAGGTGCGTGGCAATAATGTCGGACACGCCGTCTGCGACAACGTCAGCGTTCGTATGCGCGGCCAGCAATGCGCAGTCGGCACGAATGAGCCGGCTGAGCAACGCACCCTTGTAGCGATCTTCGGCGACACTTGTGACTCCGTGCAAAAGCAGCGGATGGTGCGTCAGCAGCACGTCAGCCTCGGCCTGGATGGCCTCCTCGACGGTTTGGGACGTGGCATCAACCGCGAGATGGATGCGGCGCACCGGCCGCGACGGATTTCCGCTGACCAAGCCCGGCCGATCCCAGTCTTCAGCACCGTCGAGGGGCCACAGGGTATGGGCGACTCGAGTAAAGTCGGCTAGCGAGAATGACACTAGCTCAGCCTACTGGGCGACCGGCACTGGAGCTTCGTCGGACACGGAGCAACCCGACGTTCCATGTTCGACGAAAAGGCTCAGTAGTCGAATTCGTCGAACTGCGCAGCAGCCGATTCTTCCCGGGTCCAGGCGGCGGGGATCATGGCCCCGGTCTGGGCTTTGCGGTGCAGAAAATCGGTGGTCTCCGGTTCAACCAGTTCTGGCGACAGGCCGTCGGCCGTGACGCTCACCAGCTGGCTCGACGAACCGATCAGGAACTGGGCCCGCAGCAGACTTCCGTTATCGCCCATCACTGGGATATCGACGACATCCACTTGCCGGCGGTTGCAGAGCGCCTCCGCGTAGAGAAGGACCGCATCAGCGAGATCGCTGCCGGTTATTACTGAACCGCCAGGATGAAATATGCGTTTCATGATCGCCCCTCGAAAGCTCGCGGAAAATTCGCCTACGTCCAAGGTCCAGGGTCGCGCTGATAGTATATGCCCGGTCTACCCCAATGGGATGGAATTTTAGCTATCTCGCATGTTCAAACGTTGAGGCACGCCCCAGGTGCGTTGAGCGCATGCTGTAATTCCCGACGAACGATATCGCACTCGCGTATGGCGCGCTCCTGCGGGATGCCGAGGGCAACAAGATCAGCACGCGCCTGGGCGGTGGTGGTATCTCCGGCTCAGCCCTCGGTGCGAACCCGGAACGCGCTAGGCGAGGTGCTCGCGTACATCGCCTTCCACCCGCTGGGTCGTGCTGGCAGATGGTGGCTAAGTCTGCTGAATGTGGGCCCTACCGGGCTCGAACCGATGACATCCACGGTGTAAAGGTCCGGTCGCACACACATTCAATGAGGATCCGAAAGAACACGGGCTCTCGAGAGACTGCGCATTTGCGGTAACTTGCCCGACAATCCGGGATTGTGGCGAATTCTGCTGCTGGTCGTGACCCTGGGCTCCCGCGGACCGACGGCGTCAGGCCCTCATGAGGCCACAGAATGCAAGAGTCCATAGGACTTTCCCCCACGGGTTCTGGTCACGCTCTCGGCCGTCCTGCTGTCCGTTGACCCACGCTTTCGATTAACAAGCGTCCGGCAGAAATGCGGTGAGTTCCGAGTCACACTCGAACCCGCCGACAGCGTGACAGCCCGCGCCCCTGCAACCCGCGAAGCTGTGTCCCGAGCACAGACGCGCTCTCCAACCACCTGTGAGCGCTGCAGCCGCACCCCGGGCACGATTGATTGGTCACAGGAGTGGATCGAAACCCTGTGCCGCTGGCACCACGAGTCCCGGCGCACGTATAACCCCGAGGTCTAACGCCCGCGCCGGTTCAGGGCATCCAGCCGCACGCACGGCAGCGAGCACACATCGTCGACCGGAAGCCACGCTCGAACAAAACGAAGCGCCTGCACGATGCGCGTCGGATCGTAGAGAATCACCCGCCATGGTCCCTCGCCGTCCATAGCCAAGACCTCCAAAAGTGTCCCCATTGCGCTCGATGCACACGGCCCGCGGCGAGGGGGTGATTTCCGCGAGGCGCAGTTCATCGCCCGACAGAGAATTCGGTTCGAAGGCCACCGCGAGGGGTAGGCCATGGCGACGCATGCGCACCGCGTCGCCGTGGCGGCCACATCCTGGTCGATTTGTACTTCCTTGCCAAAGCGTGTATGGGCGGACTACGGTTCGAACATTCGATTTAAAATTCCGCACCGAAGGAGTGTCATGGTCAAATCACCTGCCATTCGCGCTGGACTGACGCTGGTGTCCGTCGCAGCGTTGATCCTCGCCACAACATCCGTTGCATCGGCCCGACCCGGGAACGACGGCGCGCTATCGACCGCCGACGGCGCTCGCGACGCCCATCAGCACGGCGAAACGGCCGGTCATCTGCCGGCAACACAGTCCAATATCAACGTAGTCTCCAAACTGAAGATGAAGAACGCGGTGCCCGAGAAGATCGCCGATGTGGGCGTCTTCAAGGACTATGCCTACCTTGCTGCGTGGGGCGTCGTGTCGTGCACCTACAACGGGGTGCACGTCGTGGATATCAAGGAACCCGCGAAGCCGAAGGAGGTCGCGTTTATCCAGTCCAAGGAGGGCAGCTACCCGGGCGAGGGTGTCCAGGCCCTTCAACTCGATACGCCAGCCTTTACCGGCGACGTGCTCGTCACCAATAACGAGAAGTGCAAGGACAAAGCAGGGTTCGGCGGCATGAATCTCTATGACGTGACGAATCCCGAGCACCCCACACCACTCGCCGTGGGCATTGGCGATTCAACAGCCGATGGTCAGGGCAAGAAGACCTCCAACCAGACCCACAGCGTCTTCGCGTGGGATGCCGGCGACAAGGCGTACGCGGTCATCGTTGACAACGAAGAGGGCACCGATGTCGACATTATGGACATCACGAACCCGAAGAAGCCGTTCCTCACCGCCGAATACGATCTGGACAAGACCTTCCCGCAGATCCTCCAGAACGCACCGTCGAACCTGACCGAGGTGTTTCTCCACGACCTCGTCGTCAAGCAGATCGCCGGAAAACAGGTGATGCTGTTGTCCTACTGGGACGCCGGATACGTCACCGTTGACATGACCGACGTGCACAACCCGATCTATGTCGGCGATACGGACTTCACCAACCCCGACCCGCAGCTTCAGGAGTCGGCAGGCCTGATCGAGAAGCCTGAAGGCAACGGCCACCAGGGCGAGTTCACCCTAGACAACAGGTTCGTAATCGGTGCCGACGAGGACTTCGCGCCCAACGGCGCGGAGGGCACCACGGATGACTCCGCGACACCGTTTCAGATCTCGCAGGGCAGCGACACACCGCAGCTGCAAGGCGGGGAGTCGCTGACCGGTGATGCCGTCTACGCGGGACAAGCATGTTCCGGTGATCCGGTTGTGCCACCGGCGCCGGTCACCGCGAGCGGCAGCCAGATCGCGATCGTCACCCGTGGTCTCTGCGCGTTCACCGAGAAGGTGGCGAACGTTGAAACGGCTGGCGGCTACGACGGAATCGTCATCATCAACCGCGAGGGTACCGACGGATGCGGCGCATTCGGGATGAGCGTCGCCGGCAACATCCGGACCTCTTCGGTCGACCGTCAAACCGGATTCGGTTTCTTCGACCTCGAGGCCTCCTACGATAACGCGGCCTGCCTCGCCGGCGCTGCCAGCCTGATTCCCGGCCTGAGTCTGGGCGCCGTCGGAGACCTCGTTTCCTTGCGCGCGTTCTTCGACGGTTGGGGTTATGTGCACCTCTTCGACAACTCGACGGGAAAGATGTCCGAGCTGGACACCTATGCAATTCCCGAAGCCATGGACCCTGCCTACGCTGTGGGCTTCGGCGACCTCTCGGTTCACGAGGTGGCCACGTCCAAACAGCGGGCCGACCTGGCGTACTTCTCGTATTACGCGGGAGGATTTCGAGTGACCAAAATCATCGACGACAAACTCGTCGAGACCGGTCGCTTCATTGACGAGGGCGGCAACAACTTCTGGGGTGTGGACGTGTTCGAGAACAACGGCGTCGAATACGTTGCGGCCAGCGACCGTGATTTCGGGCTCTACATCTTCCGATACACGGGCAACTGACCCGACAGCCTGATCTGAATTACCCACACGAAATCGCTCCTGAGAACCCCCTCAGGAGCGATTTCGTGCGTCACGGTGGCGCCGTAGGACGCGCCGGGCCATCTCGCCCTGCCGGGTCAGCGGGGCAGCACCAGAGCGCCGTCCATGTGACGGGGAATCGTCTCGTGGTGCTGAGCCCATGACAACCGAAACCCCCGTCGGGAAGCCGTTGAAGACCAGACGACCCCTGGTCGGTGCGAGCGTGTCGCTGATCTGACGCACGAGATCGGGCTCGTTGCTGCTGCGGTGCACGCTCACCGACGCCTCACCACCTGACAGGTCGATTTGCGAGCCGACTCTGCGAGGCGATACCCCAGATATTCTTTCTGAACAGGCGTTTTACTTGTGGGCCCTACCGGGCTCGAACCGATGACATCCACGGTGTAAACGTGGCGCTCTACCAACTGAGCTAAAGGCCCCGACGTCTCACTGTTCGGGTGTGTTCAGTATAGGTCAGTGTCGACGCAGGTTTGACGACGCGAGGGGGTCACAGGACGGGTGCGAGCTCTTCGAGGGCAGCCCGGTAGGCGTCAATCGAACGCGCCTCGCCCGGCGCGGTGATAAAACTGGCCCGAATAATACCGCTTGGATCGATCAGGAAAGTCGCGCGATTGGCGAACCCCTTCTCCTCGAGAAAGACGCCATATTCCTTCGCGACCGCGCCGTGCGGCCAAAAATCAGCGACCAGGTCAAACGAATATTTTTCCTGCTCACCGAACGCGCGAAGGGCGTGTCGAGAGTCGACCGAAATGCCGATCAGCTCGACGCCGCCGTCTTGGAACAGTGCAAGGTTGTCGCGCAATTCACAGAGTTCTCCGCTGCAGATTCCGGAGAATGCCAATGGAAAGAAAACGAGCGCTACTGACTTCATTCCTCGGTACTGACTGAGTTGCACGCTCTCACCGAACTGGTTGGTGAGCTTGAAATCGGGTGCCTGAGTATCGTTCTCGAGAGCCATTAATGCTCCTTTCCTGGTGCGCCGTTGACGCACGGATTGGCCGGTGACACACTCTAGCCCGGCAACGTGCGTGGTTTCACAGACCGCCCCGCTTGCCCGGGTGAGTTTTCGGCCGTTGGTACCCCCGTACGCGGACATCGAGTGAGATCTGTAGGCTTATGTGGTGCCACCGGTTGCAGTCCAACCTGCTTACTTACGGCACGTGCCCTCGTGGTGGCAAAGATTGCCCCCGCCCTCGGGACACCATCGCTGCATAACCCCCAGAGAGAGGTCGACCGTGACGGTCAACGACCAGGACCCGTACTCGAAGAACAACGCCGACTCCGATCCGGAGGAAACGGCGGAGTGGTCGCAATCCCTCGATTCGCTCGTTGCTGAACACGGCCACGAGCGCGGCCGCGAGATCATGTTGAGCCTCTTGAAGCGTTCGAAAGAGCTTCATCTGGGCGTTCCCATGGTTCCGACGACGGACTACATCAACACCATCGCCCCGGAGAACGAACCCGACTTTCCGGGTGACGAAGATATTGAGCGTCGCTACCGGGCGTGGATTCGCTGGAACGCTGCCGTTCTGGTGCACCGCGCGCAGCGCCCGGGCATTGCCGTGGGTGGCCACATCTCCACCTACGCGTCCTCCGCTGCCCTGTATGAAGTTGGTTTCAACCACTTCTTCCGCGGTCAGGACCACCCGGGCGGTGGCGACCAGATTTTCATTCAGGGCCACGCCTCCCCCGGCACCTATGCGCGCGCCTTCCTCGAAGGCCGGCTGACCGAGAACCAGCTCGACGGTTTCCGTCAGGAAAAATCGCACGCCCCCGATGGCATCTCGTCATATCCGCACCCGCGCCTCATGCCGGAATTCTGGCAGTTCCCCACCGTCTCCATGGGTCTCGGCCCGATCAATGCGATCTATCAGGCGCAGCTCAACCGCTACCTGACCAACCGGGGCATCAAAGATGCCAGCGACCAGCAGGTCTGGGCATTCCTCGGCGACGGTGAAATGGACGAGGTGGAAAGCCGCGGCCAGCTGCAGGTTGCCGCTAACGAGGGCCTCGACAACCTCAACTTTGTCATCAACTGCAATCTTCAGCGCCTTGACGGCCCCGTTCGCGGTAACGGCAAAATCATCCAGGAGCTCGAAAGCTTCTTCCGTGGTGCTGGCTGGAACGTCATCAAGGTGGTCTGGGGCCGGGAGTGGGACAGCCTCCTCAAGAACGACGTAGACGGCGCCCTGATCAACCTGATGAACGTCACGCCCGATGGTGATTACCAGACGTACAAGGCCGAAAGCGGCGCCTACGTGCGCGAGAATTTCTTCGGCCGTGACCCGCGTGCGCTCAAGCTCGTCGAGCACCTCAGCGACGACGAGGTCTGGAACCTCAAGCGCGGTGGACACGACTACCGCAAGGTCTATGCCGCGTTCAAGGCCGCTTCGGAGCACACCGGCCAGCCCACCGTCATCCTGGCGAAAACGGTCAAGGGCTACGGCCTCGGTCCGAGCTTCGAGGGTCGCAACGCGACCCACCAGATGAAGAAGATGACCCTCGACAACCTCAAGTCGTTCCGTGACAGCATGCACGTACCGATCACGGATGCCCAGCTCGAGGAAAACCCCTACCTGCCGCCGTACTACACCCCCGGCGACAAGGACGAGGCGATCGAGTACATGCACGAGCGTCGGCGTGCGCTCGGCGGCTATCTGCCGGAGCGACGCACCACCCACACCAAGCTCAACCTGCCCGGGGATGAGACCTACGCGGTCGCCAAGAAGGGGTCGGGAACCCAGGAGATCGCCACGACCATGGCGTTCGTGCGTCTACTCAAGGAGTTGTTGCGCGCCAAGGACTTTGGAAACCGCATCGTTCCGATCATCCCCGACGAGGCTCGTACCTTCGGCATCGACGCGTTCTTCCCCAACGCGAAGATCTACAACCCCAACGGCCAGCACTACACGTCGGTCGACCACGCCCAGCTGCTCGCCTATAAGGAGAGCCCGCAGGGCCAGATTCTGCACGTTGGCATCAACGAGGCCGGCGCCGCCGCTGCTTTCACCAATGTGGGCACGTCGTATTCCACGCAGGGCGAACCGCTCATTCCGGTTTACGTGTTATACTCCATGTTCGGTTTCCAGCGCACCGGCGACGCTTTGTGGGCCGCCGGCGACCAGATGAGCCGCGGGTTCATCGTCGGTGCCACGGCCGGGCGCACGACGCTGACCGGGGAAGGTCTGCAGCACGCCGACGGTCACTCGCCACTGCTGGCATCGACCAACCCGGCCGTCGTCTCCTACGACCCGGCGTACGGGTACGAGATCGGCCACATCGTGCGCGCCGGACTTGAGCGCATGTACGGCGGCACCCACACTGACCCGAACGTCATGTACTACGTCACGGTCTACAACGAGCCGGCCGTACAACCGGTCGAACCCGCCGATGTCGATGTGGACGGCATCCTGCACGGTATTCACCGGGTTAGCGCATCTGCTGTCGCCGGACCGAAGGCGCAGTTGCTTGCCTCCGGCGTCTCCGTACCGTGGGCACTGGAAGCTGCGCAGCTGCTCGCCGATGACTGGGGTGTCTCGGCCGACGTCTGGTCGGTCACCTCATGGACCGAACTGCGCCGCAATGGTCTCGCCGCTGAGGAGCACAACTTCCTCAACCCCGACGATGAGCCCCGTATCCCGTATGTCACCACGAAGCTCCAAGGCGCAGCCGGTCCCTTCGTCGCCGTGTCCGACTTCATGCACGCCGTTCCAGATCAGATTCGACAGTTTGTTCCGGGCGACTTCGCGACACTCGGTGCCGACAGCTTCGGCTTCTCGGACACCCGTCCGGCGGCACGCCGATTCTTCAAGATCGACGGTCCGTCTATGGTCGTGCGCACCCTGGAGCTGCTGGCTCGTCGCGGCGAAGTAGACCGCAGCCTCGCGGGCCAGGCGATCGCCAAGTACCGCCTGCACGATGTGAGCGCGGGCACCACCGGCTCTGCCGGGGGCGAGAGCTAAGAAACCGTGGCACCGGCGCCCAAAACGAAAGAACAGACTCTCAACTGGTTACGCACCATCTCGGGTGAACTGTCGACTCAGACGCTCAAACGACTCGAAGACACGCTGTCCTGGTATGGCGACATGCCACCAGGGCGGCGGTCCGCCGTCGGCCTGGTCGCCCAGGCCGGGATCACGAGTTTCATCTCCTGGTTCGACGATCCACGGTCAACGCCGTGGATCGCCGCGGACGTCTTCGGTGCTGCCCCGCGAGAGTTGCTGCGCTCGGTGAGTCTGCAGCAGACGCTGCAACTGATCCGCGTGACGGTTGAGGTCGTCGAGGAGCGCGTCAAGGACGGCGGCGAGGCCCTCCGCGAAGCGATTCTGCTCTACTCGCGAGAGATTGCCTTCGGAGCAGCAGATGTCTACGCTCGGGCTGCCGAGGCACGCGGGCTCTGGGACGCGCGACTCGAAGCTCTCGTCGTTGATTCCATTCTCAGCGGTGAATATGACGACGAACTGCCCAGCCGGATCGCCGCCCTGGGTTGGCACGGCCACGGCGAAGTGTGCGTCTTGGTCGGCACTACCCCGCAGATGCTCGACGTCGACCAATTGCGCCGAGCCGCCCGGCACATGGCCGCCGACGTCCTCATCGGCGTACAGGGAAACCGCCTCGTGCTCGTGATCGGTCGCGCACGCCCCGCCCCGGCAGACAGCGACGACGTCGGCACGGCCGCAGCGCTCACTTTTATGGAGATCGCCATGCAGTTAGAGCCGATCTTCGGCCCTGGGCACCTGGTGCTGGGCCACGAGGTTCCCAACCTTGTGGACGCATCAAAGAGTGCCAAGGCGGCGCTGGCCGGTTTCGCCGTCGCCCGCTCATGGCGCAACGCTCCACGGCCAGTGCAGGCCGACGACCTGCTCCCCGAACGTGCCCTGGCCGGTGATCCGCTCGCTCGCGCCACACTCATCCATCGCATCTATCGACCCCTGCAAGCGCACTCTACCGAGCTGCTCACCACTCTGTGGTGCTACCTCGACAACGGCCGCTCGCTGGAGGCAACCGCGCGTGAACTATTCGTGCATCCCAACACCGTGCGGTACCGCCTGAAACGAGTGTCCGAAGTCATCGGCTACGACGCCACGGGAGCCCGCGAGGCGCTCATTTTGCAGTCCGCGCTGATCATCGGTTCGATCAGCGACCACGATGGGTCCAGCCGCCGCCGCTCATGAAGGTCCGCGATTTCATAGCGCGGGGAATGAGAACTGCCCTATTCAGACTTGGAGCGTGTCATGCCGCCATTCCCGAAATCCGCGACCGAAGGTGCTGCGAAACCGACTGGAGCCGCCAGCGTCGCTCCACAGGCCAGTGAACTGACACGCAGCCTCAAACCCCGTCACCTCTCGATGATCGCGATCGCGGGAGTAATCGGAGCCGGCCTGTTCGTGGGTTCCGGAGCGGCGATCCAGCAAGCCGGCCCCGGAATTCTGGTGGCCTACGCCGCCGCGGGCCTCGTCGTCATTCTGGTGATGCGGATGCTCGGCGAAATGGCGGCGGCGAGCCCGGAGACCGGGTCGTTCTCGGCCTACGCCGACCGGGCTCTCGGCCGCTGGGCCGGGTTCAGTATCGGCTGGCTCTATGCCTGGTTTTGGATCATCGTCCTCGGGATCGAGGCAACCGCGGGCGCGGCGATCGTGCATCGTTGGGTACCGGAGGTCGATCAATGGGTATGGGCTCTCCTGCTCATGGTGCTACTCACCTTCACAAACGTGGCGTCGGTGAAATCGTTTGGGGAGTTTGAATTTTGGTTCGCTTCCATCAAGGTGGCGGCCATTGTGGTCTTCCTGGTGCTGGGCATCGTGGCCATCCTCGGCTTCATGCCCGGTGTGTCTGCGCCCGGCCTCGACAACCTCATTGATCGTGGCGGATTCTTTCCCAACGGTGCGGGAGCGGTACTCGGTGGAGTGCTCGTGGTCGTCTTCTCCTTCTTCGGCGCCGAGATTGCGACCATCGCCGCTGGGGAATCACAAAACCCCGTGGCCGCTGTTCGTCAGGCCGTGAGGTCCACCGTGTGGCGAATCCTGATCTTCTACATCGGCTCGATCGCCATTGTCGTCACCCTGCTGCCCTGGGACAGTGCCTCCGTAGCGAAGAGTCCGTATGTGGCGGCCATCGAGCTCTACGGGATTCCCGGTGCAGGCACGATCATGGACGTGATCGTGCTCACTTCCGTTCTGTCCTGCCTCAACTCCGGCCTCTATACCGCGAGCCGAATGTTATTTTCGCTCTCCACCCGCGGCGACGCTCCCCGTTCCTGGGGAAAGATCTCGGCCCGTGGGGTGCCGCGCAGCGCCGTGCTCGCTTCGACCATCGTTGGGTTTGTGACCGTCGGTCTCAACTACCTTGCCCCTGACACCGTATTCCTATTCCTGGTGAACACCTCCGGCGCCATCGCCTTGTTCGTCTGGCTCGTGATTGCGGCTTCGCAGCTGATCCTGCGTCGCCGAATGGGACCGGATGCCGCCAGAGCGCTCTCGCTCAAAATGTGGTTGTTCCCGTACCTCACCTGGTTCACCATCCTCAGCATCCTCGCCCTGCTTGCGGGCATGTTGATCATCCCGGCAACGCGCGAGTCGCTCGCGCTGTCCCTCCTGCTGGCCGGGCTGCTCGTGGGCGTAGGTCTGTGGCGGTACCGGGGTGGGCGTGGAGCGAGCGGCGTAGCCGACGCCCACACGACGGCCGGCGCGGCGCATTCTGAATCGGCCCACGACCGGGAATGATCCCGCCACCGATCACGAGCTGAGAAATCAAAATCCCTCCCCGAGGGCTCAGGCTGCAGGAATCTACAAAGGTTTTGGAAATACTTAGTGCCATCTGTACATTCATTTCCGGGCCCCGATTGGAAGACTGAGTAAGTGATCGTTGTCGTCTGCCCGGGTCAGGGCTCCCAAACTCCCGGATTCCTCGAACCCTGGCTGGCTCTGCCTGCCTTCGATGCCGGCTTACGGCAAATCTCGAGCGACGTCGACCTAGACCTCGTCACCCACGGCACGGTCAGCGACGCCGATACCATCCGCGACACGGCGATTGCCCAGCCCCTCATCGTCGCCGCAGGCATCCTGACGCTTGAAGCGCTGCTCACGGATGGTCGCCGAGACCGCGTTGCCGGGATCGCCGGGCACTCGGTCGGAGAACTCACTGCCGCCGCGGGCGCGGGCATCCTGAAAACCGCCGATGCGGTGCGATTCGTTCGAGAGCGTGGCATGGCAATGCAGGCCGCCGCCGCGCTCGTCCCCACCGGCATGAGCGCCGTGATCGGTGCAGACGAGACCGAATTGCTCACCCGGGTGGCCGAGCTCGGCCTCGAACCCGCCAACTTTAACGGCAGTGGTCAGATCGTCGTCGCCGGGGCACTCGACGCTCTCGCCGAACTTGCCGCGGCTCCCCCGCACCGCGCCCGAGTCATCCCGCTCCAGGTCGCCGGCGCATTCCATACGCGTTATATGCAACCGGCCGTCGAACGGATGACCGTGGTTGCCGGCTCGCTCAACCCCAACGATCCCACCCTCCCCATCTGGACCAATCGCGACGGAAGCCAGGTAGCCACGGGCATCCGTTTTCTGGACCTGCTCGTGGGTCAGGTGTCATCGCCGGTACGGTGGGACAGGTGCATGGAGGCTTTCGCCGGAGCGGGAGTCACCGGAATCATCGAGATCGCACCCGCCGGCGCGCTCGTCGGTCTTGCAAAGCGAGCCCTCAAAGGCGTTCCTACCGTCGCCATCAAGACCCCGGACGACCTGCCCGCCGCTTGGGCCATGATCGACCAGCAGTCCTGAAACTGATAAGAGAGACAATGACCAAGCCAACACTGAAGCAGTCCCACGGGGCGCAGTACACCCGAATCCTCTCGATCGGCGCCGCCCGCGGCGACCTCGTCGTACCCAATGACGAACTCGTCGCAGCGATTGACTCCTCCGACGAGTGGATCCAGCAGCGCACCGGCATCATCACCCGCACGCGTGCCAGCCAGAACATCGAAGCAATCGACATGGCAACGGATGCCGCCCGCGAAGCCATCGAGAAAAGTGGCATTGACCCGGCGCTCATTGATGCCGTGATCGTCGCCACCATCAGCAACGGACGCCAGACACCATCAATGGCCGCCGTTTTGGCCGACCGTGTTGGCAGCAATCCTGCCGCAGCTTATGACATCAATGCAGCCTGCGCCGGATACGCCTACGCCATCGCCCAAGCCGATGCGCTCATTCGCACGGGGGCTGCCCACTACGCCCTCGTCGTGGGCGCTGAGAAGCTCTCCGACCTCGTCGACCCCGGAGACCGCAGCATCTCATTCCTGCTCGGCGACGGTGCTGGCGCTGTCGTCATCGGCCCGAGTGACTATCCGGGCATCTCCACAACGGTGTGGGGATCGGATGGATCCAAGGCAGACGCGATTCACATGAATCACACCCTGCAGGAGTACCGCCGCGGCGAGGCCGACTGGCCAACCCTGCGTCAGCAAGGGCAAACTGTCTTCCGTTGGGCCGTTTGGGACATGGCGAAGGTAGCCAAGAAAGCCCTCGAAGTAGCCGGAATCGAGAGCGCCGACCTCGCCGCGTTCATTCCCCACCAAGCCAACATGCGTATCATCGATGAGTTTGCCAAGCAGCTGAAGTTGCCGGAATCCGTCGTCATCGCCCGCGACGTCGCCACGACCGGTAACACGTCGTCGGCCTCAATCCCCCTCGCCACCCACCGCCTGCTCGAGGAACACCCAGAGCTCAGCGGCGGACTCGCGCTGCAGATCGGCTTCGGTGCCGGACTCGTGTTCGGTGCGCAAGTCGTTGTGCTGCCCTAACCTATCCACCCTCTAAACTAAGTCTCGGTCAACCGAGACACCCTCAAGGAGAAAATAACATGGCATTGTCCACCGCAGAAGTTCTGACCGGCCTGGCCGAGCTCATCAACGACGAGACCGGAATTGCAACCGACACGGTTGAGCTGGGCAAATCGTTCACGGACGACTTGGACATCGACTCCATCTCGATGATGACCATTGTCGTCAACGCAGAAGAGAAGTTCGACGTGAAGATCCCCGACGAAGAGGTCAAGAACCTCAAGACCGTCGGCGATGCCGTCGAGTTCATCGTGAAGGCACAGGACTAGACCCAAGACTGAACCGGGTCGGTCGGAAAACGGCCGACCTGTTCATTGGGCTGGTGCCACAACGCACCGGCCCACACGTTTGTCGTTCCATGGAGAGTTGACTTATGACCAAGAAAATCGTTATCACCGGCATCGGTGCCACTACGCCGCTGGGCGGCACGGCGGTCGACACCTGGACCGCCCTTCTGGCCGGCGAATCGGGTGCAACCACCCTCGAGCAGGCCTGGGTCGCTGAAACAGCGATCCCCGTAACTTTCGCAGCACAGGCACGCGTGAAAACCGTGGATGTTCTGCAGAAATTTGAGGTCAAGCGTCTTGACCCATCCAGCCAATTCGCCCTGATCGCCGGACGCGAAGCGTGGGCCGATGCCGGCTCCCCCGAGGTCGAGCCTGAGCGCCTCGCCGTGGACTGGGCGACCGGGATCGGCGGAGTGTGGACCCTGCTGGATGCATGGGACACCCTGCGCGAACGCGGCCCGCGTCGCGTGCTGCCGATGACCGTGCCGATGCTCATGCCCAATGGTCCGGGGGCGGCCATTGGAATGGACCTGCACGCCCGTGCCGGCATCACCACGGTGGTTTCCGCGTGCGCGTCGAGCACCGAAGCGCTGATCAACGCGTACAATCGCCTGCAAGCCGGACTGGCCGATATCGTCATCGCCGGAGGCTCAGAAGCAGCTATCCACCCCCTGCCGATCGCGTCGTTTGCAGCGATGCACGCCCTGTCGACCCGGAACGACGACCCGGCTACCGCGAGCCGCCCGTACGATGTGACTCGTGACGGTTTCGTTCTCGGCGAGGGTGCAGCCGCCCTCGTCATCGAGACCGAGGAGCATGCAAAGGCGCGCGGCGCCCACATTTACGCCGAGCTGCTCGGTGGCGTTGTCAACAGCGATGCATACCACGTGACCGCGCCGGACCCCGAAGGATCGGCGGCCGCCCGCGCAATGCGCTCGACCATCGAGAACGCCGGAGGGACCCTCGCCGATGTCTCTCACATCAACGTCCACGCCACGAGCACCCCGGTTGGTGACATCGCCGAGTACAACGCGCTCAAGCGCGTGTTCGGCGATCTGCTCGACGGCATCCCGGTCTCGGCCACGAAGGCATCAACCGGCCACCTTCTCGGTGGCGCTGGCGCTCTCGAAGCCTTCTTCACGGTGAAGGCTCTCGACGAGCGCATCGCGCCGCCGACGATCAACCTCACGTTGCAGGATCCGGAGATTCCCCTTGACGTGGTCACCACACCGCGCGCCCTGCCGGCCGGAGACCTACTCGCGCTGAGCAACTCCTTCGGCTTCGGCGGCCACAATGCCGTTGTAGCGTTCCGGTCGATCTAAAAGTCCGGTAGAAGAGAATGACCCCGCCCGGGTGCGGGCGGGGTCATTTCTGTCAGGCGGGTCGCCTGACTTCGCGGGGTTGCCACCGGGAACGACGCTGATCGACGGGTGGCGGCTTAATGGGCGAACTGCACGCTCGAGAAGTGGCTGATCAACCGACCTGGTGCAGCCAGACCACGGCGTTCAGGTCGCTCGCCTGCCGAAACGGTTCAAGTTCGTCGTCCCAGGATTGCCCGAGGGCCAGGCGCAACTGCCGGTGCAGCTCGATGGCGTTAGCCCCCGCACTCTCCATGGCGGATCGAATGCGATCTTCCGGCACGACCACGTTACCCACGCTGTCGGTCTGGGCGTAGAAGATACCCAGCTCGGGCGTGTGCAACCAACGTCCACCATCCAAACCTGGTCCAGCATCTTGGGTGACTTCAAAGCGCAGCTGTTCCCAGCCGCGCAGAGCGGATGCGAGCGCGGCACCGGTACCCGAAGACCCTTCCCAGTAATACTCCGCCCGGTGGGATCCGGGCAGAGCTGGCTGCTCTGACCAATCGAAGTTGACAGCCTCCCCGAGGGCCCGACCGGCAGACCATTCAATATGAGGACAGACCGCTCGCGGAGAAGAGTGCACAAAAAGCATCCCCCGCGCAATCGGCGCCCGACGGTTTGGTACTGCATCCATCGTGTTTCTCCGTTCCTAGTAGGTTCGTCTTCCCCAACGACCTCGAAACGACCGCGCCTTCAACTCAGAGTTGAAGCACGATGGCGAATATTAAATTATTCGGTAGCTGGATACCAGCGTTCCGATATCGTCATTATGCCCCAGCGACCTGCACATTCACAAGGACACCGATAGTGAACCCGCGCTGTGTAGAGGCTCAGTTTCGTCGGCCCAGCGTGTTCACCGCCACCAAAACGACGCGTCAAAGCCGTTCAACGCCACACCGCGCGGGTCGAGCTCGCCGAGACCGCCAGGTCTGCGTAGGGTCGTAGATGAGCGGCCGATAGATCGACTCCGGTCGCGAGCGTTTAACCCTCCGGGTTCGAGCGAAATCTGTCGTGCGCTCCGCGCAGCGACTACCAGATGCCGGCCTAGCGAGTGCGTGCGTGCGTTGGATCGTGCTCAGACTCGAAATTTGTTTATTTTGGCAATTGGATGCGGCTGGGCCTGTTAGTGCAGGTCCGGCCGCTTTTTTGCGCGCATTGTGCGC